>JANXQO010000027.1 GCA_025353485.1 Chitinophagales bacterium
CTTTAGCTGTGGGGCTACGATTTTTTTCTGCCTGCGCAGGGCAAACCCTAAAAATGTCAACCTTAATCAGGACGAATTATATTTGTAAACCTATATCAGGATTATTATTTAAAACTGTCAACTTATTTCAGGACGGGTCAATAAGCTGCAGTGAACTATTTTTAATAAAGACAAAACCTTCCCCTGTTTTTGTTTTCACCATTGCTGTGATATTTGTTTTTGGTGCGGTAAACTTTAGCCACTTCTTTAAATTATAAACTGTGGCTGCTATCAGCAGCATTTTATTGGCTGCTTTTATTCCTCTTGCATTTAATCTTTTCATGCCTCTAAAATTTATCAGCGTTCCCCACACCGGTTCTACTGTGCTGAAATAGGTTTGGTGGCGGTTTTTGCCTTGCATGAATTGCATACGCTATTTTTTTACAAAAATCATACAATGACCAGGTAATTCACATAATGTGTATATTTATGGAACGTGAGTTTTTTCACAAACTCCCGTTGGCAGCAAGCATTCTGACGACCCTGTAAACTCAAACAGACGACAATAAAAAATCAACTTTGACAAAAAAAATATACCGATATGCGACAGTTATTTATCTTAACATTCATTTGCTTAACCTTTGGTTGTGCAACGACAAAAAAGGCCTCACTTAGTTTAAATGTTCTTAATGGTAGTTGGACACCAACAAAGCAAGAAATTGGTGGAAAGGATTTACCACCAGTTGTTTTCCAAAAACAGAAACTAATTATCAACGACAGCATATACACCTTTAGTGCAGAGAGTGTGGACAAGGGGACATTGATATATAAGAATGGACAAATGGATATTTACGGAAAGGAAGGTGTCAATACGGGCAAGCATCTTACTGCAATTTATAAACTTGACAATGAGAACCTAACAATTTGCTATAATCTTAAAGGCGACGGTTATCCATCTGATTTTGAAACAAAATCTAAGCCGACGCTTTTTCTTTCTGTGTTCAAAAAAGACTAAACTAAATACACAATGGCAAAAAATAAAACCACACAAACTTCAATTAGTGTCGACGACTTCATTAGTGCCGTAAAAGATGAAACGAAGCGGAAGGACAGTTTTAGCCTTATCCAACTCATAAAAAAACAAACAGGACTTGAACCAAAAATGTGGGGGCCAAGTATTGTTGGTTTTGGAAGTCATCATTACAAATACGAAAGTGGACGAGAAGGCGACAGTCCAAATATTGCATTTTCGCTAAGAGCATCATCCATTTTTCTGCCCTTGTTGGTGTTCAATTTGGTTTTGTGAAGGAGGTGCACCAACAACTTTACAACGCAACCCAATGTGTAAGAAACCAAATTTATCTTCTTATGTTTCATAAAATTTAGGAGATAATATCTACATAAATTATTTGCAAGTCTTATCGTTGGTGCGCTCTCATGCATTACCTTATTTAACGCTAACAACGGCGGGAATAAATATTAAAAATTTACAGCCCCGCCGCCATTCGATATCTAAAGCTCTACCGGATATTTTTATATTAAAACAACAGAAAAATAGTTACATAAAAAAAGAGAAACACTAATATGCATTCCCAATGTTTTGGATGAACTAAATAAAACAGTTACTTTGGAATTGTAATTAGCCCGACGCAACTAAACAACAAAAAAGAAAATAAAAATATTAGTAATGAATGAAGTTGAATGATGGATTCGCATTAATAAATAAACACAAAGGTTATCGCAACCTAAACAACACCTGTAGTTAAAACCAAATGTAATTACGATGACAAAAGAAACTTCTTTTTTTAGTTATTCCAGGTCAGATTCAAATTTTGTACTCACACTGGCAAAAGATTTACGGAATGCAGGTGCCGACCTCTGGCTTGATCAGCTTGATATCAAAGCGGGTAGCCGCTGGGATGCTTCTATTGAAGATGCATTAGGCTCAGCCTCACGCCTCATTGTTGTACTTTCTCCGGCATCCGTTGCATCCAATAATGTAATGGACGAAGTTTCCTATGCACTGGAGAGTAATAAAACCGTAATACCTGTGCTGTTAAGTGAATGTAAAGCACCTTTCAGGCTAAAGAGATTACAACATATTGATTTTACAGGAGACTATCAAACAGCGCTGGATCAATTGCTTGAATTATTGGGATATACTGCCGGAAGTAACAAGAAAGCAGTTATACAAAAACAGGAACCGGAAGTTGATCCGGCCATGATAAGTGAAGTAACTCCGGTTGATGAAAAAAAAAATATAGAAGAATCGGAAAGTAAATTATGGGAAGAAGCAAACAGGATAAACTCAATATCATCCTACAAAAAATACCTGGATGAATCCATAATGGGTTTGCATAAAGAAAAAGCGCAGCAACTCATAAATAAATTAGCAGCCGAACAAAAGGATGAAGAAAATGAAACGCTGTTTTGGGAAAAGAGCAGGGCAAAAAATACACACATTGCATACAGGCAGTATGTAGGTAATTACCCTGATGGAAAATACAAATTAGACGCTTTAACTGCTATTGATAAGATAGAGGAAACAGAAAAGAAAAAAGCCACAGAAACATTGCAACCGGAAAATTTCTCCGGTGCAATAGAAACAAAAAACACCAGTTCAAAAAAATATATTTTTATTGGCGTTGGAGTTATTATTTTAGTTGTTGGTATTTGGGGAATTATAAATATGCTATCAGGCAAATCGAAAGACAAAATTGTTGATAGTGCTATAAATCTTCAAAAAAACGACAACCCTAACAGCAATGCAAAAACAGATTCCATTGGCAACCCAGCTACAGATAATTATCCAGGTATTAAAATCTCTAACCAGGTTTGGATGTTAAAAAATTTAGACGTTAATACTTACCGAAATGGTGATCCTGTTCCGCAGGTAGCTGACCAAACAGAATGGTCTACCCTTACAACCGGCGCCTGGTGCTGGTACAATAATGATTCAGCCACTTATGGGGCCACTTATGGAAAATTGTATAATTGGTATGCTGTAAATGACCCACGCGGTTTAGCCCCAAAGGGCTGGCACATTCCTTCCGAAAACGAAATGATGGCATTGATAAAGAGTATTGACCCGGGTGCAGGCATTGATGGGTATAGTAAATATAGCAGTAACACCGCCGGAGGTGCATTGAAAGAAACAGGCACTTCACATTGGAAAAGCCCCAATACAGGCGCAACGAATAGTAGCGGATTAACCAGCCTTCCGAGTGGCAGGCGTGATGGAATTTATGGGTTTGATTACATTGGCAGGATCGGCTTTTTTTGGAGTAGTACAGAATATGAACCCCGAAAAACTTTCGCCACTTATATGGAAATGCCGCGTACTTCAGCTTCTGTATCCATTGGCAACCCTCAAAAGATAGATGGGTATCCTGTGCGTTGTATTAAGGATTAATAATTTGTCTTTTTAATGTAATTTTTTTTTAATCAGCGCAAAATGATAACAGCAAATGTTGCATTTTTTTCTATGAATATATTTCTATCTCCTGCTTGCAATAAGCAAATTAAGGTCAGTGTATTTAAGATCGAAGCGCTGGCTTAAATGAAAATTAGTAAGCGATCCTTTAAACAAATAAATTCCGCTGCGGATATTTATCTTATGCCATACAAGGTTCTCAAAGCCACCATCATCAGCCATCTCCAGCATAAGCGGCATTAACACATTGCTGATAGATTGTGATGCAGTACGAGCAAAGCCACTGGGAATATTAGGCACACAATAATGTATAACATCATATTTGCGAAACACAGGTTTTTCATGTGTGGTGATCTGCGATGTTTCAAAGCAGCCACCATGGTCAATACTTACGTCAACTATTACTGTTCCCGGACGCATCCTGCTTACCATGTCTTCGGTAACAACAACCGGCGTTCTTCCTCCTGAAGATGACAATGCGCCTACAGCAACATCGCAGGTTTTTAATTGTTTGCCTAAAATAGTGGGCTCTATCACTGAAGTATATAAACGCATTCCGATATTGTTTTGCAATCTTTTTAAACGGTAAATACTGTTGTCAAATATTTTTACGCTTGCGCCCATTGCCAGGGCTGTTCTTGCTGCATACTCACCAACAATTCCTGCGCCTATGATAATTACTTTTGTAGGCGGAATACCCGAGATACCTCCCACCAAAACTCCTTTACCATTATTTGCATTACTTAAGTATTGACCGGCTATCAGCATTACTGCACTGCCTGCAATTTCACTCATGCTGCGTACAATGGGGTTGTGGCCGCTGTCGTCTTTCAAATTTTCAAAACTTAATGCAGTAATCTTTTTCTCCATCATCTTCTCCAGAATTTCCTGCTTCATTACGGTAAGGTGGATAGGAGAAATAATGAATTGATTAGGCTTTAGTAAATCAATTTCATGTTCACTAACAGGGGCGCTTTTTACAAGAATATCACAATCAAAAACTTCTTTTTTAGAATGAACAATTTTTGCGCCTGCTTCACTGTAATCATGATCTGAATAGCTGGCGCCTTCGCCTGCCTTGCTTTCCATTACTACACTATGACCATTATTGGTTAGCACTGATACGGCATCCGGTGACAGCGCTACACGGTTTTCCTGAAAAGAAGTTTCTTTAGGAATGCCAATGTACAATTCCACGCCTTTCGGCTTTACGTCCAGCGTTTCTTCCATCGTTTCATAAGTAAATGATGGAGATACAAAAGGTTTTGATACAGACATGATAAATGATTACTATTGAAATTAAGAATTATAAATGAATTGCTATGATGGAAGTTTGCACATTAGTTTTCTTTTCCTTTCACTAATTGTATCAATAAACACATTTACCCTGTCAGCCGGTAACATACAAACTCTTTCGGGCCATTCAATAAAACATAAATCGCCGCTGTAAATACATTCTTCAACACCTGCACTAACGGCTTCTTCATTATCTTTTATGCGATAGAGATCAATATGGAAAATACTTTTATTGTTTGCAGTTGTATATTGGTTAATGATTGAAAAGGTAGGGCTGGAAACATTTTCTTTTACACCAAGTTGTTTGCATATAGCTTTGATAAATGTGGTTTTACCGGCACCAAGGTTTCCATGAAAAGCAACCACTGTTCTATCTTTTAAAAAATGAATAAACTCCTCCGCAGCAATTTCAATATCAGCTAAACTAAAAATTAACTCCATGTTGCAAAGATAATTTCCATGATTAGCAAATGATTAATTTTTTGCGACATTAAATTTGTATTGGTAAAATGGCAATCCTGTTAATCATATAAACCTACTCAAATCGTGGTTCAGACAAAAGAAAAAATTGAATGGAAAATTGAAGGGATGACCTGTTCAAAATTGTCTGAACCATGATTTATGGGATTAAATGATTATTGGGATTCAGAACATCAGCTTAAAATTTATAACCTATACATGAAGAGTGTATTGAATTTATTTTTCTTGTTAATCTTATAATCTACCCAAATCGTGGTTCAGACAAAAGAAAAAATTGAATGGAAGATTGAAGGGATGACCTGTTCAAACTGTGCCTTAACTATATCCAAATATTTGAAAAAAGAAGGCCTGAAGGATATATCCATAAATGTTATTGATGGTGACCTAAGTTTTGTTCCGGGTGAAAATGGTCCCGATAGCTATCGGGAGCAAGAAATAAAAAAAGGAATTGAGGGCTTAGGTTATAGAGTAACTGACGGACAACCCGCAACTGCCAACCGACAACAATTCTTAAAAACTCCACTACAAAAATTTTGGTTTTGTTTTCCTTTCACTTTCGTGTTGATGCTGCACATGCTGCCATGGCATCCCGATAGCTATCGGGATTTTTTAATGAACCCATGGATACAGTTTGCATTATGCCTGCCCGTGTTTGTTGTAGGTATGCAATATTTTGGAACAAGCGCTGTAAAAAGTATTCGTAACGGGATGCCTAATATGAATGTTCTCATCGCAATGGGAGCCGCTGCAGCATTTGTTTACAGCCTTATTGCCCAACTAATGAATTTAGGTACAGAACATTTATATTATGAATCTGCATCTACAATTATAACACTTGTTTTTTTAGGTTACTGGATGGAAGATGCTTCCATTGCAACAACTCAAAAAGCATTAAGATCATTATCTGCGGAGCAAAAAGTAATGGCTAATATGATTGCTTTTGATGATGAACACAAAGAGCAAATTTTTTCTGTAGAGAATTCACAGTTAAGAGTTGGCGATCTTGTTTTAATAAAAACAGGGGAGCATGTACCCACAGACTGTAAAATTTTATGGGGTGAATGCAGCGTTAATGAATCTATTTTAACCGGTGAAAGTATGCCGTTGCAAAAGCAGGCAAAAGATAGTTTGATCGGTGGAAGTATTGTAGAGAACGGCACCGTAAAAGCACAGGTAACTGCTGTTGGAAGAGAAACTATTCTTTCAAAAATTGTTGATCTCGCCAAACAGGCACAGTCTGAGAAACCACCTATTCAGCAGCTGGCTGATAAAATAAGCGGAATATTTGTACCTGCCGTTTTAATTATTTCTGCACTTACCTTCTTACTTAATTATTTTCTTTTTCATATTCCATTTGATAACTCATTAATGAGAAGCATAGCAGTGCTGGTAATTTCCTGCCCGTGTGCAATGGGCCTTGCTACGCCTGCTGCTATTGCTGTTGGCTTAGGAAGAGCAGCAAAGAATGGTATTCTTTTTAAAGATGCAAAAAGCCTTGAATTATTTAAAAATATTAAGCAGATAGTTTTTGATAAAACAGGAACATTGACCACAGGGAAATTTATAATTGGCAATTGGCAATATACAATTGGCAATGAAGAAAATTTTAAAAAAGTTTGTTATTCCCTTGAAAAGTTTTCTAATCATCCAATCGCAAAAACAATAACAAAGGAATGGAAAACAAAAGATGAAATAAAATGGAAAAAGATTGAGGAGATAAAAGGAATTGGTATGAAAGCCATTGATAAGGAGGATAATAAATATTTAATAGGCTCTTATAAAATTGCAGAAAATATTTCCAGAGAAAAAGATCAAATGGTCGGTGAAGACACCGGCCATGGCGGACTTCCACGGTTGGTGTCCTCACCAACCGCTACTGAGAGGGAAAACCATAGCATCTATCTTTTAAAAAATAATGAATTATTAGGATGGATAGATGTAAAAGATGAGATTAGAACAGAAGCGAAGGAGGTTGTAAATTATTTCAGATCAAAAGGAATTAAAACTTATTTACTAAGTGGTGATAGTACCGGCAAGTGTAAACAAATTGCAAATACATTAGGTATTGATGAATTTTATGCAGAGCAAACACCGGAACAAAAGCTTGAAATAATAAGCAAACTAAATTCAACATCACCTGCCGCAATGATCGGTGATGGAATTAATGATGCAGCAGCGCTTGCAAAAGCAACGATAGGAATTTCGTTAAGCGATGCGTCTGATATTGCAAGACAACATTCACAAGTGATTTTAATGAATAGAGGTTTACAGAATTTACCAATGGCATTGGGTTTGGGAAAGCATACATTCATCACCATAAAACAAAATCTCTTCTGGGCATTTTTTTATAATGTTATTGCAATACCCATAGCGGCTTTAGGTTTTCTCACTCCCGGCATAGCAGCACTGGCTATGGGTTTCAGCGATGTAATTCTTGCTGCCAATTCTGTAAGATTAAGATGGAAGAAAGTTATGTAAACTTTGCTCCCATCCTGTACCTAAAATTTATTTTACAATAATTCAATGTTTAAATAATTATGTCATAGAATTCAGTATCATTAAATGATGAATACAATTGAGATATTAAAAAAATACTGGGGCTTCGATGCATTCCGTCCGCTGCAGGAAGATATTATCAATTCAGTTTTGGAGGGAAACGATACATTAGCCCTGCTGCCAACAGGAGGTGGAAAATCAATTTGCTTCCAGGTACCTGCACTTTCTAAAGAAGGTCTGTGTCTTGTTATTAGTCCATTAATTGCATTAATGAGAGACCAGGTAGAAAGTTTAAAGAAAAAAAATATTCCTGCACTTTCTATTTATTCAGGCCTGAGTTTTTTTGAAGTAAAAAGAACTTTAGAAAATGCTGTTCATGGCAACTTTAAATTCTTATATGTTTCGCCGGAAAGATTAGAAACGAATTTATTTCTTGAATATCTGCCGGGTATGAACATTAATTTGATAGCTGTTGATGAGGCACATTGTGTATCGCAATGGGGTTACGATTTTCGTCCGCCATATTTAAGGATCGCTGCCATAAGAGAACATTTACCCCGCATCCCGGTTCTTGCACTTACTGCATCTGCAACCAAAGAAGTGCAGGATGATATTTGTGATAAACTTGTTTTTAAAAACGATCACAAACGTTTTCAAAAATCTTTTGAAAGGCCCAATCTTTCTTACAGTGTTTTCAATCCTTCTTCCAAACAAAATAAATTAATAGAGATATTTAAAAATGTGCAGGGGAGCGGAATTGTATATTGCAAAAGCAGGAAGCGGACAAAAGAAATTGCAGACCTTTTAAAGATGAATAATATCAATTCAGATTTTTATCATGCAGGATTAACCAATAATGTACGCACAACAAAACAGGAAAGCTGGATAAAAAATGAAACAAGAATAATCGCCTGCACCAATGCTTTCGGGATGGGCATTGATAAAAGCAATGTGAGAACTGTTGTGCATTATGATGTGCCGGATGCATTGGAAAGTTATTACCAGGAAGCAGGACGGGCAGGGCGGGATGAAAAAAAAGCATATGCTGTTTTGCTTTTCCATAAGACTGAACTGGATGATTTAGAAAAACAATCTGCCATTCGCTATCCTCCTTTTGAAGAAGTAAAAAATGTTTACAAAGCATTGGTGAATTACCTGCAATTACCATCCGGGAGCGGTGAAGGAATTTATTTTGATTTTGATATAAATGATTTTGTAAAAAAATTTAACCTGAATATTTATACTGTTAACTACTCATTAAAAATTTTGGAGCAGGAAGAATTTATTTCTTATAATGAACAAATATTTTTACCCTCAAAAGTTGTTTTCACCGTTAATAAAGATGAGCTCAATGATTCTGAAAAAGCTTTTCCTGATCTTGAGCCGGTTATTAAAGGACTGCTTCGCAGCTATGAGGGAATTTTTGATTATCCATCCGCCATATATGAAAATCAATTAGCCGGTTTTATTAAAAAAGATGTTACGCTGTTAACAGCTGATCTTAAAAGATTGGAACATCATGGCATTATTGAATATCATCCTCAAAAAGATAAACCCCAGATCCAATTTTTACGCAACAGGGTAAATATTGAAGATTTCGCAATTAACCAAAATAATTTATCCGGGAGAAAAATAGCTTTTGAAAAAAGGGTTCAGGCAATGATAAGCTATGTAAAAACAAAAGCATGCCGAAGCAAAACAGTTGGTAACTATTTTAATGATGTTTCTGCAATGCCTTGTGGTATTTGTGATAACTGTATCAATGAAAAAAGCGTTTTAGTATCCAAAATAGAATTTGAAAATATTATTGCAATTATTGAGAAACTAACAGAGAAGGTTCCTGTTCATTCAAATCTGTTATTGAAGAGTTTAAATACTTTTAAAAAAGAAAAAGTATGGAAGGTGCTTAATTATCTGCACGCAGAGAATAAGATCAGTATTACAGAGAAAGGATTGGTTAGTAAAAGGAAACGTATATAAAATAAAAAAGGGACCCAGATAGAAATCTAGTCCCGCTTTAAAATCCAATATCCTATGAAAAACCGAGACAAAGATAATGAGAAAATGCTCCTAACCAAGAAAAAATTATAATTTCTTTATAGAAAGTTAAAAATATTCAAAGTCAAAATCTACTATCTTCTTTGATTCAACTATCTTAAAACCAGTTAGTTCCTTTTCTTTTTGTAGTTCTGCCACCTAAACCCAGCGAGCCTAATAAAGAGCGTACAATTGTATTACCCGCAGTACGTATAATACTTTTTGTAACACTGCTATTTGCTACCTTTTCAAATGTACTTTCTTCGGGTTTCGCAATTTTTTGATTTTTGGCTTCTGCCTGCGGTGCATTGTCAGCTGCTTCCTGCAATTTTGCAGTAAGCATTTCGTATGCACTTTGACTATCAATTACCTGGTTGTATTTAGAAGTGAGTTTTGATTTACTTACAATATTGTCAATCTCTCCATCAGTTAATACGTCCATCCTGCTTCTTGGCGCCAACATCATTGTGGCAGCCAAAGGAGTTGGAATACCTTTTTCATTTAATAATGTAACCAGCGCTTCTCCAATACCTAATTGCGTAATAAGATCTTCCGTTTTATAAAAAGCTGTTTCAGGATAATTTTCTGCAGTTTGTTTTATTGCTTTTCTATCTACTGCAGTAAATGCCCGAAGGGAATGCTGAATTTTTAAACCAAGCTGCGCTAACACGCTTGATGGAATATCCATAGGATTTTGTGTGCAGAAATAAATACCTATTCCCTTTGAGCGGATCAGCTTTACAATGGTTTCAATTTCTTCTAACAATGCCGGACCGGCTTCCTGGAAGATGAGATGAGCCTCATCAATAAAAATGATAAGCTTTGGCTTGTCAAGATCTCCGGCTTCGGGAGAAGAAGCATATAATTCGGCAAGCATCTGCAGCATAAAAGTTGAAAATAATTTTGGCTTATCCTGCAGATCTGTTACTCTCAGCACACTTATCATACCTCTGCCATCATCACTAATACGCATGAGGTCATCCACTTCAAAACTTTTCTCACCAAAAAATATATCAGCGCCCTGCTGCTGAAGTTCTATCACCTTACGTAAAATAGTTCCTGTAGAGGTAGTTGAAATATTTCCATAGGCTTTTTGCAATTCTGCTTTTCCTTCATTGCCCACATATTGCAGCACTTTTATAAAATCTTTTAAATCCAGCAAAGGCATTTTATTATCATCACAATATTTAAATATCATGGCTACCACTCCCCCTTGTGTATCATTTAACCCAAGGATCTTCGTCATCAATACAGGGCCAAATTCACTAACAGTTGCTCTTAGCCGGATACCTTTTTGCTCACTAAGCGTAAGCAGATCAACCGGAAATTGTGCAGGTTTATATTCCATTTTTAGTGAGGCATACCTCGCTGCAATTTTATCATTAGCAGTACCCTGGGCGCCAATTCCGCTTAAGTCACCTTTTATATCCATCAATAAAACCGGCACGCTTGCATCACTTAATCCTTCTGATATCATCTGGAATGTTTTTGTTTTACCCGTACCGGTAGCGCCTGCTACCAAGCCATGCCTGTTTAATGTTTTTAATGGCAAAAATATCTCTGCTTCGGGTATTACTTCCCCGTTCAACATTGCTGCGCCAATCTTTATTGACTCTCCTTTGAAAGTATAACCCTCTTTTATTTGTTTCAGGAATGCTTCTTTATTTACCATGATATTTTTTTTTGAAAGTTACTACTGTTACGTGAAACGTGAAACGACAAAAGAGAAACTTATCTACTTGCAGTAAGGCACGAATATTTCACGTCTCACGTTTCACGTTTTACTATTTGATAAACTTAAAAATCAGGCATAGATATGGCTATAATAGATTTTTTATTGTTTTGCTAAAAACAAAATATCTTTATTGATAATAAAATCTTTTTATGGAAAATAAAAAACCTAAAATACTTCTTTGCGAAGATGATACAAACCTTGGTATGGTTTTAAAAAATTACCTTGAGCTGAATGACTATGATGTTATACTGGAGAGAGATGGCAGGCTGGGGCTTGCCGCTTTTCAGCGTGAAAAATTTGACATTTGTTTGCTTGATGTAATGATGCCAAACATGGATGGATTTACAGTTGCCGAAGAAATTCGTGATGTAGATCCCGATATGCCTTTATTCTTTATTTCTGCAAAAACAATGAAGGAAGATATTATAGAGGGTTATAAGCTTGGGGCTGATGATTACATTACCAAACCTTTTGACAGCGATGTATTGCTGCATAAAATAAAAGCTATCTTAAAACGCAATGAAGAACTGCACAGGGAAGAGGCCAATGCAGAATATGATATGGGAAAATATCATTTCAATCCACGCTTACGCCAGTTAACTGCAGATAAACTGACACAGACATTATCTCCCAAAGAAAATGAATTATTAAAAATGCTTTGTGAGTATAAGAATGATTTGTTGGCAAGAGATGCAGCGCTTAAAAAAATATGGGGAAGCGATACCTATTTTAATGGAAGAAGTATGGATGTTTATATTGCCAAACTGCGCAAATATTTAAAAGATGATCCTACTATCGAGATTGTAAATATTCATGGAAATGGTTTCAGGCTTGTGGTACAGGAGTAGTCTGAACTGGCATTTATGAGATTAGAGGATTAATGGGAAAATATTTTTTTACTGTTAATATTTTATTGTTGCAGAAATTGAAACGCTTGTTTTACTATGAGGCATTTTAAACATGGGGTGCCAAACGTTTCGATAATCTAACATCCAGGCTTCCATCTTTTCATTCATTGCGTCTGTCAAACCAATGCTGGGTCTGTAAATGATATTTTCAAATTCTTTACCTTTTAGTTTCATTTTAGTTTTTTGTTCATTGTATGGAATTTTTAGCCATTCAATTGCAACAAAAAAATCTTTGTTGGGTATATTAATTTTATACTTTTCCAGATTAAGATTAATGAATTTGCTTTTTGTTTTTACTTCAATAACCTCATCGCACAAATCAGAAGATGGTGCTTTAGTTATTGTGTCCATATCATAAATGCGAATTCTGAATATTGTTTTTTCAGCGTCAAGAATACCATCACTATTTCTACAAATTTTTATTTCTGTTAAATATGAATTGTCTGCAGATACTTGAAAATGCTGAGCTAATTGTGTGTGATAGCCACTTGTAGCAACAAAGTTGTTTCCACAATTTGAAAATTCATTTAAAGTAGCATATGTCCAATTATTTTTAGCCGTGATAACCACTTCTATAAGTTTAGATTCCCGTTCATTAAGTTCGATAGAAATATTTGACGATAAATTATCAGCCGGAATTTTTAAAGTTTTATAACCCACACATGAAATTAAAAGGGTATCATTTTGTTTTCTATTACCGGAGGCTAAAGTAAATCGTCCTGCTTCATCCGCATTGGTTCCTATATTCTCCTTTATTAGTCCCACCGTTGCAAAAGAAACGCCTGCTTTTGTTTTTGAATTAATAATAATTCCTTTAAATGAAGTTTGTGTTAATGCTATAATGGGAGTGATTAAAAAAATAAAAAAAAGTCTCATGGATTGTAATTATTGTACATTTAATCGCACATCAAACATCGTACATCAAACATTCAAAATAAGCTTAAGAAAACAGTAACGGTGTTCCGCCACTTCCATAAGGCTTTTTACCAAGATGCTCATACGCTTTTGGTGTAACTTCTCTGCCTCTTGGTGTACGCATAAGAAATCCTTGCTGAATTAAAAAAGGTTCATACACTTCTTCAATTGTACCCGTTTCTTCACCAACAGCAGTAGCAATAGTGGTTATCCCAACCGGACCACCTTTAAATTTTTCTATTATTGCTGAAAGTATTTTATTATCCATTTCATCAAGACCGTACTCATCTACATTTAATGCTTTTAAAGAATGTTCAGTAATAGCAAGATCAATAGTGCCATTACCAAGCACCTGTGCAAAATCTCTTACTCTTCTCAGCAGTCCATTAGCAATGCGTGGTGTGCCGCGGCTTCTGCCCGAAATTTCGGTTGCAGCATCAGAAGTAATTTTTGTGTTGAGTATACCTGAAGAACGTAAGATTATTTTTTGCAGTGTAACAGCATCGTAATATTCTAATCTTGATTTAATACCAAACCGGGAAAGCAAAGGTGAAGTAAGTAAACCACTTCGGGTGGTGGCGCCTATTAATGTAAATGGATTTAAATTTATTTGTACGCTTCTTGCATTTGGTCCTGTGTCAATCATAATGTCAATCCGATAATCTTCCATCGCAGCATACAAATATTCTTCTACCACATTACTCAACCTGTGTATCTCATCAATAAACAAAACATCATTGGCTTCAAGGTTTGTAAGAAGCCCGGCAAGATCACCGGGTTTTTCAATTACAGGCCCGCTTGTCTCTTTAATATTTACGCCTAATTCATTGGCAACAATTCTGCTCAAAGTTGTTTTACCCAAGCCCGGCGGCCCATGAAACAGAACATGATCCAATGCTTCTCCCCGCAGCTTTGCAGCCTTAATAAATATCCGCAGGTTTTCAATTATCTGGGCTTGCCCTGAAAATTCTTCTATAACCGCAGGGCGGATATTATTCTCAAATTCTTTATCCGCAGCAGTTAATAATTCCTTTGCCGTATTTAAATTTTGATTGGGCATTTATTTATCTTTATCAGCTTTGTAAAACTAAACATTAAAACTAAAATTGATTATAATCAGAATTAGAATTCTAAATACCGGATAAGATCATCTGAAATATTTGGCATGGCTGCTTTTAATTTTAAGATTGTACAATAACACGGAATACTCTAATTTACATTTATCAAACAAAACATAACCTTTCAGCAGCACATTTCACCATTAATCAAATGCAGCTCCTGATTAGCATTATAACAAAGTAAATTCGCTTTCTTGAAATTGAATATAAGATATTGGATATGCCAAATATCCGGCTGGAGCGGCTGGTTTATGATAAACCTGTTTTTTGTTTACCTGTTTGCCCATGATATGTATTTAAAACCTCCTGAAAAAAGCAGGATCTTTCTCACAGATCTTTTTATAGAATTTGTTTGGGCTATTTTGGCAACGCATTTACTCCGCCTTGTATTAAAAAAGATACAATGGATGCGCCTGCCTTCTAAAAAAATAATAATGCTTTTTATTTTAGGGGTATGTTTAACAGGGCTGTTATCATATTATGGACCTAAAACAACTGCAAATCTTACTAATAATTCATTGATTGAATATGAAAAAAAAGAAGCCCGTAAAACCGCTATAAACAGGGAGCAACAATTAAATGTGGCGGGTACTGATTATTATCTTTCCAACACAAAACTACAATCTCAGGATACATCAAAAAATGCCCTGAATTATGCTGCTGCAGTTTTATCTATTAAAAAATCAACCGGGTGGTACAGAAACAATAAGGGCGAATGGCAATACGAAGAGCAACGCAAAGGCAGGTTTTGGTGGGAGATAATTTTTACATTTATCCTGGTTGCATTATGGTTATTGTTGTATATGGTTTGGCATTTTGTTGAAAAGAACCGTAACGATCAGGTAGACAGGTTAACGCTTGAAAAAACAGTTAAAGAACTGGAAGTAAAAACTATAAAGTCTCATATTAATCCACATTTTATTTTCAACTCTTTAAATAGTATAAGGGCTTTGGTTGATGAAAACCCACAACGGGCACGAAAGGCAATCACCGAGCTTTCCAATATTTTACGAAGCAGTATGCAGGTAGAAAAAATGGAAACGGTTCCTTTACATAAGGAGCTTGATATTGTAAAAGATTATCTTGCATTGGAACAAATGCGGTTTGAAGAAAGATTAAAAGTTGAATTAAAAATTGATGAAGATACCCTTAACCAACCAGTACCTCCAATGATGTTGCAGACACTGGTAGAAAATGCCATTAAACATGGAATAAGTAAAAGCATCAATGGCGGATATGTAAAGATTTGTTCTGATTTTACAAATAATAATCATGAATTGGTTGTACAAAACTCAGGACAATTAAATGGCGAATTAAACGGTGACGGATTTGGAATAAAATCTACACAAGATCGTCTCAGGTTTCTTTACCATGGTAAAGCCCGTTTTGAAATTAAAAATGTGAACGGCAATATGGTGGAAAGCAAAATAATTATGCCCGTAAATTATTAAAGCAGTCATTAGTCAATTGGTAATTGGGTGATTATGTTTTATGCTTATTGACTTAATGACAAATGACCCCAATGACTTTTAAAAGCTTCACAATAAAAATCTTTGTATGAAAGCTATCATTATTGATGATGAACGTTTAGCAAGAAATGAATTAAAAAACCTTTTACAGGAATTTCCTGAAGTGGAAGTTATTGCAGAAGCCACTAATGCAAGTGAAGGTATTGAAAAGATTGAGAGCCTTAGCCCCGACCTGGTATTTTTAGATATACAAATGCCCGGTAAAACTGGGTTTGATATGCTGCTGGAACTGGAAAGAGCCCCGCATGTAATTTTTGTAACAGCATATGATGAGTATGCACTAAAAGCATTTGAAGTAAACGCACTTGATTACCTGATGAAGCCTGTAGAGCCTAAACGGCTGGCTGATGCGTTAATGAAAGTGAAGCAAAAAGATGAAGAAGAAAGATTATCGTATTCCAATATAAACCGCGGTTTATTGGGAGAGCACGATCAGGTATTTGTAAAAGATGGTGAACGATGCTGGTTTGTAAAACTTTCTGATGTTCGCCTTTTTGAAAGTGTTGGCAATTATGCAAAAGTTTTTTTTGCCGGACATAAACCTCTTATTTTAAAATCTCTTAATTCTTTAGAAGAAAGATTAGATGATAAAGTTTTTTTTAGAGCTAACAGAAAACATATTGTAAACCTTAGGATGATTGAAAAAATAGAGCCTTACTTTAATGGAGGATTATTATTAGAGTTACACGGAGGAGAAAAAGTAGAAGTAAGCCGCAGGCAGGCTGTAAAATTTAAAGAGATGATGAGCCTGTAAAGCGGGCGGGGCGCTGCAAGTGACCTGACAGTTTTTTTTATTTTAAATTTTAAAAAGATATACAGCTCTGCCTCTCACCACATAGAAATTATATGAAAAAATATCTTTCCCCATTTCTTATCCTGGGTTTTGTTTGTTTGTTCTCAACCAATTTATTTGCACAATCAATTGATAAAATAATTAATGCAAGCGAAGTTGAAAGAATTGAAAGGGTACTTTCATCGGATAGCATGCAGGGGCGAAAAACTTTTACTCCATCCATTGATAAAGCAGCAGCGTTTATTGCAGCAGAATTTAAAAAGAATGGCTTGCAATATTTCACGGGTTTAAATAATTATCTCCAGGAATTTAACATGATCAAAGGAAAATTTATTTCTGCCGAAGGAAACTTTGATGAGCAACCTTTGGAAACTAAAGACATTCTTGCATTCACAACACAGGCTGAACTTACTATCAATAACAATTCCGGTTATGAAAAAATAATACTTTCTGCAGATTCAAATTTTATCAGAAATGCAATGAAATATATTGGCAGTGATAAAAACTATTTATTAATTGTTGATCCCGCAAACGCTACAGGTTTTAATCGCTTAAAAAGATTTAAAAGAGAAGCATTTAAAAAAAATACCAGTGTGATTTTTGTTTTGTCGGCTCTTGATCCTAAAAAATATGAACTTACTATAAAGTATGAAATGAGTGAACAAAAGCTCATAAATGTTGTGGGCATACTTCCCGGCAAGTCCATTTTAGGGGCTGAATATGTTATTTTCTCAGGGCATTATGATCATCTGGGTATCGGCAAGCCGGATGCAAAAGGTGATTCAATTTATAATGGCGCAAACGATGATGCAGCAGGCACTACAGCAGTTATAATACTTGCAGAATATTTTAGCAGGCTAAAAAATAATGAACGCACCTTAATATTTGTTGCATTTACTGCTGAAGAAATTGGTGGCTTTGGATCAAGATATTTTTCAAAACAATTAAATCCTGATAACGTTACAGCCATGTTCAATATTGAAATGATTGGTACAGAAAGTAAATGGGGAACAAACTCAGCTTATATTACCGGATATGAAAGATCTGACTTCGGGAAAATTTTACAAACCAATTTAGCCGATTCTAAATTTCATTTTGAGCCAGACCCATACACAACACAAAATTTATTTTACAGGAGTGACAATGCAACCCTTGCTGCATTAGGAGTTCCGGCACATACAATTTCTACTTCTAAAATGGACGACGAACCTAATTACCACAAACAAAGTGATGAAATAGGAACATTAGATATGATTAACATGACAGAAATTATTAAAGCAATTGCCCTCAGCTCAAAAACAATTGTAGCGGGAAAAGATACACCGGCAAGGGTTGCGATGGAGAAATAGTTGCCAAAAGGTATGCCGATGAAGTGATTGCGACGCAACGATGATGCTATGAAAAACTAATGCCGGTATTAAAATAATCAGAACATCCAAAAAAAAATAGTCTTTTAGGGAACAAGTTAAACCCTAACCGGCACTGAATGTACAGCAGCAGCCATTTCTGCAATAAGCGTTTCATCTTTTTCAATTGCATTACCAACTACAATTATATCAGCGCCGGCTTTACAATTAAGATAGGCTTTTTCAGGGTCTGTAATACCACCGCCAATAATTAAGGGAACCGAAATAGATTTTGAAACTTTCTCTATCATACTTTCACTGATTGTTCTTTTAGCACCGCTGCCGCTATCCATATAAATTAATTTCATCCCCAGCATTTCTCCTGCCATAGCAGTACACATGGCAATATCATTTTTATCTGACGGCAAAGGCGCTGCACTGGAAATGTAAGAGACCGTTGTAGGGGCTCCCCCATCAATTACAATGTAGCCGGTACTCATAATCTCAAGCCCGCTGCTCTTTACAACCGGCGCACTAATAACATGCTGCCCTATCAGCAACTCAGCGTTACGTCCGCTTATCAGTGACAGATATAACAATGCATCGGCATATTTTGAAACCTGCGAAGGGCTACCCGGAAAAAGTATAACAGGAATATTGCATGACCGTTTTATGTACTGTACACACTCATCTAAATAATTAGAAATAACCAAACTGCCACCCACCAAAAAATAATCAACCTTTGCACTCATTGCCAGGTCAATCAAATTTTGCATTTTGCCGTCATTAACTTTATCCGGGTCTATTAAAACAGCAAACGATTTTTTCCCGTGCCGCTTTTTCTCCAGTAAAGAATTATATATCCTGTTGATCATTGTTTCCCCGATTAGTATTTGCAAAAATGTAAAAATTTTCTGTCTTATTAAAATTAACGTAAATAATATTGCTAAGGTTCGCATTCACTAAATACTTATAACTTTATAAGATGATAAATGTTTTAAAAGAAATAAAGTTTAAAACAGCAAGAAGTGGTGGCAGTGGCGGACAAAATGTAAATAAAGTGGAAACAATGGTAGAAGGTTATTTTAATGTGCAGGCTTCGCAGTTATTTTCATCAGAGCAAAAAGATTTGATAAATAAAAAACTTGCCAATAAAATAACCGATGAGGGATTGTTACTGGTAAAAAGTCAAACTGAGCGAACACAACTTGGCAATAAAGAAGAAGTAATAAGAAAAATAAATACGCTTATCAACCATGCCATAATTAAACCTAAAAAAAGAAAGCCTACCAAACCCACCAAAGCTGCTAAAGAAAAAAGAATAGAATCAAAAAAAAAGAAAGGCGAAATAAAATTGGACAGAAGGAAAATTATTTTCTAAAAAAATAGCAAGCCTTGATGCACTTGCTGTTTGCTGTTCGCTATTCACTGTTTCTGTCTCGCTTTAACAGTATCAAAAAGTTTTTTTTGATTCTCAATTTCTGCCTGCTGGTCTTTTTGAGCTTTTATATTATCCTCTATTTGCTGTTCTAATTTCCTTTTCTTTTTTTGAAGATCGTCTCCATCATTTTGCAATGATTTATATTTTTTTTCGGCTTTTGTTACAACATCACCCTGTGCATTAATTTGCTGCTGAAGATCGTACGCTGCAACGGAGGACATCAGGTTATCAAGAAAATTTTTTGCATTAGTCATAGTTTTGCTATCAGAAGAGTCACTGATAAAATTTTCATTTCCTGAAGAAACAAGCATGCTTACAACAGTATTATCCTTGTCTTTCCTGCTTTTCCTGTCAGTTTTAAAATAAAGATCATACGGCTGATTACCCAGTTCCGGTATTATAACATTTTTGTACATCGAATATCCTTTTATGTCCTTGCTTTTGTATCCCATCTTTGTTAATTTGTCATCAATAGCACTGCTGACAGTTTTTTCCGGATAAGAAAATTCATTTTGAATAGCCGGTTTTTGTACTTCTTTAAAATTAATAAAAACATAATGCGCCTGCGAAGAAACTGTAATATTAAAGAAGAGAATTGCTGCAAGTGTGTAAATTATTTTTTTCATGGCAAAATATTTTATTAAATATACAAACTTAAAAAGCGTAATGGTATTAGAGTGGATAATTAAAAATTATACAACTAAATTTGATTTTTAAAAAGGAAAATTGAGCAGCATTAAAAAGTTAGCAGGGCAAACGGTTTGGTATGGTGCAAGTTCCATTGCTGCAAGGTTTTTAAATTATTTGCTTACTCCCTATCTTACCGCAAAGTTAAGCGGGCCGGGTTATGGAGATGTAAGTGTTATTTATGCAGCCATCCCTTTTTTGAACGTACTTTTTACCTATGGATTAGAAACCGCTTACTTCAGGTTCTCTCAAAAAGAAGAATTTAAAAAAGATATTTACAGCACTTCATCCATTTCCATTTTCATCAGCACCATAATTTTAACCGGGCTGCTTTTAATATCACATTCTTCATTTGCACATTGGCTAAAATTAGATGCCCATCCGGAATTTATAACTTACAGCGCTTTAATAATTGCTTTTGATACTTTAACCACATTACCCTTTGCAAAGCTGCGCCAACAGGGAAGGCCAAAAAAATTCGCATTACTACGGATCATCAGTATTTTTATTACCATCATCCTTACTTATTTTTTTATCTCCGTTTGCCCAAAAATTGTGGCTAACGATCCTGCGGGGTTTGTTGCAAAATATTATATAAAAAATTATGGAGTAGGATATGTAATCATTGCCAATTTAATCTCTTCATTTATTACACTGTTGTTATTATTAAAAGAATTATTTTCTTTTAAATGGAAGTTTAATAAAACTATTTGGAAAACGATAATGATCTATTCATTACCATTGGTAATTGCAGGATTTGGAGGGATGATAAATGAAACCTTCGACAGGATAATGTTGTTGTGGTGGGCACCCGTTCATGGTATTGATGCCGCTAAAAACGAAGTAGGAATTTACAGTGCATGCTATAAGCTGTCTATATTAATATCCCTGTTCATACAGGCATTTCGCATGGGTGCAGAACCGTTTTTCTTTAAGCAATCCCAGGGGGAGAACCCACAAAAAATATATGCAAGAGTTATGAAATTTTTTGTTATCACTATCACCGTTATGTTTTTAGCAGTTGCATTGTATTTAGACCTGTGGAAGTATTTTATTCGTAACAAAACATTTTGGGTTGGTCTAAAAGTGGTGCCTATATTGCTTTTGGCAAATATGTTTCTTGGCATTTATTACAATCTTTCCATCTGGTACAAGCTTACACATAAAACAATTTCCGGAGCATACATTACTTTAATCGGTGCGGTAATTACTTTGATAATTAATTATATTTTTATTCCTTATTACAGTTATATGGCATGTGCCTGGGCTACATTTTTTTGTTATGGAAGCATGATGGTTATTTCTTTTATGTGGGGACAAAAAGCATATCGCATTCCCTATGCATGGAAAAAATTAGTTGCCTACATAATCATTGTAGTGCTGTTATTCTTTGTACATCGCATGGTTATTTATTTCTTCAATAATGAATTTGTAAATATTTCAGCAGCAAGCTTATTATTGTTTATTTATTTACTTTTTATTACGAAGGTTGAAAGAAGAGAATTTAAGAACTTACCTGCCATCGGAAGATTTTTTTAAGAATATATTTTATTGTATCAACAATCAGTAATGAATTATGAACTAAAAGATGAAAAGGTTTCTACAAAAAATATTAGGTCCTCTTTTAACCCGTCTTGCTGCAAAAGCATCTTCGCCTCAAAGAAAAGATGTATTCAGTTCATTAAGCAGACTGCTGCGTAATATCGAAAAAAATAAAGGTAAAAAGGGGATAATGCTTGATCTTGATATTTCTATAGATAAATTTATAATCTTCAGCGATCATCATAAAGGTAATAAAGATCATGGAGATGATTTTGCTAACAACGAGCCCAATTATTTAGCAGCCCTGAATTATTATCTGCTTAATAAATTTACCTATATAAATCTTGGCGATGCAGAAGAATTGTGGAAATATAATCCCAGGGAGGTTATTTCAAAAAATATTACAGCATTAAGAAGCGAAGCAAAATTTCAACAGGAAAATAAATATCATAAAACATTCGGCAATCACGATCTTATCTGGAAAAACAAATTAGATGTAGATATATGGTTTAAAGATATTTTCAGTTTGCCTTTGCCGGTATGGGAAGGTATACTGCTGAAAACAGTAATAAACCAAAAGCAGCTTTCTATTTTTTTAACGCACGGCCACCAGGGAGATAAAATGAGTGACAACAACGCTTTCAGCACATGGATAGTATCTCATATCTGGCGGCCGCTACAGCGTTACCTGCAGATAAATGTCAATACCCCTGCAAAAGATTTTACACTAAGAGATAAACACAATATTATGATGCATGACTGGAGCAGCAGGCACGAAAATTTATTGCTTATTACAGGCCATACGCATAAGCCTGTCTTTGCATCGGGCCTGTATTCTGATCATCCTAACAATACGGTAAATGATACTAAAATTGCTGCAGCCCAAAATCAAAGCAAATTAAAACCATCTTACTTTAACAGCGGTTGCTGTTGCTATAATGATGGGGATATAACAGGCATTGAAATATGCGATGGAAAAATTGCATTAATAAAATGGCATTGGGATAACAATGCTTCTCAACGTTTTGTTTTAGAGGAAAAGGAACTGGATGAATTGATAAAAGAACTTTAAAAAACTCCTGAACGGTTCAAAATCCTCCAGGAGTTGGCTTCTAATAAAAGTTTCCAAAAAAAATTCTTCATTTTTTAAAATATTGTTCCCTGCTATTCGTCTTACCTATAAATGAAGGAAGTTCTCAGCATACCGTTAATTATGAGTGATGAACAAAAAAATATCACACAAATTTTTAATGAATACAGCAGGCGCCTGCTGGGGTTTATAAAAAAAAGAATATCCAGCAATGAAGATGCAGAAGATATTTTGCAGGAGGTTTTTTACCAGTTTGCAGGAAGCACAGAACCCATAGAACAATTATCGGCATGGCTTTTTACCACTACCCGGAATAAGATAACCGACAAATACAGGAAAAAGAAAACCGAATTACTGGATGATATTTTTCCTTCATCAGGAGAAGATGATATGGAGTGGCAGGAAATTTTATTTACTGCAAATGCAGATGCTGAAACTGAATATTTAAGAAATATTTTTTGGACAACACTTTATGAGGCTTTGGATGAATTACCAACAGAACAAAAAGAAACTTTTATCGCACATGAATTGGATGATATCCCATTTGAACAAATAGCAAAGCAAACAAATGTACCCGTTGCAACACTTATTTCAAGAAAACGGTATGCAGTGCTTCATTTGAGAGAGCGGTTGCTGACATTAAAAAACGAATTATTAAATTTTTAAAAAAATATTTTTATGAACAATAATAAAAGATTTAGATGGAATAAAGGATTTGTATTCTTTATACTATTTCTTCCTGCATTTTTTTTCATGGGCTTTATAGTAATGTTTTTATGGAATCATATTTTACCAGGTGCAATTCATGCTAATGCAATTACTTATTGGCAGGGATTAGGCATTTTAATTTTAAGCAGGATATTATTTGGAGGCTTTAATAAAAGGCATTGGAGCAGCGAAAGAAGAATGCACGGCGGTATGAGAGAAAAATTTGCAAATATGACGCCAGAAGAAAGAGAAAATTTTAAAGCCGGATGGAAAGACCGCTGCAACAGGTGGAAAAGAAAAGATGATACCTCAACAACTGCTACAGAATAATTTAAACTTACAATAATGGAAGTGCTGATTTTTAAAACAAACCTCCGCTACAAAAAACATATAAATGCAATAGAGCATCATATTGCAAAACAACCGGGTATTATAAAGTGGAATGTTGACCTGAAAGATGCTGATAAAATATTAAGAATAGAAACCATGAATCTTCATCCCGCAAAAATTGAAAGTCTTGTAAAAAAAGCGGGATACAATTGTGAGGAATTAAAAGATTAATTCACCTCAAACAAAAGGAACTGTGTTTTTTGTTCCTTAGCAAAATTATTATCAGATACAAATACCAATGTCTTATGCCCGTTGGGCAGATCAGGGCCAAACGTTACACCTTCAATATTATCAATATAAATTCCGAGGTCATCCATATTTATTAAAAGTTTTTTTGCTGCCGGATGCTTAAAATATTGTTCCGTAAGAGATTTTAATTGAGAGATATCAGAAGCATTGGAAAGATCAGTAATATAAACACGTATCGTACAGGCCTGGATACCTGCAGAGAATGAACGCTCGATCACCAGCAATTTATTTTTACCAATAGAAAGTATATCCGGTATTCCATTTATCATAAAATCATTTGCAGGAACAGGGGCATGAGCCACAGGTTCTAAACGATATGCATATTGCTGCACAGGCTTGTGGCTTTTCATATCATATTTAATTATCCTTGTGTATGTATCAGCATCCTGCAAACCTGCACGGGGGCCATCTTCGTACAAAGGCTCTTCAACACTTATGTACATTGTTTTAAAATTATCTGCAAAAGTTAGTCCTTCAAAAACGCCATTTTGCCGCAAACCATTTTCAGTTGCATGCATGTGCATTTGCGCAGGTAAAGCAAAAGTGTCAATATATTTTCCTTCTTTATTTATTATTGTGATAGCAGGGTCTTCAAGAATGATTTCTTTCTTTACAATTCTTTCTCCTTCGCTTGTCCATACAAATTTATCCATAACAGGATTATAACGCAAAGCCTCAGGGTCCGGGGCATGAGCAGGATCTGTTTTTGAAGAAGGATATGATGCCCCGTTTTGTTGCAATAACGTAGTAACATTTACAAATTCAACACTGTCAATTCTATTTTGTGTAAAATTTATTTTTACAGTATAAAATCTTGCAGGATTAATTTGTGAGCGGTCATCGCAGATAAGATAATATTGCTTGCTTTTAGGATCATAATCAATTCCCGAAAGGCCGCCAATAGTAGTTCCTTTATATTGTTGATTATAGGGTATCTCATATCCGCCAAGATACTTTAATGAATTTATAGAAACGGCTTTCCCTGCTCTGTTGCGTGTTACAGAACACGAACTTAAAATAACAACAATTATAAATGCGGTTGAAAATATTTTTTTTATCAATCTATATCTTTTTTATTATTCACTTTTAAAAATGCGCCCCTTGTTGGCGACGGCACCGGAGCATTTATTCCTTTTATTCCTTTCCACAAAACTTCATTAAATTCAAAATCATTTACCGCATCAGCCTGTGCAAAATTAAATTGTGCACTTTTTTTAGAGAGTTTATTTACCGCAGTATTCTTTAGTGAAAGATCAATATTGTTAGGCATTGCAACAAACGGAGTAAGATTAGCTTTGTTTGTAAAGCAGCGCCACAAAGGCTCTGCAGCTGCATCATACTGGCTCATGGGAGAAATGCCAAGAATCAATTCTATGGTTCGCAGCATACCGCTGGTAGTATAAGGGGTGTGATCAATATAATGTCTGCGAACATAAGGGCCAATCACATAGGCCGGGCTGCGGTGAGCATCCACATGATCAGGCCCGTTTTGGGCATCATCTTCCAAAATAAAAACTACGCAATCTTTCCATACAGCACTTTTACTAAGGTGCTCAATAAACATTCCCACGGCAAGATCATTATCTGCAACATGCGCAAAAGGAGTAGGCCGCCCTACATTCAAACCTTCTGTATGATCATTAGGAAAACGCAAAGTATTGAGACGGGGTAATGCATTTTTCATCACCAATGAATCAAACTCTCTTTTCCATTGTGAAAATCGTGTGGTATCCTGCACCCGCATATTCCATCCTATATAGTAGGAACAAAAATGATCTTTTAATACAGGAATGTTTGGTTTATAATCGTCAGCAAACTCTCCATAGGTTCTGTAGCTAACACCGGTTTTTTTACAATGATCCCAGATAAAACCGCCTTTGTTGTTGGCAATTTCTCTTGTGCCTTCGGCATCATAAGTGCCGCCACGGCCGCCATAACTTGTTACCCAGTTTTTTTCCAGGTAATCTGTAGCGTAAGCGCCCATGCTCCAGTTATGGCCGTCTGCACTTACTTCGGCATCTACGTAAAAATTATCAAGCAACACAAATTCTTTTGCAAGCTTATGCTGGTTGGGTGTAATTTTTTCGCCAAATAATACAAGACTGCTATCTCCATTACCTTCTTTTATATCACCTAACACCTGGTCGTACGTACGATTTTCTTTGATAATGTAAAACACATATTTAATGGGTGAAGGATCTCCTATTCTTTTTGGAATAGGGTTTCCTTCTTCTCCCGTGGATAATAGTTCTTTCTCTTTTGTATAAGGCGTATTTTGATAGACCTGCATTGAATAGATACCTAATTGTTTTACAGAAGGCAGATCAATGATACTCATAGTACCTTTAAATAAACCGCCAATGTATTGCTCTTCCACAGGTCTGGTTTTATCTCCTCCCTGGTAATTTACTTTTTGTTTTTTTATAGTTGGATTTGGCCCGTAGGGGTTTGCCATAGAAGAAAAACCTTTGCCATTGGTTACAAATATTTTTTTTCCGATAACCTTTACGCAGGTAGGATACCAGCCTGTTGGGATAAAGCCTTTGCTGCTGCTAAAGCCGGGTGTACTTACATCAAAAATTGCAAGACAGTTATTATCAGCATTGGCGATGTATAAAGTTTTTTCATCTTCACTTAAGGCTACCCCATTTGTTGTAGAACCCGGAGGTGCATCAGGATATAATGAAGAGGTAAGGGTTTCAATAACTTGTTTCTTTTTAATATCAATAACCGAGACTGAGTTATCATTTGCATTGGCAACAAACAGGTATCCATTTTTAGAGAGACACATATCGTTTGGATTATCACCTACAGCAATCTCATTTTTTATTTTTAGCTTCTTTGTATCAAACACCAATAATTTATCACAGCCCCAGCAGGTAATGTATAATTCTTTTTTATCAGCAGATAATAAACAGGTGTATGCCTCAGCATTTAATTTAGATTGATAAATAATTTCTTTATTAAGAAGATTGATGACATACAGTGAATTATTATCCTTTGTAACCACATACAACAGGTTTTTTTTATCATCAATTTCAATTCCGGCAGGTGAAATTTTTTCAGGCCATTTTTTACCAAGCCTAATACTGTCTTTTAAAAGAAGTTTATTGTTAGTGATGGAATATTTCAATATCCGGTTATCATTACCACCGGAGGCATACAAATATTTTTCATCAGCACTAAACTTTAATCCCATCCAGCTTTTAGCGATCTCTATATTATCAAGGATCTTTTCTTTTCTTACATCAATAAGCTGAAGGGTTTGTGTGCTCTGGCCATTATTTGTAACTGCCATATATTTTTTTGAAGATGATACAGCAATATTTAGCGGAAGATCTCCTAAAGAAAAACTTCTGCCTGCAGGTGTTAAGCTCCATCCATTAGGTAATAAAACTTTTTTATTTTGTACCTGGACGTGTGTTTGTGCAGAAGCTGAAGAAACTAAAATCAAAAAGTAAATAATTATTTTTTTCATGCGAATTATCTTGAGTTGCGAATTTAAGTTAATCTGTTTACCAAATTTCTTCAAATAGGTTAGATGAAAGGCTTATTTTACCTTCGTCATTCATTCCTGTTGAAAAACAGTAAATACTTCAAAGCATGAGTCAGCAACAATTCAAAAAGTTTGTAGTTAAAAAGAATAATGCTGCAATAAAAGAAAAATTTAAACAGGAAAAAAAAGCAGCAAAAAAAGCCAGGGCAGAAGGAATTAATAAACGGTTTGAAGAAAAGCGGGCTTTAAGAAATCAAGGCTATGCTCCTTCTTCTCAAGTGCCAATACAGGTTAAACCTGATAAAAGACAAAAATATCCGCAGGCAGGAGGAAACAAGAGACAAGGAATAAGTGATAAGGAATCAATAAGTACAAATCAGCAATCACCAACTACAAACTACAAACTACAAACTACAAACTCTAAATCTTTTTCAGAAATGCCTTTAAATAAATTTATTGCGCATTGTGGTGTTGGCTCAAGGCGTGATGCAGTGCCGTTGATAAAGGAAGGAAAAATAACTGTGAATGGTAATGTAGTTACTGAGCCGGGTTTTAAAGTAACAGATAAAGATGTAATAGTGTTCAACGGTAAAAAATTATTTGTCACAAAAAACATGGTGTACATTCTTTTAAACAAACCGAAAGATTATATAACCACAACGGATGATCCGCAGGGAAGAAAAACTGTTTTGCAATTAATTAAACATGCCACTACTGAAAGAATATATCCAATAGGGCGGCTTGATAGAAATACTTCCGGCGTTTTGTTATTTACCAACGATGGTGAGCTTACACAAAAACTTACACACCCAAGTTACAATGTAAAAAAAGTTTACCAGGTAAAATTAGATAAGCCTGTTACCAAAGCGCATTTTGATAAAATTTTTAACGGGATAAAACTGGAAGATGGAGAGATACATGCTGATGCATTGGCATACGCAGATTCAAACGATAAAGCAATTATCGGAATTGAAATACACAGCGGCCGCAACCGTATTGTTCGCAGGATCTTTGAACATTTTGGTTACGATGTAAAAGCGCTGGATCGTGTTATGTACGCAGGCCTCACCAAAAAAAATGTTGAAAGAGGAAAGTGGCGTTACCTGAGCGAAAAAGAAATTCGCTTACTTAAATACAGCGCTCCATCTAAACTTAACCCAAATGAAAAAGGAAAAGAAAAAATTGCATCCCCAAAAGAAAATGTTGACCTCTTAGGAGAATAAATAATTAAATATTTAATGGAGAAATTTTCTGAAAAAATTACAGATGTCAATCACCCCTTTAGAGGGGCAGGGGAAATTATTTTTGAAAATAAAAGATTTGTTGCTATAAACAAACCCTCCGGATTATTAACTATCCCTGACAGGCATAATGAGTTATTAAATTCATTGTATAAGACATTGCAACTCCGGTATGAAAAAATATTTATTGTTCATCGCCTTGATAAAGATACAAGCGGTTTAATTTTATTTGCCAAAGATGAAGCAACGCATAAATTTCTATCGCAACTGTTTGAACAGAGAAATGTAGAAAAATATTACCAGGCAATCGTTACCGGTTCATTACAACATAAAAAAGGAATTATTGATGAACCGATTGCTGAACATCCTGTTCACAAAGGGATGATGGCTGTAAACAAAAAAGGGAAACCTTCGGTAACAGAATATGAAGTGCTGGAAGAATATGGTATTTATTCTTTGGTTCAGTTTAAAATACATACGGGAAGAACGCACCAGATACGTGTTCACATGAAATATATCGGCCACCCCGTTGCCTGTGATGAAATGTATGGCGATGCCAACCCTGTATTACTTTCTTCTTTCAAGAAAAAATTTAAACTTAGCAAACATGATGAAGAAGAGCGGCCATTATTAAGCAGGCTGGCATTACATTCTTATGAATTAAAATTTAAAGACCAGGATAACAAAGAACATGATCTTAAAGCAGACCTGCCAAAAGACATGAGGGCATTATTACAGCAATTAAAAAAAAATAGAAATTAATATGAAAAAAATATTTTTCCTTACAGGGTTTACTTTTCTTGCAACATTTTCTTTTGCACAAATAATATTTCCCGGTTTATCTGATAAGCAAAAGCAACAATTAATAAGCACTAAAATTGCGATCCCTTTGCCAACATGGATACCTGATGGATTTAGTGTAAACAAGATCGTTACCAAAACAGGGGCATCAATAAAATTGGAAAATAAAATTTATACCGTTTCATACGAAAAAAAATTAACCAACGGCAACTCTCTAAAATTTAGTATTGATGCAGGTTTTGAAGGTCTTGGAGATTTACCTTATGATGGCAGTGAAACCATAAAAAGCCATGTGGGCAATATTTATTTGTATTACGAACCTTACGAAGAAGATATGAATGGCAAAAAAGTAAAAGCATTTGGATTTATAATGACAGAATGGTTCAACGTAAATAAACTTGCATTTCATGTGTCTTTCAATTCGCAGAATCCAAACGGCAAACCTGATAATACAAAACCAAAAATCAGCAAAGCAGATGTAAAGAAAATTCTGCAATCATTGCAGGTATTAAAATGACAGCTCTTACTATAAATAAACTGTAATCTTCTTAATCAATCTTCTCCATTTCCTCCCCCGTTGGGGGAGATAGAGAGGGCTTCTAATCAATATCCGGCTGCGGTGTATACCGTAAATATGGCTTAATGATCTTTACACCTTTTTCAAATTTCTTCATAGCATCTTCTGTACTTACTGCCGGAACAACAATTACATCCTCACCCTGCTGCCAGTCTGCAGGTGTTGCTACACTGTACTTAGCCGTAAGCTGCAAAGAATCTATCACCCGCAAAACCTCGTGAAAATTTCTGCCTGTTGATGCAGGATAGGTGAGCGTAAGTTTTACTTTTTTATCAGGACCTATTACAAACAATGAACGAACAGTAAAAGTTTCCGATGCATTAGGATGTATCATCCCGTAAAGGTTGGCCACAGTTTTATCTTCATCAGCAATGATAGGAAAATCAACGGTGCAATTTTGTGTTTCATTGATGTCGTTTCTCCAGCCCATATGTTTATCTAATGGATCAACACTAACGGCAAGCACTTTTACATTCCTTGCTGCAAATTCATTTTTAAGTAATGCCGTCTTGCCTAATTCTGTTGTGCATACAGGAGTATAATCTGCGGGATGAGAAAATAATACACCCCAGCTATCACCAAGATATTCGTAAAAATCAATTTCACCCTCGGTGGTTTTTGCTTTAAAGTTGGGAGCAATATCCCCTAAACGTAAACTCATAGTTGTATAATTAAATTTGAATAAATATTGCAAAGATAAATGCTGAACTGCTAAAGGGCTAAAATTGTTTATTTCCCTTTAGAGGTTAGGGGTGCTGAAGCTCTGTGCAGGGATGATTTGCCAAAGCGGTTCTTCACTTCATCAATGGCTTTGTACAATCCTGTTTTTTTCTCAGTATTGCTGAACAAATTCGTTTGCACTGCATTATTGGTTAGTTCGCTTAAACGGACGCCCAGCAAACGAACCGGAGTTCCTTTTTTATACAATTTATGAAAGAGACCTTTTACAACCGGTATCATTTCATCTTCCGCTGCTGTGTAAGGAATAGTGGTTTGCCGTGAAGTTGTTTCAAAATCAGGATAGCGGATCTTTACTGCAATACAGCCGGCAACTTTTTCTTCCTGCCGTAATTCAAAGGCAATTTTTTCTGTCATCCGTACAATTTCCCCCATTAAAAATTTCATATCTAAAATATTCTCATCAAAAGTATTTTCAGTAGAAATTGATTTTGCCTCATGATACGGAACTACTTTAGAGGTATGAATTCCCTGTGCTTTATTCCAAAGATCAATTCCCCATTTACCAATCCTGTTTTCTAATTCCTCAGGATTGCTCTTATGAATATCAGCAATGATTTTTATCCCCATGTGTTTTAAAACCTGTTCTGTTTGCTCGCCCACACCGGGAATTTTATTTACATCAAGCGGAGCTAAAAATTCTTTTTCTTTTCCGAAAGCAACCTGCAGGTAACCGTTAGGTTTTGCTTCGTTGGTAGCCATTTTTGCCACCATTTTATTATTGGCTAATCCAAAAGAGATGGGAAGTTTCGTTTCATTGATTATTTGTTTACGCAGATCAATTGTCCATTGCAGGGGACCAAAATATTTATCCATTCCTGTAAGATCTAAATAAAATTCATCAACAGAAGCTTTTTCAAACAGCGGCGCTTTAGCAGCGATTATTTCTGTTACCCATCTTGAATAGCGGCTGTATTCTCCTCTTGTTCCTTTTACAAAAATTGCCTGCGGACAAAGCCGCTTTGCCTGTGACGATGGCATGGCAGAATGGATACCAAATTTTCTTGCCTCATAGCTGCAGGCCGCTACCACACCACGTTCAGCGCCGCCAACAATTACTGGCTTGCCTTTTAGAGATGGGTCATTTAATATTTCTACTGAAACAAAAAATGAATCCAGGTCGAAGTGAGCAATAATATGTTGGACTGGGGAGGACATGAGCAAATTTATGGAGAGTAATGTATATTTATAATTAGAAGTACTAATTAAACAATGAAGTTTCAAATAAAAGATTCAAACGGACAAATCAATCTAAGCATAGAGATATTAGGGCAGGAACATGATATTGAATGGTTAGAAGGAGCATTAGATTTTAATCTTAAAGGATTTAAATCGCAATTTAAATTCAGCCTTATCCTAGGGGAATTTATTGCCTTTTTTGAAGAACTTAAAAAATTTAATTCCACATTAAAAGGAGAAGCAATGTTTTCCAACATTGAAGACAATATTAAATTAATTTTTTCTACCGACGGAATAGGACACGTCACTATAGATGGTATCCTCAATGATCCAACTCATTCTGTCAGAACCTCATTTCTAATTGAAAGTAATCAAACTTTTCTTCCAGCATTAATCAATCAAGTTGATCAAATTGTTAAACATTATACAAGCTTAATAAATTAAATCTCTACCTATAAATCTCCAGTAAACCATCCGGCAGTGTTACAAAAATCTTCCTGATAAACATATTGCTCATTTAATTCTAACTACAGGATTTAATTTTAAATTTGTTGCATGTCTGAACTTCAAAAATATGATAATGAGATTAAACAGCTATGTGCAATACACAAAGTAAAACGGTTATATGCTTTTGGCTCCGTTCTCTCAAAAAATTATAATAAAAAAAGTGATATTGATTTTATAGTAGATTTTGAACCTGTTGAAATAAGCCTTTATGCAGACAATTATTATGATTTTAAATTTTCGTTAGAAAAAATATTAAACAGACCCATCGATCTTTTAGAAGAAAAAGCTATGAAAAATCCTTACTTTCTTCAACAGGTAAATGATCAACGCCAGCTTATATATGGATATTGAAATAAAAGCATGGCTTTATTAATCTTTATCCAAAAACTCTTCGCATCCTACTACCTCAACTTCAAAAGAAAAAAGTAAATTTGTTTATACAAAATTCTTAAATGAATACAGAAAAAATAATGCGTCAGGAAGTGAAAAAGTATATAGATACCGTCGATGTAAAAGTGGTAAAAATGATGCATGCGATGCTTGAAGTGGATGCGGATAATGACTTGTGGGACATAATGCCTGAGAATGTAAAAGCAGATGTAGAAGCTGCATTAAGAGAGTCGGAGAAAGGGCAGGTAATACTTCATGCAAAAATACAAAAGCGATATGCAAAATGGATTGTAAAATAAACTGGACTAACAGAGCCTGGTGAACTTATCAGGCCAACATTGATTATTTACAGAAAGCATGGACAGCAAAAGAAATAAGTAATTTTGTTTTGTTGGTTGATAAAAAAATTGCCAGTTTATCAAAACATCCGTGAATAGGAAATCAACGAAATAAAAATCCTAACATACATTTTACCATTGTTCACAAACGAATTTTATTAGTGTATAAACACAAACCATTAAAAAATGAAATTGATTTTTTGATTTTTTGGAATACGTACCAAAACCCCCGAAAATTAAAAGCAAAATAGCCTCTCAGGCTAAAACCAAAGAAAAGCAGCTAAGCAATTTTACCGATAAATTTCCAGCAACCCATCTGGTAGTGTTACATAAACCTTCCTGTTCTTTTTATCAATTTTGTCTAAAAATTCTTCGTGGATAGGGATCAGCGCTTCTTTATCATTCAATAATATTTTACACAAAACCTGGTGAGGCTGTTCAATAATTTCTAAAATTTCTCCCAGATCTTCTTCTTCATTCATCATTGTAAAACCTAATAAAGAAATGGGTGCGGATTTATCGGCAAACTTTTTAAAATCATTTTCCAGCAGCCATATTTCTTTCTGCACAAGCTTGTGGGCAGTTTCTTTACTGGCTATGTTTTCAAACTTTACATAGGTTTCCGTTTCACTTTTTATTTTTGCTGATTCGATAAAATAAGGAATGAAGCTGTCTTTTTTTTCTTCAATAAAAAGTGTTTCCAATCCTTTTAAAGAAGTTTTTTTACCAAGGCTATGTTGTAAGATTATCTCTCCCTTTAAACCGTAAGTGGCAACGAGCTTGCCTATTTTAAAATAATTTTCCATGTGTGCTTCAAAGGTATGATGTATGGGTGAATGATCCTTCTGCTTTGCTCAGGTTAAACTTCACAGTGAGATCAACAAATGTGTTGCCAGCCATCCACCACACGAAAATCAGGAGTACCTGCTTTAGTTTTTTTCGGAAGTTTTGTTACCTGCCTTTTTGATCTGTAAATACTATGTTCAAACTCCAAAAGAAAATTTGAAAATGAGCATAATAATTTTCTTCACGGGCATTTTCCCAAGTGGATGTTTTTGCACTATTTTTAAAGTATCCTTTACTCATTTGGCATACAAAAAAATATTTACATTACTTCATCTCAGCAAAATATTTATGGAAGTAAGGTATTGTTTCTATGCCTTTATAAAAATTAGCAAGGTCAAATTTTTCGTTAGGGCTGTGCAGGTTATCGCTGTCTAACCCAAAGCCCAAAAAAACAACTTTAATTCCCAATTCTTTTTCAAACAAAGAGCAGATGGGAATACTGCCACCCCCACGTACAGGAATAGGTTTTTTACCAAATGTTGTTTCCATTGCTTTTGCTGCTGCCTGGTATGCTTTACTATCAATGGGGGTCATATAAGGTTCACCGCCATGATGCTCAAATGCAGTAACAGTAACACTTGCAGGAGCGATGCTTTTAAAATACTGCAGCAGCATCTTTGTAATTTTTTGTGAGGATTGATTGGGAACAAGCCGTGCAGAAATTTTTGCAGTTGCTTTTGATGGCAGTACCGTTTTTGCACCTTCGCCCTGGTATCCTCCCCAAATTCCATTTAATTCAATGGTAGGCCTTATGCCTGTTCTTTCATTTGTTGCAAACCCTTTCTCTCCCCACAATTCCTTTACGCCAAGATCTTTTTTATACTCCTCCTCATTGTATGGGGCTACTGCCATTAATTTTCTCTCTTCAGCATTTGCTTCTACAACATCATCATAAAATCCGGGTATGGTTACATGATTATTTTCATCATGACAGGTTGCTATCATCTTTGCTAAAATGGTAATTGGATTTGCAACTGCGCCCCCATACACACCACTGTGCAGGTCACGGTTAGGCCCGGTAATTTCTACTTCAATATAACTTAAGCCGCGTACTCCAATATCAATACTTGGATTTTCTAAACTTATCATTGCGGTATCGCTAATGAGCACTACATCTGCTTTAAGCAATTCTTTATTTTGCGCAACAAATTTTCCAAGATTGGGAGAGCCAACCTCTTCTTCTCCCTCAATAATAAATTTTATGTTGGTTACCATCGTGTTGGTCTGCATCATAGTTTCAAATGCTTTTACATGCATATAAAACTGCCCTTTATCATCGCAGGATCCTCTTGCAAAAATTTTCCCGTCTTTAATTACGGGTTCAAAAGGCCCGCTGTGCCAAAGTTCCAGAGGATCGGCCGGCTGGACGTCATAATGCCCATACACTAATACCGTTGGTTTGGATGGATCAATTATTTTTTCACCAACTACTACCGGATGTCCGTCAGTTGGATAAATATCTACCTTATCCGCACCTGCCTCCAGCATTCTTTGCTTAACTGCTTCGGCACAATTTATTAAATCCTGTTTATGTTCTGTCTTTGCACTGATAGAAGGGATTCTCAGTAACTCAAGCAATTCTTCTAAAAATCTATCCTTATTCTTTTCCTGGTATTCTTTCCATATTTGCATGATGTGCTAATTTAATCCGGTTAAAAATTATGGGTTACGAAAGTAGGTTTTTAATCTTTATCTGAACCATGATTTAGAGAGATTATTGGATTAACAGAATAGATGAATTTTTGTAATAATGTACTTATCCAAACTAAAAGATGCGAAAATTTTTTTAATCTTTTTAATCCTCCCAAATCATGGTTCAGACAATTAACAGTTCCTGTTAAATATTTTTTTGAAAATAACTCTTTTGTTATTATAAATTTGTGTCAGATTGCTTTTCAATTCATCAGCCTTTGTTTTAGTTGTATCATTTTTAAAGATGCCTCTAATCAAAGGCTGAGTCTATTTATGGATATATCATTTTTATAAAACGATATAAAGCCAAAGGGCTAATAAAAATAATATAGAGAATGCCAAAAACTGCGAGCAGCCATTTTACCGAAGAACAAATTGCAGTAATTGAGGAAATAATTATTGATTGATTTCCACTTAATGTTATAAGCATGCCTGAATTTTCAATCATGTCCAGCAATCCTGCAACCAGAGCTGCCTTGGATAGCCCCAAGCCAATGCTCCTTATATTTCCCGAGAAATTTTTTGATAACTCTTTACAGGAATAAAATAAAAAGAGAGAGTAGAAAAAGAGAAGTCCAAAATCTATGTAAGTATTTGTTTTAGCAGCCTGTATCTTATCATCAAACTTCCACGCATTTAATATCTTGGACGTATGATAAGTGTTGTAAGCAAATTCAAGATTTAAAATTCCTAATGGTGTTTCAGGTGTTTTTAATTTTCTTTGTGTTGGTCTCATTTGCAAAAACACAAATAGGGTGCAGGCTAATAAAAAAAATGCTATCAGAATTTTGTTCATCATAATTAACTACACCATTTTCTCATAGCGCTGCAATACATAATCCCAATTCACAACATTCCACCAGTTCTCAATATAATCTGCCCTTTTATTTTGATACTTTAAATAATAGGCATGTTCCCAAACATCTAAACCCAATAGTGGAAAGCCTTTTATATCACTAACATTCATTAAAGGATTATCCTGATTGGGGGTAGATTGTATCTTGAGGATTTTATTTTTATCTGCGTAAAGCCAAACCCAGCCACTGCCAAAGCGGTTTTTACCTGCATCAGAAAACTGCGTTTTAAAATTTGTGAAAGAAGTAAAAGTTGTTTCAATGGCCTGCAGCAACTTACCTGTTGGCATATTATTATTTTGTTTAGCACGCATACTTTGCCAAAACATTTCGTGATTATAATGCCCGCCGCCATTGTTACGAATCTTTGCAGAATATTTGGAGACATTTGCAAGAATATCTTCAAGCGAACTTGCAGCATCAATACCTTCAGCCTGTGCTGCATCTTTTAAATTTTTTGAATAGGCTGCTGCATGTTTTGTGTAATGTATTTCCATAGTTGTTGCATCAATTACATTTTCCAATGCATCATATTTGTAGGGTAATGGCTTTTGATCGAAGCCCGTTTTAAACGGAGATGTAACAACATTTTTAGATGATGAACAGGATTCAAGAAAAGAGCCTAATACTCCTGCACCTATTGTTATTGCAAGCGTACCTTTCACAGAGTTTTTTACAAAATCCCTGCGATCTGATTTAGTTGATGATGACATATTTTTTTTATTTAAGTAGATAATTGTTTTTCTTTTTTAAAAATCCCTGATACTTTTTTAAGAAATATATAATAAGCTTCTTTATTAAATAGTTGCGAATCCCTTGTTGCTTTGTAAGTAAGAAAAATACCCACAGGAAGTAGTACAATAACAGGCAGCCACATACCTGTCATAGGCGTTAAGCTTTGTTGACGTACCAGCTTTTCACCAAATGTACTTAGCAAATGGAAGATAGTGAAGAAAGTTAGTGCTACAAGAATTGGTAACCCCAATCCGCCCCTTCTAATTATAGAGCCTAACGGGGCGCCAATAAAAAGCAAAACCAGGCACGCTGCTGATAAGGAAAATTTTCTGTGCCACTCTACTAATAGTGAGCGTTTGTTTACTGTGATATTATCAAACTCTGCACCTGTAATTTGCATTACGTTTCGGGAACTGTTTACTGCAATAAGTGAAGTTTGATTTACAATAGATTTTAAAGAATCCGGTATAAGTTCATCGAATGTTTTTACATTAATTTTATCTGCCATTGCATTTTGTAATTCACTCTTTTTATACTTACTGTAATTGAAATATGGAGTCATTTCAGTTTGTGTTCTTTTAGCAAAAAGGGCTTTATTTTTATTTACGGAATCCAGCTCTTTATCAAGCTGCCGAAGCGTTTGCATTTTAAAATTATTTTTATAAAAGCTATCCGGGGTAAACTGTATATCCAGTTGGCTAAGATCAAATAGTTTGTTATACTCTTTAAAACTCAATCTTACAAATTCATTATTTACTTCACTCATCTGCCCTTTCTCTTCATACCGATAGCCATTTTGTAATTTGAATTCAAGAAATTTTTTATCATAACTTGTTTTCATTGTTCCTTTTTCAGAGATCACTGTGTTATCCTGCGGGCCATTTGATTGTTCATAAATCAAAATACCACCCAACGTTGTTTTATCCTTTTCCTTTTTTGCCACCTTTATTGAAAACCCTTTAAAGCCATTGTAAAACACGCCTTCTTTGAGGTCGAAAGCCGGGCTCTTACGATAGATGTCGTTATAGATAACAGCAAATTTTAAATTGGCAACGGGAATTACATAATTAGCAAAAAGGAAAGTGATAAAACATAAAACAACCGCAACAAAAAAAAGCGGACGCATAAATCTTAGTAAAGAAATTCCGGATGATTTAACAGCAACCAATTCAAAATTTTCTCCAAGCTTACCAAAGGTCATTATCGAAGAAAGCAAAATTGCAATTGGCAATGCAAGTGTAACCAGTGTTGCACTTGCATAAATTATAAACTTAGTAAGTGTTACAACATCCAGCCCCTTGCCAACCAGATCATCAATATACTTCCAGAGGATCTGCATCATAAAAACAAATAGCGTAATAAAAAAAGTAACTATAAACGGGCCTACAAAGGCTTTAAGAATGAGTTTATCTAACTTTTTAATCACAGAAAAACTATGTTTAACTTTATAAGAAACGTATCTTTTTACAGATGGAAACTATTGCAAAAATACAGCTTTCACCACAGGAAACAGAGTTAGTAAAAAATACAATATGGCTTTTGGATAAGCAAAACATTATTAAAAAAGTGTATGCTATGTTTGGCGAACTTAGTGAAGTAATTAAGTTAGAATTAAAGTCTTCCGGTGATTTATTTCCGGGGAATATTAAAAACCCGAACGGTAAAATTTCAAAAGGAGAAAACTACAAAAACCTTCCCTATGTTATATTGGATACTCCTGCATTTTTTGACAAGAAAAATATTTTTGCAATAAGAACAATGTTTTGGTGGGGAAATTTTTTCAGTGTTACGCTGCATCTGTCAGGAATTTTTAAAGAACAGTTTGCTAAAAATGATTCGGAGTTGTTTTCTTTATTACAAAAAAATAATTTTTTTATTTGTATCAATAAAGATGAATGGGAGCATCACTTTGCAGAGGATAACTACCTGCCTGCTTCAACAATAACAGTACCTGAATTTGAAACAATAAATGCGAAAGATTTTTTTAAGGTGGCAAAAAAGATACCCCTTTCTGAATGGCAGAATGCAAATGAATTTATAATAAATTGTTTCAGGGAAATTATACAGTTACTGCAGATCAGTTACCGAGCCGGTAAAAAAGATCTTTTATCTGTGTCTCCCAAAGCTGGCTCTGGTCTTTGATTTCCTTCTTTTCTGCAAAATCAGTTATAGTAAGAATAGTGAGATTTGTTACTTCGGATTTATCTATTCTAAATTCAAAATATTCATCCTTTGGAGAATTTATCCAGTGGTAACGGATAAATTTATTTTCTTCACTTTCCATTACTTCTGCATCTTCTTCTTCTGATCCATCCCATGAAAAACTATACAGTCCGTCTTTCTCATCCACTTTATCTGCAAACCATTCCTGCATGCCGGTTGGGTTTGACAAAAATTCATACAAAATTCCCGGTGAACATCTAACAGGATATTCTAATGTAAACTTAACTTTCTTACTCATCTTTATTATCTGTGTATGTGCAATAATAGAAAATAAATCAACTAAACAAAATTTTATTTAAGCCGGATAAAAAAAAATTAGTAAAAATTGTATTGATAAAAATTCTTTGGCCTCAATTTGATACTAAATAAAAAATTTTTTTACATACTTTAAAAGCTATAATTTACGTTATGTGGAATTATTAACAATGTATTAACCACAGCGTGTCCAAATATTTCTTTTAAACCAACCAATACAGCTTATGAGTATGAGACAACTTAAGATATCCAAATCTATCACTAATCGTGAAAGCCAGAGTTTGGAGAAATATCTTCAGGAAATAGGAAAAGTTGATCTTATTACTCCCGAAGAGGAAGTAAAACTTGCAGTACTTATTAAACAAGGTGATCAAAAAGCGTTAGACAGGTTAACCAAAGCTAATTTACGTTTCGTAGTTTCTGTTGCAAAGCAATATCAAAACCAGGGGCTTACTTTACCTGATCTTATAAATGAAGGGAACCTTGGTTTGATAAAAGCAGCACAACGCTTTGATGAAACACGTGGATTTAAATTTATTTCTTATGGTGTTTGGTGGATACGCCAAAGTATTTTGCAGGCACTGGCTGAACAGGCAAGAATAGTTCGCTTACCATTAAATAAAGTTGGGTTAACAAACCGTATTAGCAGGGCATATTCACAATTAGAACAGGAACTTGAAAGGGAGCCTACACACGAAGAATTAGCTTCTTATTTAGAAATGGATACGGAGGAAGTAGCAGCAACTTTAAGTGTAGCATCCCGCCATCTCAGTATGGATTCTCCTTTAAGTGATGGTGAAGAAAGTACCCTTATTGATGTTCTTCGCAATCCTAATGCCGACAGCAGCGACCTGAAAATAGAATTTAAAGAATCCCTTAAAAAAGAGATAGACCGTTCATTAAGCGCTTTAACCGAAAGGCAAAAAGATGTAATCCGTTATTTTTTCGGAATTGGAATTGATCATCCTATGAGCCTGGAAGATATCGGCGATCATTTTCATTTAACAAGAGAAAGAGTAAGGCAAATAAAAGACAAGGCATTAATAAAATTAAGATCAGCCACAAGGTGTGATATGCTAAGAGCATATATGGGATAAGATTTCTTAATTTTGTTTCACATATTTAAAGTGAATATGACATTAGTTATATTCACTTTTTTATTTTTAAGAATTTTAAAATTTTATATAGATCATGTTTGAATCATTAAGTGATAAATTAGATTCCGCTTTTAAAAACCTGAAAGGCCAGGGTAGAATTACAGAATTAAATATTGCTTCTACATTAAAAGAAATACGACGTGCTCTTGTAGATGCCGACGTGAATTATAAAATTGCAAAAGAGTTCACTGATTCAGTTAAAGAAAAGGCAACCGGTGAAAAGGTTATCAATGCCATAAGCCCGGGGCAATTGATGGTGAAAATTGTAAAGGATGAACTGGCGGAATTAATGGGCGGTACCGAAAGTGATCTTGATTTGAAAGGCAATCCCACCATCATTTTGATAGCAGGTTTACAAGGAAGTGGTAAAACAACATTCAGTGGTAAACTGGCAAATTATCTTAAAACAAAAAAAGGAAAATCACCGCTGCTTGTTGCTGCAGATATTTATCGTCCTGCTGCAATTGAGCAATTAAAAATATTGGGAGAACAGGTTAATGTAGATGTTTACAGTGACCCTGAAAATAAAGATGCCGTTTCAATTGTACAAAATGCTGTTAAAGAAGCTAAGTCTAAAAATAAAAATGTGATCATCATTGATACTGCCGGTCGCTTAGCAGTTGATGAAGTGATGATGACCGAAGTTGCCAACATTAAAGCTGCTGTTAATCCGCAGGAGATTTTATTTGTGGTGGATAGTATGACAGGACAGGATGCTGTAAATACTGCCGCTGAATTCAACCGCCGGTTAGATTTCACGGGTGTTGTGTTAACAAAGTTGGATGGTGATACAAGAGGTGGTGCGGCTATATCTATTAAATACACAGTTACCAAACCCATAAAGTTTGTAAGCAGTGGCGAAAAAATGGATACGCTGGATATTTTTTATCCTGAACGTATGGCCCAGCGGATATTAGGCATGGGAGATATTGTGAGCCTGGTAGAAAAGGCGCAGGAACAGTTTGATGAAGAACAAGCAAAAAAACTGGAGAAAAGGATCCGTAAAAACCAGTTTGATTTTGAAGATTTTAAAACCCAGTTGCAGCAAATTAAAAAAATGGGGAACCTTAAAGATTTGATGGGCATGATACCGGGTGTTGGCAAACAAATAAAAGATATTGATATTAATGATGATTCTTTTAAGGGTATTGAAGCTATGATAAACTCTATGACTTTAGAAGAACGCCAGAATCCTGATGTTATAAACCCAGGTCGTAAGCAACGGATAGCCAAGGGGAGTGGAAAGGATATTGCTGAGCTAAATGCATTTATTAAACAGTTTGAACAGATGAAAGATATGATGAAAATGATGAACAAAATGCCTATGAGCAGGCTTGCAGGGTTGGGTAAAAGATAATTTTATTTTTTTCATTTGGATTTTGGGTTCTCACTCCTTATCTTCGCTGTCCTTTAGAAACAAAATTTATTCACAACCCAAAAAAAATTTCTATTTTTTATGGCTGTAAAAATGAGATTGCAACGGCATGGCTCAAAGAAGAGACCATTTTACTTTATAGTAGTTGCAGACGGACGTAGCCCCCGTGATGGTAAATTCATCCAAAAATTAGGCTCTTATAATCCCTTAACCATTCCTGCTACTATACAAATCGACAGGCAAAAAGCATTGGATTGGCTGCACAAAGGTGCACAGCCCACTGATACTGTACGCAGAATATTAAGCTTTAAAGGAGTATTGTTCCTTAAGCATTTATTACGTGGTGTTAGCCTCGGTTTATTTGATGAAGCAACAGCAATGGAAAAATTTACCAAGTGGAGTGGAGAGCATGAGCAGGAATTTGCAAAGCGCCAGGAGAGTCACAAAAAAGCAAGACCTAAAGGCACCCAGCCTTTTGTAAAAAGAGAAGCTCCAAAGAAAACAGAAGAAGCCCCACAAGCTTCTGAAACCGTTTCGCAGGATGCTGATGCAAGTGCTGAAACTGAGCAAAAAACAGAAGAATAAAATCTTTATTATAAAGTATAAAAGTCCCGGTTTTTATCTGGACTTTTTTTATTGTGGTGATAGTTCTTTCCATAATTTTTTTATCAGCATTGCTAATCTGAAGAGGGAGCAGGTGTGCTGGTAGGCAATATGTTGATGAATTGTTGAGAGCAGGAATGGAATTTTACTTCCCTGAATTTTTAAAACTTAGGACAGGGAACATTTTTTCCACCAACAGGCTTTTTGATATAGATTAAAGAAAGCTCCATACCACCACGGCTTTGCGATCCTGATTTTAAGCTGGATGTATTAATATCATAGCTGGCGCCGATACGCATCCCCCCAAATTCCAACCCTAAATAAGGTATAATTGCATCATTTAATCTCATCCATAATCCTCCATAAATGTTGGTAGGATTGTTATCATCATTATTTAAGGATGATGAAATAGCGCCTCCAATTGTTGTTTCGGTTGATTTACCCTGCAACTGAAAAATGCCACTCGTATGTAATGTAAGAACATCAGAAACAGGAAAATATCCCCCTGCACTTATAGTTGTACGTGCATCAATGTTCCAACTGCCACCTTTAAAACTTTCTTTAGGACGGTTGATATGGTACATGGATGCGCCCAGGTAAAAATTATTTTTGTCACTGGTAGATACAGTGTAAATTATACCTGCATTTACATCAAAATAATTGATGTTTGAATTATTGATACTAGAGATATCAGCACTGGGAACACTCAGGTCAAAACCAAACGGTGTAAGCTGATCCTCAAAAATTAATTTTGACCAATCAAGCCTTTTCTGACCATACACAGCCTGAAACCCAATCCCTATCTGGCTAAAGCCATCTTCATTTAAAGCTTTGTGATATGCTGTAGAAATACCAATGTAATTATTAGTTAGTACACCGCCTGCTGCCTTATCAGTTAATGCAATTATTCCAACACCCCATGTATCATTTTCAGGAATTATTTTATTAAGTATTGAAAAATCCACACTTAAAGTAGAAGTGGTGTATACATTGTTAAAGGCAGGCCATTGATTGCGGTAGTTGCCTGCCACCCTTAATGTGCCATCAAACTTTCCGGTTAATGCAGGATTTAAGGTTAACGGTGATGCAAAGAATTGTGAGAAATGTGGATCCTGTGCATTAACACCAAATGATAAACATACTACAACACTAATAACAAGGAAAATTTTTCTCATTTTCTAAATTTCAGAATCTTAAAGATAAGATTTTTATTGTTTTATTTGAGGGGAATAAGTTAGCTAAATAAATGACAATTTTTTTGAATGAAGGGCTGCATATATATTGAAATAATGAATGAGAAATAATGAATAAGAAATTAATAATTATTAATTCATAGTCAACTCCGTACATCTTACTTCATACATCTTACCTCCTTAGGCTATCACATTTGCACCTTTACTCCATAAGCAAGATCCCCTGCATCGCCAAGTCCCGGTACTATATAACCTTTTGCGGTTAATTCATCATCAATATCTCCACACCAGATAGTTGCTTTGGGCTCGGCTCTTAAAACATATTCAATGCCCACTGTACAGGCAATTGCACAAACAAAATGTATTTCCGAAGGACTACCTTCCTCACGAATAAATTGAATTGTTTTTACCAATGATGCGCCGGTTGCCAGCATAGGATCAGAAATTATCACTACACGATCTTCCATCTCAGGGCAGCTTATATAATCCAAACTTATTTCAAAACTGCCATCAGCATTATGTTTACGGTAAGCGCTGATGAAAGCATTATCGGCCTTATCAAAATAATTAAGCAAGCCCTGGTGCATTGGCAGCCCTGCCCTTAAGATAGTTGCCAGTACAGGTTGTTTTTCTAAAACCTTACAGGAAGATGTTCCTAACGGTGTGGTAACCTCTTTTTCTACCCATGATAATTTTTTACTTATTTCATATGCGGCAGCTTCACCAATTCTTTCAAGATTACACCGGAAACGAAGCCTGTCATCCTGCACGTCAAAATCCCTTAATTCACTTATCCAGTTACTTATCAAAGAGTGCTCTTCGCTGAGATTGATAACCATTATTAATTAAATTAATTTTTAAAACACCTGCGAAGATTAATTTATAAATTTGAATTACTGAACATCTTCACCTTACACAAAAATATATTTTTTATAAGTAGGGCATATAAATAAGAATTATGGTATATAAAGTAATTGGTTTAATGAGTGGCAGCTCCCTTGACGGGCTGGATATTGCCTTTGTACACCTGCAGGAAAACGGTGGTAAATGGAGTTACGAAATTTTATATGCTGATTGTTATGAATACGACAACACATGGATAAATAAATTAAAAAATGCAATCGGGCTTACTGCAATGGATTATCAATTGCTGCATACTGAATACGGTCATTATCTTGGCAAACAAATAAATATTTTTATAGAGAAAAATAATCTGTATCACCAGGTAAGTTTAATTTCTTCTCACGGCCATACTACTTTTCATGTACCGCAAAAATTAATGACAGCACAACTTGGCGATGGCGCTGCAATAGCTGCAGAAACACAGCTCCCTGTTGTAACAGACTTAAGAGCCATGGATGTAGCTTTTGGTGGTCAGGGAGCGCCTATTGTTCCTATTGGTGAAAAATTATTGCTTGGTGATTATACTTATTTTTTAAATCTTGGTGGCATTGCAAATATCTCAGTAAATATTAATGATACTTTTATTGCCTTTGATGTTTGTGCTGCCAACCGTGTATTAAATATGCTTGCAGAAGAAAAAGGTTTTGTATTTGATACTGATGGAAAAATGGCTACTGCCGGAAATATTAATAATGAACTTTTGCAAAAATTAAATAAACTGGAATATTACAAACTTCCGCACCCTAAATCATTAGCCAACAATTTTGGAATTGAAACGGTATTCCCTATAATAAAACAAGCATCCATTAATATTGAAGATGCAATGAGAACGTATGCAGAGCATATTGTTCTTCAAATAAAAAATGCAATAACAACTACTTCAGAAAACCACAAATCACAAACTACAAATTACAAACTCTTAGCAACGGGTGGGGGTGCTTTTAATTCTTTTTTAATAAAAAGATTAAAAGATGTTTTAAACGAAATGAATATAGAAATAATTATTCCTGAAGAAAATTTAATAAAATATAAAGAGGCGCTGATAATGGCTCTGATGGGCACTTTGCGGTGGAGGGAGGAATACAATGTTCTTGCATCTGTTACCGGGGCAAAACGCAACAGCATAGGCGGTGCCTTATGGCTTGGCGCAGAAGCTTAATGGGGTTGCACTCTTAATCTTTCCGTCATTATGCGTGGTTTTAAAAGCTTAATCGCGGAGTCCGGTTTATAAGTATATAACACAGCCGGGTTTGCTTTTAGTTTTGCTATCAATTCGTTTTCTGTTTGAATTTTTACTTTCGCTTTTGATTGAATATCAATAGCACTGTCAATCATTATTGTGTGTGATGAATCAATAAAATTTATTCCAAACGTTTTTATATCAGCAGAATTAAAATCCCTGCTAAGGTTTAAAACTTTATATCCATCATCTTTATTAAATATGCAAAGTGCTTTTGGCAAAGCCACTTTGCCATTCTGTAATTCAGCATTAAAGTTCATTGAAAATTCTCCCGTTTCATAAAAATTGGTACCACTTTCATCAAAAAAAACTTTTGTTTGTTTTGGGGAAGTGGAAACTACATTTCCTTTCATTACCCATTGTTGATGGCCATTCATTGTATTTTCCAATTCTTTTATTTTTTGATTTTGCTGTTCTATAATTTTAGCCTGTCCATTTTTTAACAGCGGAAAAAAAACGCCGATGGAAGTTAGTACCAACAAAAAATATCCACCAAAGGCACCTGTAAGTTTTATATTTAATCCTTTAAAAGGCCCGCTAACAATGGTTTTTGAAGGGAGAAATTTATAAAGCAGAAAAGCAGGTAGTAAAGGTAGTAGCAGCACTGCGGCAAGCACATATAAAAATGTATTGGTAGTACCCATAACAATTGTTTGTATAAATTTACTGCAAGCTTTTGCCAATTGCAATACCGGCAAATGATTTTTTTAACATCGTGTTTTAATAAAATTCATTTTCTTGTGGCAAAATATTTTTAATGAAAAAATTATCTGTAATACTATTCACTTCTGCGGTTTTATTTTCGTGCAGCAGCAATGATCCCAAAAACGCTGTATCTGAAAAAGAGAATTACGAAAAAACAAAAGAAAACCTGGCTGATAAAGAGAAAAAAGATCCGCAAAACTTTCTTACGGTAACCGGGCACGACAAACATAATTTACTTGGACAAACAGTTGTAAAAGGCACCATCACCAATAAAGCAACTGTTGCTGTTTACAAAGATGTGGATGTAAAATTAGATTTCTACAGTAAGACAGGAACGTTGCTGGAAACTGATAAGGAAACAGTGTTTGAAGTAATTGGCCCGGGTCAGTCAAAGAATTTCAAGACAAAATATTTTGCGCCTAAAGGTACTGATAGTGTTGCACTGGCAGTAACTGCAGCAAAAAATGTAGAGAAGTAAACTCTTTAAACAAACTCAAACTTATCTTCATCAAACAATCCGAGGTCACTCAGTTTTAAATGCGGGATAACAAGTAGCGCCATAAAAGATAATGTCATAAAGGGAGCAGATAATTTTGAACCCAGGTCTTTGGCTGCTTTATCAATCGCAGTATATAATCCGGCAACTTTATAACCATCTTCGTTGCTCATCAAACCCGCAACCGGCAAGGGAAGTACAAGTTCTTCTCCTTCTCCTTTGGAGAGGGCCGGGGTGAGGGAAATTCCTCCTTTTTCTTTTATTACAAGATTCACCGCCCTGCAAATACTTTCATCATTAACGCCTACTGCAATTATATTATGAGAATCATGTGCCACTGAAGAAGCAATTGCTCCATGCTTTAAACCAAAGTTTTTTACAAATGCTTTTGCAACAGGTGAGTTTTTATAACGGTTTACAACAACCATTTTTAAAATATCATTTTCTGTATCGCTTACAATTTCATCATTTACAACTTTAGGTGTTACCATTATTTTGTTGGTAATAAGTTGCCCATCCAATGCTTCAATAACACCCCCTAACCCCCCGAAGGGGGAATCAGAAATTTGAAATTTGAAATCAAAAACCTCTTTCTCTTCGCAATTAAAATTATTTATCACTTTTGATTTCTCACATTCAATTTTTGTTATACCATTTGCAGCAACCAATTCTCCATTGATATAAGTTTCTATAACTTTAAAATCTTTTAGGTCTTCCACAACAATCATATCTGCAGCATCGCCTTCTCTTACTAAACCAACATTCATTTTATAATGCTCAACAGGGTTTATGCAGGCTGCCTGTAAAACTTTAAAAATGTCTATACCTTTTGCCACGGCCCTTTGGCAAAGCAAATTAATATGGCCTTCCACCAAACTATCAGGATGTTTATCATCACTGCAAAACATCATCTTATCCGGATAATCATTCAACAAATCAATCAATGCCTCAAAATTTTTTGCAGCGCTTCCTTCCCGGATAAGGATATTCATTCCATATTGTAATTTATCAAGCGCTTCTTCTTTTGTAAAACATTCGTGATCGGTACTTATGCCTGCATCAATATATTTTTTTGCCATCTCCCCACTCAACCCCGGGGCATGACCATCAACAGGCTTATTATATTTTTTTGAAGAAACAATTTTATGCAGCACTTCTTCATCCTCATTTAATACACCGGGAAAATTCATCATCTCACTTAAGTAATGTATTTCCTCTTTTTGCAAAAGTAGGTCAACATCATTTGCATTTAATGCAGCGCCGGCAGTTTCAAAAATAGTGGCTGGTACACAACTGGGTGCGCCAAAATGAAATTTAAAAGGAACTGTTTTGCCATTTTCTATCATGAACTCTATGCCTTTCAACCCACATACATTGGCTATTTCATGAGGATCACTTATTGTAGCCACTGTACCATGCACAACCGCAAGCTTGGCAAACTCTGATGGCACCAGCATTGAACTTTCTATGTGTACATGGGCATCTATAAAACCGGGAAGAATAAAATTAGGTAGTTTTTGATCTGCAGATAAATGCTCAATCAATTTTATTTTTCCATCTTCAATAAATACTTTTGCTGGATAAATTTTTTTAGAAAAAATATCTACAATATTTCCCTTTACAAAAAATTTCATTTTATTAATTTAATTGATTTAATCAGAAGCGGTAAAACATAATTTTCCTGATTACCCCCTTCGGGGGATAGGTGGCTAAGATAGTGTTTCAAATTAATTGTTAAATGGCACATAGAAAAAATAATCATCATCAATTGAATTAACTTGCAGTAAAATTTAGTAAAATGAAAAATATAGTTCTTCTTGTTCTGTTTGTTTTGGGTATTGTCTTTATGCAGTTCACACAGGCGCAAACTGTTGATGATATAATAAATAAATATGTAGAGGCAAGAGGCGGGAAAGAGAAATTGAATGCTATTAATTCTGTTTATATGGAAGGTTCAAGACAAATGATGGGGAATGAAGTATTGGTTAAAGTAACTATGGTACAAGGCAAATTATTTCGTAATGATTTTGAAGCAATGGGTACTACAGGCTATACCATTGTTACCCCAACAGAAGGCTGGAGTTTTATACCGATGCAATCGCCAAAAGTAGAACCCATCGCTGCTGACAGACTAAAAACTATGCAGGGCCAAATGGATATAGCAGGACCTTTGGTTGATTATGCTGCTAAAGGGAACAAAGCTGAATTGCAGGGAAAAGAAACCATAGAAGGAAAAGAAGTTTATAAAATAAAATTAACATTGAGCACGGGAAAAGATGTAATCTATTACATGGATACAAAAACAAATCTTCTCATACAATCCAGGCAAATGAGCGCTGCCCGTGGAAATAATGCACCACAGGAAATAATTACCAATTACAGCGACTACAAATTATTTGATGGTATAATGTTTCCACAAACAATTGCGAACCCTGGCAGCGGAATGATGGCTGGCTCTACAACATTTGATACAATAATTGTAAATAAAACTATTGATGAAAGTCAATATAAACCTTCAAAATAAATTTAATTATCCGGCAAAAAATGGCGTTGAGTAATCAGCGCCTTTTTTGTTTAAGAGATTTTAGTACCTTCCAAACTTAATTTTGTTATATGAAAAAAATTTCATGCTTACTATTTATTATTTATCTAAGTGTTAATTTATCTGCTCAAAATAAAAAGCAGGTTATTAATTCAAATACATCCGAAGACAGTATTCTTTTTTCAAAAATAAAATATCGTTTAGTGGGACCTTTCCGGGGAGGCCGCAGTGGTGCTGTTACGGGTGATTACAGGCAAAAAAATACTTTCTATTTTGGTGCAACCGGTGGCGGCGTTTGGAAAACAATTGATGGCGGCAGTAACTGGAGAAATATTTCTGATAAATATTTTGGCGGCTCTGTTGGTGTTGTTACTGTTGCCCCAAGCGATGCAAATGTAATTTATGTGGGAGAAGGAGAAAATACTATGCGGGGTAATGTTAGCGAAGGCTTAAGTGGTGTATGGCGCAGCGATGATGCAGGCCGCACATGGAAAAATATAGGACTGAAAGATGGCCGCCATATTATCCGTTTGGTAATACATCCACGCAATCCTGATATTGCATGGGCAGCAGTTATGGGACATTTATTCGGGCCTAATGAAACACGGGGTATTTATAAAACAATTGATGGTGGTAAAAACTGGAAGCGTGTTTTATTTGTAAATAATCAAACCGGAGTTTCTGATCTTGTGATGGAGCCGGGAAATCCTGAAGTGTTTTATGCAGGCACATGGAGGCTTATCCGCACACCCTATTCTTTGGAAAGTGGTGGTGATGGCAGTGGCCTTTGGAAAAGTACAGATGGCGGTGAAACATGGAAAAATATTTCTGCAAAAAAAGGTTTGCCAAAAGGCACATGGGGCATCGTAGGTGTTGCTGTTGCTCCATCCAATCCGGATAAGGTTTACAGCCTGGTAGAAAATGCCAATGGCGGAATGTTTGTATCCAATGATGCTGGAGAAACATGGACCTTAACAAGCAGTGACAATAATATCCGCCAACGTGCATGGTATTATTCCAAAGTTTTTGTTGATCCTAAAAATGAAAATTTGGTTTACGCTCCCAATGTAAATTTTATGCGCAGCCGTGATGGCGGAAAAACTTTTCAATCCATTCCAACACCACACGGCGATCACCATGATCTTTGGATAGACCCCGAAGATGGAAACAGGATGATTGTTGCAGATGATGGCGGGGCACAGGTTTCATTTGATGGCGGTACCAACTGGAGCACTTATCAAAATCAACCAACATCACAGGTGTATCGTTTATCAACTGATAATTCTTTTCCTTACCGTATACTTGGTGCACAACAGGATAACTCAACCTTTAGAATAAAAAGCAGAACGAATGGAAACGCAATTACGGAAAGAGACTGGGAACAAACTGCGGGTGCTGAAAGCGGTTATGTAGTTGCAGATCCACTAAATTCTGATATTGTTTATGGTGGAAATTATGGAGGATATATTTCAAGACTTGATCATAAAACCGGGGAGAACAGGGCAGTAAGTGTGTGGCCCAATAACCCAATGGGGGCTGGAGCAGATGTACAGAAATATCGTTTTCAATGGAACTTCCCGATCTTTTTTTCTCCACACAATCCTAAAAAATTATACACTGCCGGTAATGCATTATTTTCTTCAGAAAATGAAGGCGCAAGCTGGGAGCAAATTTCTCCTGACCTGACAACAAATGATAAAAGTAAACAGGCATCAAGTGGTGGCCCGATTACACAAGACAATACATCAGTTGAATATTATTCAACCATATTTACGGCGGCTGAATCACCTTATGAAAAAGATCTTTTATGGACGGGCAGTGATGATGGCCTTGTGTATGTAAGTCGTGATGGTGGAAAAAAATGGGACAATGTAACGCCTGCAGGTATACCCAAATGGATGATGTGGAATGCTATTGATGCTGATCCCTTTAAAAAAGGCGCAGCCTACATTACAGGCACACGCTATAAAAGCGATGACTATGCACCGTACATTTTTAAAACAGAAGATTACGGAAAAACATGGAAGAAAATTACAACAGGAATTAATAAAATGCATTTCACAAGAGTAGTGAGAGCAGACAAAAAAAGGCAGGGTTTACTTTATGCCGGAACTGAATACGGCATGTATATTTCTTTTGATGATGGAGCTAACTGGAAACCGTTTCAAAAAAATCTGCCTGCGGTTCCTGTAACAGATCTTCTTATAAAAGATAATGACCTGATAGTTGCAACACAGGGCCGTGCTATTTGGGTGCTTGATGATCTGAGTTTATTACAACAAATGAATGCTTCGGTTTCAAACAAAAATATATTTGTATTTGATGTTAACCCTTCTTATCGTATGCAGGCAAATCCATTTGCCGGTTTTTTAGGTACACCAAAAAATGCAGGAACCAATCCGCCAACAGGCGTTGTATTTAATTATTATCTTAAAGATGTTCCAGACTCTGCAAAAGCAAGTGTTAGCATTTTTGATAAAGATCATAAGCTGATAAAAACTTTTAGTACGGATGCAAAAGAAAATAATGCAAAGCTTGAAGTAAGCAAAGGAATGAACCAGTTTGTATGGAATCTTTTATACACTGAAGGTGAAAAGATAGAAGGCATGATACTTTGGAACGGAGTGCCGGGAGGCATTACAGCACCTCCCGGAAATTATTTTGCACGCATTAAATTGGCAAAAGATTCTGCTGAAGTACCGTTTACTGTTATTGCTGATCCTAATTATAAAACAACACAGCAGGGGTATGATGAGCAATTTACTTTGCTGCAAATGATGATGAATAAATTTAATGAAACACAAAAAGCCATAAAAGATATAAGAGAATTGCGTTCACAAATAAATTCGTTCACAGCTCTGCAGGGAAAAAATATTCCAAAAGAAATAAAGCAGATGGCAGACAGCATAAATAAAAGCCTTACATCAATTGAAGAAACTTTGTATCAAACAAAAGCGAAGAGCGGGCAGGACCCATTGAATTACCCGATCAAACTTAATGATAAATTATCAGGCGTTTTTGATGCTGCCAACAGTGGCAACTTTGCACCCAGCAAACAATCACGGGAAGTGTATGCTGAACTCGCAGGCCAGATAGATACAGAGCTTAGTAAATTTAAAAGAATAACAGAAAAAGATATTCCTGCTTTTAATGAAGCCATCAGGCAAAAATCTTTACCTCTTATTGGAGTTAAAAAAGAATAATTTAAAGGTTTAGCCAGTAATTCATTTTAAAAACCAATGCCCTGTTTTTATTTTTAAATAAGGGTGTGGTAAAATAATTATCCGTATACACTAAAAATATATCACTCATGGGTTTAAAACGATACTGAAACCTGCTGTTGATATTAAAATTATTTCTTTGGGTATTGTATTGCAAAAAGGTTGTCCAGAAAAGCTTTGTTGAAAAATTAAATTCAAATTGGGGAGAGATTAAAAATAATTCTGCGGAACCATACTGCTTTGGGAAATCTAATTTATCGTATTCAACATTAAGTGAAATATTTACATGGGGCTGCTGCCGGAAAGTAGTACCAACAACAAATGTTTTTGCGGTACCGTTATAAAATCCTCCGGCTGTCATACTAAGCTTGTAGCTGATCTTTTTTCTGAAATCCGATTTATAAAATATTGACCCTTGTGTATAATGATATTTCGCTGAAGGCAATCCTACAGCACCGGTAAAGGAGATTGGAAATAATAAATCAAGTGAAGTATTTACTGCTGAAAGATTTAAAAATCCGGTATTCCTAAATTGCAGGTTATATTCAAACCTTGTGTCCCGCTCACTAAAACTATTATCCCGGTTTAAAAAAATATCATTACTAACACTAATTGAGTGCATATTAAAACGGGTTTTTTGAGGAAAGATGGAGTAAGAAACTGAATTAAAAATTTCTCTATATCCAAGCCGTATGACGGTATCCCTTAATGCATCATAATTTTCTATCCGCTGTACAAATCCCATGTCAGTATAATAATTTGTTCCCATATCTACATAATCAAAATTTACATTTAAATTCCGGCCATTATAACCTGCATATCCCCGGATAAAATTATTATTCTTTGTAATGCCGGGTTTGTAGGAATGATTAAAGCTTCCGGTTGCAACAAAACTTCCTTTTAAATTTGAATAATCAAATTCAGTTCCTGCATTTCTTCCGTAGGCGTCCAAAGGATTTTTCTTTTTATCATCAGCCGACATAAAACTTTCGCGGTTTAAAAAATATGCCCTAACAACAGAACGTTTTAAAACATTGCGCTGAATAGTTGCTGCAGAATAATTTTCTGCTGTATACGCATCTTTATTTCCTGTTTGAATATTCATAAAACCAAGCCGTGTATGTTTATCAATATTTCCCGTAAGCCTTGCTCCAAATAAAATAGGAATGCGGTTATTGTTTTTATCCAACCCAATTCTTCGTGAATAAAATGGGCGGATATCATCCTGTCCAAAACGTGCAAACAGATCTGAGTTCTCTAAAAAGAAGGGCCTTTTTTCAGGATAAAAAATACTAAACCTGCTGAGGTTAGTTACCTGCCTGTCAACCTCCACCTGCGAGAAATCGGGATTAACAGTTATATCCAGATTAAGAGAAGATGACAACGCTATCTTACCATCAAAACCTACATTAGCAGTGCCTTTTAGCGGGATGTTCCGTTGCTTATCTTCTGAACCGGTTGCTGTAACATAAGGGATAAACACCATATTGCTGCCGGACCGTGGAGGAGGTTCACTCCAGATTAATGAGCCGGTATAACCAAGTGTATGCGATGGAAAATTTTGCGGCACGGGTGTCCATGTTGAATATTCATTTGTCTTGGTATCAATACGAACAAAATTAATTCCCCATAATAATTTATCTGCTGTGTAACGAATGCTTTTAAATGGTATGGCAATTTCTGCAATCCATTTATCAGGATATAATTTTGTGGCAGAATACCATTTATTATCCCAGCTCCAGGGCGCATCATTGCTTAACGGTAACTGGTCTTCACTTTGTGCGTTATATACATTTACTACAAAAAAGAAACCATTGGAACGCTGGTTAGTGGGATCTATAACAATGGCAACACCATCATTACCATCGTGTCCAAAATCTCTTTTTAAAGTTTGCGAAAACACTTTGCCCGAATCGTAAGAAATAAAAGCGATGTATAAGAACTTATCATCGTAGGTAGTTTTTACTTCTGTTTTTCTTTTTGGGCTTCCCTTATCATCGGGATATTTTTTAAAGAAAGGAGAAGTGCTGCCTGTTGTTGACCAAACATTTTCAGTAAGCTCCCCATCAATTTTAATTGGCTCATTTGTTTTTAAAATATGTATCTGGTAATTCTTCTGAACAGTAACGCCATCGGTTTGTTGCGAATAAATAAACTGTTGAAATAACAATATGCAAAATGTAGTAAGCGAAAATCTCATAACAAAAAAATATCTGCGAAAATATAGTACCCTTCGTCACCACTCCGGAATAAAAATGTAAATGTTGTAATGAGAGGATAAGCGGTATCATTCTGATAATAGACCAGGTCTTCTTTCCTGCGTTCTTTTTAAGGATTCTTCATGACGCCATGACTCAATTTTAGCGTGGTTGCCGCTCAATAAAATATCAGGTACTTTCCATCCACGAAAATCTTCGGGACGTGTATACACCGGGGAGGCTAATAAATTATCCTGATAAGAGTCTACAAGAGCCGATGTTTCATCATTTAATACCCCGGGTAATAATCTGCCTATTGCATCAACCATAACTGCAGCGCCTAACTCGCCGCCGCTTAAAACATAATCGCCAATGGAAATTTCTTTTGTAATAAAATGTTCACGCACTCTTTCATCAATGCCCTTATAATGTCCACATATCAAAAGCAAATTATTTTTCAATGATAATTGGTTGGCAATTTTTTGATTAAAATTCTCTCCGTCAGGCGTTAGAAAAATTACTTCATCGTAGGTGGTAATTTTTTGCAGGCTTTCGATTGCATTTACCAAAGGCTCTGCCATCATTACCAATCCTGCACCACCGCCAAATTGATAATCATCAATCTGCCCGTGTTTGTAATTGGTGTACTCTCTTAAATTAAAAAGATTTACTTCCAACAATTTTTTTTCTTTTGCCCTTTTTAAAATGGAGTGAGAAAAAAAACTTTCCATCAATTCAGGAACAACAGAAATAATATCAATTTTCATTTTGCAAAGGTAAGGTGTCTGGCCACTGAAGTGGCCTGACACCTGCTATTCCATAAAATCTTCCAAATCTCTTTTTTGTTTTTTTGTTGGCCTGCCCTGTTTGCTTTGTCTTTTACCGGTTTGAAATACAAATGCAGTTGGTTTTAATTTTTCGCTTTCTTCTTCAGGAGTAAGGTCACTATAATTTTTTATAGCTTCAGCATATTGAACACGGTTATGTAACAAACCTGTTACTTCTATCAGCCATTTTTTTGTTTCCGTTTTTACTTCGTATTGTTCGCCGATACTTACCGGTTTTGCAGCTTTTGCATTTATGCCTTTGTTTTTTACTTTGTTATTTGTACAAGCTTCGGATGCAAGGCTTCTTGTTTTAAAAAGGCGAATAGCCCACAGGTATTTATCAAGACGGAGTTTTTCTTTTTCTGCCATAGCCAAAGTTAAAATGTTTTTATATAGACGGGAACCTTCTACTTATTGGCTATTTTTAGTCCCTAAAAAATTAAATGATGTACTTCGTAAAAAGATTGAATTTACTACTTATCACAACCGGAATTTCGCTTATCTCTTTTTCACAATTCCGCCCAAAAGAAGTTAACTGGACTGCGGATGGTGGCTTTACAGCGTTTAAAGACGGTAATATTGTACAAACAGATCTGACAACATTTTCAGAAAATATTCTTGTAAAAAAGGAACAGCTTATCCCGATAGCTATCGGGACGGGAAATACAAAAGCACTGTCGTTTGATATTTATAAATTCTCTGAGGATAACACCAAACTTCTTATCTACACAAATACAGCAAAAGTTTGGCGCTACAATACACGAGGTGATTATTGGGTACTTGATATTCCATCCAATAAATTAATACAACTCGGTAAAGGAAGGCCATCGCAATCTTTAATGTTTGCAAAACTTTCTCCTGATAATAAAAAAGCAGCGTATGTAAGTGAGCATAATATTTATGCAGAAGATCTTTCAACACATCAGATAACTCAACTAACAAAAGACGGCACACGAAAATTTATTAACGGCACTTTTGATTGGGTGTATGAAGAAGAGTTTGATTGCAGAGATGGTTTTAGATGGAGCCCCGACAGCAAATCAATTGCCTTTTGGCAGGTGAATGCAAATAAAATAAGAGATTATTTTATGTTGAACACTACTGACTCTGTGTACTCAAGAGTTATCCCTGTTGAATATCCGAAAGTTGGCGAACCACCTTCACCTGTGCGTATTGGCGTAATAACTGTAAGTAATGGAAATATAAAATGGATGAATATCCCGGGAGACCCCCAACAGAATTATCTGCCACGCATGCAATGGGCAGCAAATTCAAATGAATTAATAGTACAACAACTTAACCGCAAACAAAACCAGAGCAAATTATTTTATTGCAGCATAGCAGATGGAAGCAGCAAAGATTTTTATAACGAAAGTGATAAAGCCTGGGTTGATGTAAGAAATATTTGGGATGATGAAGACCCTGCGGGATGGAAATGGATAAATAACGGCAAAGAATTTTTATGGGTATCAGAAAAAGATGGATGGAGACATATTTACAGAGTAAGCCGTGATGGTAAAAAAGAAACGCTGCTTACAAAAGGTAATTATGATATTGATAAAACAAAAGGCATTGACGAAAAAAATAATTATGTCTACTTTACGGCTTCACCAAATAATGCAACCCAATTATATTTATACAGAACAAAACTTGATGGCGGGGGCAATTTAGAATTGGTATCACAGAAAAATTTATTGGGCACACATGATTATACTATTTCTCCGGATACAAAATTTGCGGTACATACTTTTTCTAATTATAAAACTCCTTCTGCCTATGAATGGATTTCATTACCCGATAATAAACCGCTTAATGAAAGCATGAGTATAGTAAACACAATGCGGGTTGATGAAAATAACAGGACGGAATATTTTACAATTACAACACAAGATAATATTACCGTAGACGGATGGATGATAAAGCCGGCAAATTTTGACAGCACAAAAAAATATCCTGTAGTTTTTCATGTGTACACTGAGCCTGCTGCGTCAACAGTAAATGATACTTATGGCACACAAAAAAATGATCTATATGATGGTGATATGAGTGAAGCAGGATACTTTCAGGTATCGCTGGATAACCGCGGCACGCCTTCATTAAAAGGCGCAGCATGGCGCAAATCTATTTATAGAAAAATTGGTGTTCTTAATATTCACGACCAGGCAATGGCGGCAAAAAAATTTTTGGATAAACCTTATTTTGATAAAGAACGTGTTGCCGTTTATGGATGGAGCGGAGGTGGCGCTGCTACATTAAATTTATTGTTTCAGCATCCTGAAATTTATAAAACAGGAATTGCCGTTGCAGCCATTACCAACGAATTAAATTATGACAATATCTACACTGAAAGATATATGGGCCTGCCCCAGGAAAATATGGAAGATTATGTAAGAGCATCCCCAAATACGTATGCTAAAAATTTGCAGGGAAATTTATTATACATTCATGGTACCGGGGATGACAATGTTCAATATGATAATGCAGAAATGCTTTTAAATGAATTAATAAAATACAACAAGCTTTTTCAATTCATGCCATACCCCAACAGAACGCATAGTTTAAGAGAAGGGGAAGGAACAAGAAAACATTTATCAACTTTGTATACTGATTATTTAAGAAGGTATTGCCCCGGTGGTGGACGATAAATTTTTTGTGATGAAAAAACTAATTGCTTTATCATCTTATATTATATGTATTGCCTTTTTATTTTCATTCGATAAAAAAAATGAAAGCCAAACATGGATAAGAATAAACCAGCTTGGCTATACACCGCAGGGAATTAAAGTTGCCGTGTGGTGCAGTAAAAATGAAACAGGCATTTCAACTTTCTCATTGATAGATTCTGCAACCGGTAAAATAGTTTTCACAAACAGTGCAGAAAAAAATTTTGGTGCTTACGGTCCATTTAAAAGTACATGCCGCTTACATTTTACTTCTTATAAAAAACCGGGAGTTTATTATTTAAAGGCGGGTAATTCAGTTTCTCCTGTTTTTAAAATTGATAAAGATATTTACAAAGGCAGCGCAGATTTTTGTTTGCAATACATGCGCCAGCAACGGAGTGGTTTCAACCCATATTTAAAAGACAGTTGCCATACGCATGATGGATATGTGCTGTATGGTGAGCAGGCAGGAATAAAAGACAGCACACATATTGATGTAAGCGGTGGCTGGCACGATGCTTCAGATTATTTACAATACTCTTCTACATCCGCAAATGCAACGTATCATTTACTGATGGCTTACCGTGATTTTAAAAATGTTTTCTCTGACGAAAAATTAGCGAACGGATTAGATGGAAAAAACGGAATTGCTGATGTTCTTGATGAAGCAAAGTGGGGCCTGGACTGGCTTTTAAAGATGCATCCAAAAGATAATTGGATGTTCAACCAAATCGCTGATGACCGCGATCACATGGGAATGCGCATCCCTAAAGAAGATTCTTTTTATGGAAAAGGATATGAACGCCCTGTTTATTTTATAAATGGCAAGCCACAACAAAGAGGGAAATTTTTAAACAACACAACAGGTACAAGTTCTACAGCTGCAAAGTTTGCAAGTGCATTTGCGTTGGGTGCTGCGCTGTTTGAAAAAAAAGATTCAATTGAAAGCTTTGGATTAGGATTAAAATCTTTATCAGCTTACACGTTTGCTACAAAAAAATATGGCGTTACACAAACAGTTTCCGTAAGGTCACCTTACATCTATGCCGAAGATAATTGGGTTGATGATCTTGAGCTTTCATTTGCAATTATTCAAAAAGTATTTATCACAGAAGATCCAATAATAATTGAACAAGGATTGATAATTAAAGATCTTGATGTTAATTCAGGAGTGGAAATAAGTCACATAAAAAAACCAGATAATTCATTTTTAGATTCAGCATACAAATATGCATTGCTCGAACCGATCACTCCATGGCTTGGTGCAGATACAGCAAAACATTATCAATGGTATCCTTTTATAAATCTTGGTCATTATGAATTAGCAAAACAATTAAAAGATAAAAGGCGAGATACCATCATTGGATTTTATAAAAAAGGAATTGAACGTGTTTGGGACAAAGCAAAGAGCAATGCATTTTACAGAGGTGTACCTTTTATCTGGTGCAGCAATAATCTTACAACATCATTTGCTATTCAATGTTATTGGTACCGCGAGTTAACCAACGATAAAACTTTTGAAGAATTTGAACAGGCAAATATTGACTGGTTGTTTGGTTGCAATCCCTGGGGAACAAGCATGGTGTATGGTTTGCCGTCATGGGGCGATACGCCTGTTGATCCGCATTCTGCTTTTACGCACTTAAAAAATTATCCGATAAATGGCGGACTTGTTGACGGCCCTGTGTACACAAGCATCTATAAAAGTCTTATTGGCATTACTTTAAAAGATGCAGATGAATATGCAGATTTTCAAAGTGATCTTGCAGTGTACCATGATGATTATGGAGACTACAGCACAAATGAACCAACGATGGATGGAACTGCATCGTTGATTTATTTATTGGCTGCTAAGGAAGCAAAAGTAGCCCCTTCTAAATCTCCCTGGAAAGAAAAAGCCCCCTCTAAATCTCCCCCGGTGGAGGAGACTTCCGCAGCCTCTTTAGATAAGAAATTTTCTTACGATCAGGGAGCAATTGTTCGTGGAAATCTTTCTAAGAAAAATATTGCTTTGGTTTTTACTGCGGATGAATTCGGAGATGGGGGAAATATTATTCTAAAAACTTTGCAAAAACAAAATATAAAAGCGTCTTTCTTTTTTACAGGAAGATTTTATCGCAATCCTGTTTATAAAAATGTGATCACTCAATTAAAACAACAGGGACATTATTTAGGTCCGCACAGTGATCAGCATTTACTTTATTGCGACTGGACAAAGAGAGACAGCCTTCTTGTAACAAAAGATGAATTCACTAAAGATTTAAATGCATGTTTACATTCTATTGAAAAATATGGAATAAAAAATTCTGCAATAAAATATTTTATTCCTCCTTATGAATGGTACAATGACAGTATTGCCACATGGACAAAGCAAATGGGGATACAATTGATAAATTATTCTCCCGGTACAAAAAGCACTGCAGATTACACAACTCCTGATATGAAAAATTACAGGAGCTCAAACGAAATATATCAATCAATACTTGATAAAGAAAAACAGGATGCCAATGGATTGAATGGATTTATTTTATTGATACATTTTGGAACCGACCCAAAGAGAACAGATAAATTTTATAGTCGTTTAGGTGAGCTAATAACTATGCTAAAGCAAAAGGGATATAAGTTTACTTTACTTCCAGAACTATTAAAGTGAAAATAAAATTACAGTCCTAATTCTTCAATGCAGCAATCGGTTAATAATTTTAGAACTACTTTCTGCAATTCTTCCATTGCTATTTTTGTTAGTTCTGAGGTTCCCAATAAAGGACCTACTTCAGCATCCCCATTACTTAGCTGCCATGCCTTCTTATAAACATCATCAAGGTTTTTGTGTTTCAGATATTCGTATACAAGAATCCGGCATTTATCATGCCCAAGCCGATCTTCAAATAGTCTGCGGAACTTATGCTGTTGTGTTTCGTAGCTTTTATCAATTGCCCATCCATAGCTGTCAACAAGGTATCCAAAGTAAGCCGTGAATAATTTTAATATCGGGAAGTCTTCAGCTAATTTTTCCAGCTGCTCATGAATACGTTTTAAAATGATCTTGAATTTCTCTGTTCTGTCTCTTTCATTTTTTGTTTCACTAAAAATTTTTTCAAGATCATCTTTTACTTGAAGCCATTTATCTACTTCTTTTTTAAACTTGTCAAATTGTTTTAAAGGCCCGATGATGCCATCAATAATGCTGCGCAAAGAATCGGTAATATCTTTGTAACGGTCCTTTGTAAGTATATCTCCATACTCTGAAGCTTTCTTTACATTCTCTCCTAATTTTTGTATTTGCTTTTTTAATTTTAAAACAGTTTCTATCATCCCGGCTTCTTCTTTTGTTTTGGCTTGTGTTCTTAAAAATTCTTCACAATCCCTGCGTCTCATTGCCCTTGCTGAATCATCACGCAGTGTTTGTTTTTCAAGCTCCTTTTCTGTTTCTTCTTCTTCTTTTTGTATCAGCCTTTGCAGTTCTGCGGCTTTGCGATCCTGTTCCTGCTTTGCCCGGTAAGCTTCTTCACTGATCTTTCGCTGCTCTTCCCAATTTTTATCTACCTGCCTCTGTGCATCGTCTGCTTGTTTTTTTATTCCTTCTTCAACTCCTTTTTTATAATTCACCAGCCGGTTAAAATCATCCCATAATTTAGGTTGCGGACAATCTGCCATCATTTGTTCTAACATGTTGTCTGCATTACAAACATCAGGATGTTGTTTACAAAACCGCACAAGTACATCCAAAGCGCCGCGTAATTGCCTGCATATTTCTGCCATGTCTGCATTTATAAATCCATATTCAAGTATTGCATTTTTTCCTTTCCGAAGAGTTTCTTTTGCCTGTTGTAATTCTTTCGAGATCCTGTCACAATCAGCTTTTGCCTGGTCTATATCACCGGGTATTTCTTTTAGTCTTTTACTAATTTCATCACGTCTCTTTTGCAGATCCTTAATTTTATTTTTTGCTTCAGAAACTGTTTTTAAACATTGGGCAGGTAGGCCGCCAACATCAACTCCGTTTTTTACGGCTGCATATCCATAACCAAATACACCGTTTTTGCTGCTGGTATGTCCTGCATAATCGTAACCTGCATTTTTAAAACAATCCAAAATGGATTGTACAGCATCTGACTGTTGCTGTTCAATTTCCGGCAATTCTTTTTGCAGATCTTTTTGTTCCTGTTGCAATGCCTGCAAATGATCCTGGCAGGCTTTCAATGCGGCTTCCAGGTCTGCCACTCTTTTTTTCAGCTCATCTACATCTGGTAATTCAGGAACTTTTTTTTGAAACCGTTTTAGTGAATCGGTTAATTTAGTTAGCGTATCTCCATACACTTTTGGTAATGTTTCCAGCACAGCATCAATGTATGCAAGCTCATTATAATAACCTGTCTTAACTCTCAGGATAGAATCGAGCCGTCTTTTTTCAGGATAGCTATCATAATTTCTCCTGTTATCATTATCAATTATGCGTTGCAAATTATCAATGGAATCTTTTATGCGTTGTATGCGCCTGCGATATTCATTAATAAGTGGATTTGTTATGCCACTAAAATTGATTGAAGGAATTACAACAGTTTGCTGCATTAAGGAAGAATAATTATTCCCACCGTATGCTGTTGCATTTATATTGTAAACTCCCGGCTGTACTGAGTTTTGAGGCAATGAAAATGTTTTACCTCTACCGGGAAAACTATCAATGCTAATAATATGATTTTCTTTTTTTTGTGGAGTAGTATAACTGTAAACCACCATGCTTATGTTATTTGTGGGATCCGTTTCCGTTTTAATGGAAATAGTTTTATCCTTTACTGAAGTATTAATAAGCCATCCATCAGGTATGGTATCCTGTATTATTATTTGCTGAACCGGTAACTTGTTTTTTGATAATTCTTTTATGGTGTTACATGTTTTTTGCGGCATAATAGTTCCGCCGCATACATCACATGCTACCCATGAAGATGGTTGTGATACCACACTTTGTTTTGCATCAGGTAATTGCAGATCTACATTAATAGTAAAGGTTCCTGTTTTTAAACTTTGAATAATAAACCGTTTATAAAATGTTCCCACGCCTGAAACGCTTTCAGGCAAAATGGGTATCACCTGCACGTTTCCTCCTGCCATTGCAACAATATTTGTTGTTATATTTTCTAAAGAAAGAGTTGCATTTTCCTGCAAATTTTGTAAACTTGAAATGTTTACATCTATGTAAGTCTTTTCGCCTTTTAATAAATTCATTCTATCGGCAGCAATTGTATAATCTACTCCGTTGATATTTTGTGTAATTGTTTTTCCTCCTTCTGAAATGGTTATTGCTGAGGGGCCTTTTACATCCGGCGGAAACTCTATAATGCATTGCCTGGGTGACTCTGCAAGGATAATTGCTTCTTTATTGTTGACAGTACACTTTGTATTCTCTGCATTACCATCAAACGGGCCTGTAACTCTAAATGCATTACCCGTAATTGCATGCGTAGGAAGAGCAAACGTTGAAGATTTATTTAAAGGAACAATTAAAACAGAAAGATCTATCGGAGATACATATAGCGTTTTACCTGCAGGATCTTTAATCAACAACACTAAATTTTTTATTTCCTTCTCATTTAAATTAATTGATAAGCCTGTTGTTGCCGGGGTAAAATTATGACTGCCTAAAGAAATTGTATTTGTTTTGAGGGCGGTTAGGTTTTTATTTATTTCTTTTGGCTTACTTCCTTCCGCTATTATTTTAGTGCTGAAGGAAAAAGATTCTCCGGCTCTAATATCATCGGGAAGAAAAAGATCATATTTTCCTACTTCCAAAATTTTTGTTTCGATGATGATCTGGCCCCGATGTTTTTGTGAGAAAGATTTAAGCGAAAAGCATATTGCAAGTAATGCACAAAAAACTATTCGTTTCATGATGCAGCAGTTTAATTTTAAATAAAAAAAAATGAAGAAGGATAGCGAAGAAGTAATCGAGGGTAGAATTGATTAGTAAGGTAAATAAAATATAGCCAACTACAAGTGATTAATTTAAAAGCTTCAAATTTAAAGCTTCACTTATTCTTTCCACTCACAAACTTATTCCCTCTAATAAAAAAACGATAAGGCAATTCAGAATCAGGAAAGGCGCTTTCAACACCAATCCTTTTGCTGATACCAATTTCATTTTCTTTTAATTTAAATCCATCGTCTGCTAAATAAATTTCATCATTAAGCAAATGCAACCCGGAATGTTTTTTAAAAATGCCTAATGCCTTACCAACATTGCCGGGGCCTTTGGTTAATGTGAAATCAAGTTTGGGTTTGTCTGTCCGCTGCAACATAATATCAATCCCTTCCAGCGGCTCTATTGCTCTTACCAGTACTGCATCAGGAATATCCTTTTCGTTGGTAACAATATTAAACATCTGGTGCATGCCATAGCAAATGTATACGTATGCTGTTCCGGGATGGGCATACATGTGTTCGTTCTTCGCTGTTCTTCTTCCCCCAAAAGAATGGGATGCTTTATCTGTCAGGGCAATATAGGCTTCGGTTTCAACAATTCTCCCAGAAGTAATAACTCCTTCAAATTTTGTAATGACAATTTTACCTATAAGTTCTTTGGCAATAGCAACAACATCTTTTCTTTTATAAAAATTAAGTTGTAATTTTTTCATCTTACTGATTAGAAAATCTATATAATATTCTTACTGTTGATCAACTAAGGATTCTCTTTGGGCTAAAGCCCACGCTGTACTTTTCATTAACCCCAGCCTTAAGGCCGGGGTTATAATGGAATTCGTTAATGGCTTTAGCCCAAACACTAATATCGACGTATAAATTTATATTAAATGCCTTACTGTAAACACCAAACACGGATTATATTTTTTAAGTTTGAAGAAACCCAACAACCAAGTAATTGTTTAAAGAACTTATCACATCAATAGAAGCCTATTTTAAAGCTCACCGGTTTATTGTAAAAAACAGGTTATGGAAGTGGATCCTTATACCGGGTATTCTATATGCAATTTTATTTTGTGCAGGTATTTATTTTTTCTGGCATTCATCAGGTGATGTAATTAATTATTTTTTTTCAAAAACCGGTTTGAAAGCCATGATGGTTAAAGAGCAGGATAGCTGGTTGCGTTTTCTTTTTATTTTCGGACAATTAATTCTACAGCTTATTTTATTATTCTTTTATTTTTCATGGTTCAAATATTTGTTCCTTATTATCGGCTCACCTGTATTTGCTTATATCAGCGAAAGAACAGAAGCGATCATAAATGGCAAAGAATATCCTTTTGATATGAAACAATTTGTAAAAGATGTAACCAGGGGGATTGCAATCGCCATACGAAATACATTATGGCAAACTGTTTACATGATTTCTATTTTTATTTTATCTTTTATTCCATTGATAGGATGGGCAACCCCTGTGCTGGCACTGTTTGTGGAGTGTTATTATTTTGGATTTTCGATGCTGGATTACAACAGCGAGCGAAGGAAACTTTCGGTATCACAAAGCATTGATTTTATCGGTAACCATAAAGGGCTGGCCATAGGTAACGGAATGGTATTTTATTTAATGCATGGGTTGCCAATAATTGGCTGGATATTAGCGCCAACGTATGCAGTAATTGCAGCTACTTTAAGTTTGCATACTCAAGAAATTTCATGACATCTAAAAGCATTGTTTATTTAATTCCTTCTTTTTTATCAGAAGACAGTGTTGATACAATTCCTGTTTATATAATTGATGTAATAAAAAATTGTAAAGTAATTTTTGCAGAGAATGAAAGAACTGCAAGGCGATTTTTAAAAAGTATTTGTAAAGCCTGCCTGCCGGACAGGCAGGAAATTGTAATTGATGATTATGAATGGTTCACTATTCATAAAGCAGAAGCGGAACAGATCGCTATATTTAAACAAAAAATTAAAGAAGAAAAAAATATTGCTATTATAAGTGAAGCAGGTTGCCCCGGCATTGCAGACCCCGGGCAACTATTAGTACAGGTAGCGCAGCAATTAAATGTGACTGTGAAACCCTTAGTGGGACCAAGTTCTATCCTGTTAGCTTTAATGGCCAGCGGAATGAACGGCCAACAATTTCAGTTTGTTGGCTACTTACCCATTGATGCACAGCAAAGAACTTATAAACTAAAAGAACTGGAAGAAGAATCGGCAAGAAAAAAATGCACACAAATATTTATTGAAACACCCTACCGCAATAACCAATTGCTGGAAGCAATTTTAAAAACATGCAAGCCGGCAACACAACTTTGTATAGCCTCGGAGCTTACCTCAAAAAATGAATTTATTAAAACAAGATCAATAGCAGAATGGAAGAATGAAAAAATTGATCTTCATAAAAAGCCTGTGATATTTTGTCTGAACCGGGATTTATGAGATTAAAGGATTATTGGGATATAAAATAAGAAATGCCATTATCCTTACATCGTACTTCTTACATCGTACATCGCACATTTTTACAATCCATATTCACTTACCAGCCATATAAGCGTTGTCATGTTTGCTGCTCCCAATTTTAATTCCCGTTCACTTACATTTTCAAATACATCTGTTGCTGCATGGTGAATATCAAAGTAGCGTTGGCTATCGGGCGTAAATCCTGCCAGTGCAGTTCCTATTTCTTTTAAGTGCCCAACATCAGAGCCACTGCCACCGGCAATTATATCACTGGCGCCATACGGATAAAACAGGTCTTTCCATTGCAGTATTTTATTGCGCTGTGCGTCTGTCATATCTAAACTAAATCCTCTTGGTGTAAATCCTCCTGCATCACTTTCCAAAGCAAAGATGTGTTTTTCATTTTTTGCTTTTGCTTCATCAAGATATTTTTGTCCGCCTCTTCCACCGTTTTCTTCATTGGCAAATGCAACTGCACGAATTGTTCTTTTTGGTTTTATTCCTAAAGCTTTCAGCGTTCGCAAAACTTCCATACTTTGTACAACACCGGAGCCATCATCATTGGCGCCTTCTGCAAGATCCCAGCTATCCAAATGTCCGCCAACCGTAATTATCTCTTCGGGAAATTGTGAGCCTTTTATTTCGCCAATAACATTATAGCCAACTGCATCCGGCAGCATGGCACTTGTTGTTCTGAAATATACTTTTGAAACATTCCTGTTTTTTATTTGTTTGCTTAAATATTCTGCGTCATTGGTGCTGATAGCAACTGCCGGAATTTTTGGAAATGAATCATTATAACCCGTTGCCCCCGTATGCGGATAATCGTTTAAATTGATTGCAAGGGAGCGAACGATAGCGCCAACAGCTCCATACTTTCCGGCAAGCATTGGCCCTTTATTGCGGGAAGCACCGCTCTCTCCATAAGCCCTGAATGTTTTAATATAAGTTTGGTTCATTGGGAAATTAAAGAATACAATTTTTCCTTTAACACCGTTTGTTCCCAATTTATCTAACTGCTCTATGCTGTTTACTTCAACAACACTGGCAGTAACACCTTTTGTTCCTGTGCCAACCGAATTGCCTAATGCACACAATTTGAGGTCATACTTTTTACCATCAGATAAAATAATTTGTCCTTTTTCTTTTTCACCACGTACCCAATGCGGTACCATGCATTGCTGCAGGTACACTGTATCGGCGTCAATTTGTTTCATCATACCGGCAACTAATTTTACCGCCTTGGCAAATTGAGGTGAGCCGGAAAGCCTTGGCCCTACCTGCTTGCAGAGCTTCCTTAAATTTTTATAAGCAGCACCATTGGTCATTGTTTCATCTACGATCTTTTTTATTATTACCGAATCAGCATTTTGAGAAAACACTAATTGAGAACATAAATAAACTACCGTTATTAAAATACTTTTCTTCATTAAATGTTTTTTTGGTTACCGTTTTTCAATGATTTTATCAACTATATATTTTGAATCTCCCCGCCATGGCAAGGCATTAATTTTTTCTTTATAGTGAAGTGTAATATCTTTCCCTTCTAATTTTGATAAAGAATCTGCTACAGATTTATCAGCTACAGAAAACTGCCACATATTATTTATAAGAATTCCGCCGTTGGTTGTATTTACACCACCAAGATTTAATTCGCCTTCATAGGTTTTAAAAACATATCCTTTGTGCGAAAATTTTATTAGTCTTCCTGCACGGTTGCCATCACTATATGTGTATACAGTTGCAAATAAAAAATAAATAATCAAACACAAAAAAGCTATGGAAATGATCCAGATCAAAAATCTTTTCATAAAAAATATTTGTGCAAACTTAAATATATTATTACACGTAATTGACTAGAGGCAATAATTGCGATTAAAGAATCAGTATTTTGCACCCCCATCCCCTAAAGGGGTGTAATGCAAAATCATCATTTATTTTATCACCAGAAATAAAAGTATGAATATCGGAATTGTATGCTACCCTACTTTTGGAGGAAGCGGAGTTTTGGCTACTGAATTAGGAAAGGCATTAGCAGATAAAGGACATAATATTCATTTTATCACTTACCAACAACCTGTAAGGTTAAGCGGATTTCATGCTAATATTTTTTATCATGAAGTAAGGGTGCCTACCTATCCTTTGTTTGATTATCCTCCTTACGAAACTGCGCTGGCAAGCACTATGGTTGATGTGATCTTAAACAATGATGTGCAATTGCTTCATGTGCATTATGCTATACCACACGCTTCAGCAGCCTATATGGCAAAACAAATTTTAGCTAAACAGGGAATAAAAATTCCGGTGGTAACTACTTTGCATGGCACTGATATAACATTGGTGGGAAGAGATAAAACATATTCGCCTGTAGTTACATTTTCCATGAATGAAAGTGATGCCATTACTGCTGTATCAAAAAATTTGCGTGATGAGACATTCAACAACTTTAAAATGGAAAAAGAGATAGAGGTAATATATAATTTTGTAGATGTAAAAAGATTTAACCGCAAACCGATTGATGCATTTAAAAAAGTTATCTCTCCCAATGGTGAAAAGATTTTGCTGCATGCTTCTAACTTTAGAAAAGTAAAACGTGTTGATGATGTTGTAAAAGTGTTTGTAAAAGTGAATGCTGAAAAACCTTCAAAACTTTTATTTGTAGGGGATGGACCTGAGCGGCCGTATATTGAAACACTTTGCCGCGAAAGTGCAGCCCATCATGACATTCGCTTTTTAGGTAAGCAGGAGCAAATGGAAGATATACTCGCTGTATCTGACATTTTTTTATTGCCCAGCGAAAACGAAAGTTTTGGGCTTGCTGCCCTGGAAGCAATGGCAGCAGCTGTTCCTGTGATATCAACAAATGCCGGAGGGTTGCCGGAAATAAATGTAAATAATTACAGCGGGTTTTTAAGTGATGTTGGAGATGTGGATGATATGTGTAAGAATACACTTCATATTTTATCCGATGAAGCAACTCTGAAAAAATTTAAAGATAATGCTTTGCAACAGGCAATGAAATTTGATATAAATAATATTGTACCTCAATACGAAGATTTGTACAAAAGATTTATTGATTGATCATTGGCCCATCCCAATTAATTTAAACCCAAAAGTTTATTATAGCCACCTTCCCGAAGGGAAGGAGTAAAGGATATAATTAATGGATGGATGAACTTATAATTTTTTAATCAGTTTCCCATTATAATTATTTTCTGTTGCTGTAATAACTAACTATCTAAATTCCCCCGTTGGGGGACAGAGGGTTATTTTTTTCGGAGATATTTTTCGGGGTTTACATTATTATTTTCCTTCATTATTATAAGATCAACCTGCCCCTGTCCATCATCATTTGCTCCGGCTCTTCCAACAACCTGCCCTGTTTTAACGGCTTGCCCTCTTTGAACATTTGCAGATGAAAGGTTACTGTAAACAGTAAAATATTTTCCGTGCTTTATAAAAACTACCTGCTTATCGTCCATAGAATTAACCAGCGTTACCTCTCCATCAAATACTGCTTTAACTGAACCGCCTACTGAAGTACCAATACTTACACCCGGATTATCATACGCAACTCCGCCTGGCAATGAATTTCTTCCCCAATGGCTTAAGATAAATCCATCTGAAGGCCATGGTAGTGAACCCCTGTTTCTTTCAAAGTTTGCATCCAGCACTCTGTCTGCTTCTGAACTAACCAAGACACTTTCAATTTTTTTTGGCGTTCGTATTACAGAGGGTTTTGTAATTGTAACTTCTGTATTATCATTCGGTTTGGGTTTATTTAACCTTGCAAGCCTGTCCCGTTCTGCTTTGTCAGCTTCAGCCTTTCTTCTTGCATTATCTATTTCTCTTTTTATCATTGCAGTTATCATGCCTCTCAGTTTTGCATCCTGTTTTCGTTTGTTGGTTATCTGCGCAGATAATTCTTTTTGCCTTCCTTTTAATTTGGTAACTATCTTTTCTTTTTCATCCTGTTGCTTTTCAAGCACAATCATCTCTTTATTTTTTTCAGTAAGAGCAATATTCTTTTTTTGTTTGTTACCTGAAAGTTCGTTTATACGCAACTGCAAAAGCTTTTGAGTGCGTACAATATTATCACCCTGTTGCTCACGATATGTGCGGTAAGATTTTAAATAAGTGATACGCTTTATAGCATCGTTAAAACTGGATGCAGAAAAAATAAAGTTTAAAAAATCATAGCTGTTGCGGTTCTTATAGGCATACACCATACTTTTGGCATACTCCTGTTTTAACGTATCAAGTATTCTTGCTAATTTATTTACTTCTTTTTGAGATTTATAAATATCATTCTCAATAAATTTTAATTGCCCTGTAATGTTTTCAATAACATTTCCCTGCAGGTCGAGTCTTTTATTTATTAACGATAATTGTCCAAGGTTTTCTTTGGTGGTTTTTTTGGTTTCGTTTAATATTTTTTCTGTTTCCTCAATTTCTTTTTTAAGTTGTTGCCTTTGTTTTAGTAAGTCATCTTTATTGGTTTGGGCACCTGCGTTGAAAAGAAAAAGTAAAACAACTGCAATAGTTAGTATGATCTTTTGCATGAATAGAATTTAAGAATTACAAAATTTTTACAGGTTTTTTCTTTTATCCTGATAACACTTATTTTGTTTTATAATTTTTAGGTATAGCGAAAGGGTATGATAAGTCACTATTAAAATCATATTGCTTAAAGTTCAATATTATATCAACTTTTGTTTTTTCAGCAACCGTTATCTCCCGATAAGTAGAGAAAAAAAAGCCGGGTTTATTTTCATAATCACCATACGTAAGATCTCCGGTTCGGTTAAGTGTTACATCCAGATCATCAAGTTTACTTCTTTCTACTACATTATTACTGGAAGAGAGCGTTAGTAAATTCTTAAAATATTTTCCGATGGTAGAAAGGAGGATATGGTTCTCAGTTTGTTTATAAGAAACTATTTTATCTCCCAAATAAATAGGATTGCCAATTATAATGTCCTGCAGCGTTTTAAAATCCAATGGTATTTTAGCGATCTCTTCAATAAAACTAAACGGATGTTCTTCTACCTGTTTTTGTAATTTATTTAAAATGGTAACATGATTTTTTGTTATCAGAATTCTGAAGGCTTCTATACTTAAAAATGTAGCGTTGATGGATATCCAGATAATGCTGTCTTTATGCATTCTTACAAATGCATTTACATCAGGTTGTTTGCCTTTTGAATCTTCGTATTGAACTTTAATTTTTGCAGAAAAAGTTTTAAAGTCAATCATGTTTTTAGAAAGGTTGCTGATCAGGTCCTTTCCGCCTTTAAGAGAATCAGTGGATGGAACATTTTTTACAGTAATAACAGTGTCTTTTTTATTTACCGCTGTTTGTAATTTTTTTGTAGAGCGGCAGCTGATAACACTCATTAAAATAATAGCACATACGATTGGTAAAATATTTTTCATGTTGTAAATTTTAATATTATTAATTAATTCCGGTATGTCCAAAGCCGCCTTCTCCCCTTTGTGTTTCGTTCAATTGCTGTACCAGTTCCCATTTTGCTTTTTCCACTTTTGAAATTATCATTTGGGCAATCCTGTCTCCGTGTTTTATAATTTGTTCTTCGCCGGATAAATTTATAAGGATCACTTTTATTTCACCACGATAATCACTATCAACAGTACCCGGCGAATTTAAACAGGTAATCCCCTGCTTATTTGCCAGGCCGCTTCGTGGCCGTACCTGTGCTTCATATCCATCCGGCAGCTCTATAAATAAACCTGTTGGTACCATTTCTCTTTGTAAAGGCTGTAATGTAATTGGCGCTTGTAAATTAGCTCTAATGTCCATCCCCGCAGAACCGGGAGTTGCATAATGAGGTGTATTGTTATCAGACTGATTTATAATTTTTATTAAAACCTCCGGCATAGCGACAAAGTTAGGGATGCAAAAACATTAGAAAAGAATAAAATTAATTTTAACAAAAAAGGTGAGTGGTTAATCGTGAATGGCCAATCAATATCATCTTACATTCACAATTCATTACTGACCATTGACTATTGACCATTCACGCTAAATACTTTTTAATAAAATTGTTGCATAGGCAGCCAGTCCTTCTTCTCTGCCAATAAAACCCATTTTTTCGGTGGTAGTTGCTTTTATGGAAACATCTGAAATTTGTAGAGATAAGATTGGGGCAATTGTTTGCTGCATCTGTTGTATATAAGGTTTTATTTTGGGCAATTCAAGACATAATGTAGAATCTATATTTACTATCCTGTAACCTGCTGAAGAGATGAGATCAAAACTTTTTTTTAAAAGTATCTTGCTGTCTATATTTTTAAATTCAGATGAAGTATCAGGAAAGTGTACACCTATATCTCCCATGCAGGCAGCGCCTAACATTGCATCGCAGATAGCATGCAATAAAACATCGGCATCACTATGGCCCAAAGATCCTTTTGAGTGCGGAATGTTTACACCTCCAATCCATAATTCTCTTTCAGTAACTAATTGATGAAAATCAACACCGAAGCCAATTCTAAAAGACATGTGTTTTTATTTTATGTAAATATCAATTAATATCTTAATTAATACACATAAAAAAACGCCCCATAAACTTAGACGTTCTATTAAAAATTTTTTTAATTAGTTACCGGAGCAGCAGATTCTTTATCAAGATTAAATATAACGCTAAACCGCACTGTATTAGCTAAAGGGTTTCTGTTAACACCACCCCCGGAAGGAATAAGGTATGATAAATTAAAACCAAACATGTTATAGTTTACTCCTGCACCAACTGTAAAATATTGTCGGTTTCCTTTTGTAGGTGCCTCATAAAAATATCCGGCTCTAAAAGCAAACTGATTATTATATATATATTCTGCACCTAAAGAAACCTGTACTTCCTTTAACTCTTCGCTGGCACCACCAGGTGCATCTCCGAAGGAACTAACCCAGCTACTTAAAACCCCTTTGTTTCTGTATTTAGCAATATTTGCCGAATCGGTAGAAGTATTTCCTGTAATTAGAGGAGGTGTGGGAACCAATAATTTATTTATATCTAATCCAAAAGTTGCTTTACTGGTTTCATCAAAAACTTTTGTATACGCAATACCAATACCTAAATTAGCAGGTATGTAATCTTTTTGAGTAGCATCGTTTGTATAAGAAATTTTTGATCCTAAGTTATGAAGTGTGATACCCCAGTTTAAACCCGAGGCATTGGGATCGCTGCCGGTTCCATCATGAAATAAACTTATATCACCTGCCACCGCAGAGCCTGCCTTATAAGATTGACCATTAAAATTACCGCTTGCAAGACTTGAGTTGATATATCTTAATGCAATCCCTAATCCTAACTTATCTGATAATTTGCGTGAGTAACCTACATCAAATCCAAATTCTCTGGGCCTGTAAGTACTAAGATCATTTCCTAAAGCATCAGTAAATTGAATGTTGCCAAGACTAAAATATCTGAGAGAAGCAGAAATTGCCTGCGTTTCATCTAATTGGTAATATCCAGCCAAAGAAGCTAAATATACATCACTAAGTCCTAAGCCTTTTAACCATGGAGTATAAGAAACAGCTATTGCTGCTTTGCTTTGTGCAAATGGAATTTTTGCCTGGTTCCAAAAGGAAGAATTTGCATCAGGAGCAGTAGCTATACCAACATCGCCCATTCCACCTGACCGGGCATCTGGTGAAATTCTTAAAAAAGGAACAGCGGTAGTAACAACATTTATAGAATTGGTTTGTGCGCTAACACTTAGTGCACTTATCGTTAGTAATGATAAGGCAATCAATTTCAACCTTTGTTTCATGCTTATTTGATCTTGAGTTAGGTAGAGCTGGGGTTATAGCTAAGTAATTTAGATATTGTAAAAATATATGTTTTCTCTTACAGCCAGGTAAAATATTAAATATATATAAAAGACATAATTTAATAGATATTGCTGCTTTGAATTATTAAATAGTCAATTTGATTTTATTGAACGGCTAACAGAAGATTTTATTGCAAATGCATCAGCATTAGAATTATCTGAAATAAAAATCTTTAAACATAAGAGGGTTGAATTGTGAATACTTTGCAAAAGTATGAATATAGGTTTCAAAATTGCCTGTATCGGTTGAAACTTTATCAGTAAAGTAATTATATTCGCATTGTAAAGCGTTACCCCGCTGCACAATAATCAAGAAAACCTTTCGTTAATAAAATCGCTAAACGAATGCACATGTTAAAGTTATTATCTGCAAGAAATATTTTTACTCTTCTTATTGTTTCTATATTATTTATCTCTTGTAAAAATGGAAGCATTTTTAATAAGAAGAAAGATAAATCTTCGGCCACAGGCTGGAATTATGATGATAAGAATTATGGAAATTTCCATGTACTAAAAGCCAAAGAACAAAAGGCTGGTCCCGGTCTTGTTTTTGTTCAGGGCGGTACATTTACAATGGGTGCAAAAGAAGAAGATGTAATGGGTGACTGGAATAATATTCCACGCCGGGTTACCGTAAATTCATTTTATATTGATGAAACTGAAGTAGCGAATGTTCATTACCGCGAATATCTTTATTGGCTTACTAATACATTTGATAACGACACAATGGTAATGAACAGGGCTCTCCCTGATACTTTGGTTTGGAGAAGTGAATTAGCATTTAACGAACCTTATGTTGAATACTATTTTCGTTATCCTGCATACAATTATTATCCTGTTGTGGGTGTAACCTGGGAGCAGGCTCATGACTTCTGTATCTGGAGAACAGACAGGGTTAATGAAAAAATATTAATTGATAAAAATTACTTAAATAAGAAATCACCTTTAACCGCAATGAAACAGGGTGGCGGAGACCAGACTTTTAATACAGATACTTATTTAATGAACCCCGAACTTATCAATAATAAAACCGCACCTAAAAAAGGTGGTTTAAAAGATGTTAGCGGCAGAACAAGAAAAGTAATAACATTTGAAGATGGTTTATTATTACCCGGTTATCGTTTACCAACCGAGGCTGAATGGGAATACGCTGCTTATGGTATTATTAATCAAAATCCTAATCCAAAAAAGAAAGAGAAAATGCGTGGTGAAGAGTTGATTTCAAACCAACAGGTTTATTCATGGAGTAGTAATGTAAATGGTTTGCGTGATAACCGCCGCGGAAGCTGGCAGGGACAATTTTTAGCAAACTTTAAAAGAGGTAACGGTGATAACATGGGTATTGCCGGTGGCTTAAATGACCGCGCTGCTATACCTGGTCCAATCAAATCTTTTTATCCAAATGGTTACGGCGCTTATAATATGTGTGGCAACGTGAGTGAGTGGGTTGGTGATGTATACAGGCCGCTTACCCCCACTGATGAAGATGATTTCAATCCATACCGGGGTAATAAATTCCAGAAATTTTATAAAAATGCAACGGGTGAATATGAAAGAGATACATTGGGACGACTGAAAAAAGTAGATGTAACGGATTCCGAAAGTGTAAATCGCCGTAACTATCAAAAAGGTAATGTCATCAATTATTTGGATGGTGATTCATCTTCCGGTGTAAGTTATGGTTATGGAATATCTTCTTTAATAAGTGACAGATCCAGAGTTGTAAAAGGCGGAAGCTGGAATGATATGCCTTACTGGCTATCTCCCGGTTCCCGCAGGTATCTTGAAGAAGATCAGGCCAGCAGCACTATCGGTTTCAGATGTGCTATGACACGGCTTGGAAGCCCTGAAGGAAATGGATTTAAAGAAGGTAATATTTTTGGGAAGCGTAAACAAAACAGCCGCAAGAAAAAATAAATAATTTATAATAATATAATCAAAGCCTCTCACGAAAGTTGGGAGGCTATTTTATTTGTGTGAACCCCGTTCGTACCGGAACGGGCGGCATGATTTGAGTAGATCATGGATTAATAAGATTTTATATCGTAATAAATTTTTTTGTAAAATTTATTTTTTGAATTCTTTAGTTGAAATTTGTTGTTATGGAGATAAAAGATCTTTATAAACTTTACCTGCAATATCCTTCTATAAAAATTGATACAAGAAAATTAATAGATGGAGATTTGTTCTTTGCCTTAAAAGGTCCCAATTTTAATGGGAACCATTTTGCAAAGCAGGCAATTGAAGCAGGTGCAGCTTATGTAATTGTTGATGAAGAATTAAATTTAAAAAATAAAAAAGTAATAAGAACCAATGATGTATTATTAACTCTTCAGCAGTTAGCAAAACATCATCGTGAGCAATTTAATAACCTGTCCCGTCCTGGCGGTATTCCGTTTATTGCAATCACAGGAAGCAATGGTAAAACAACTACCAAAGAATTGGTGCATGAGGTTTTATCCTCTGCTTATAAAACGTATACTACAGAAGGCAACTTAAATAATCATATAGGCATTCCTTTAACCATTCTTAAAATTAAGAGTGATGCAGAAATAGCAGTGATTGAAATGGGTGCCAATCACCAAAAAGAAATTAATGGTTATTGTTTGTATACCTTACCCACACACGGGCTTATAACAAATTTGGGTAAAGCGCACCTGGAAGGATTTGGCGGAATAGATGGCGTAAAAAAAGGGAAAGGAGAATTATTTGATTTTCTTAGACAAAACAATGGGACTGCATTTGTTAATTGCGATGATAATTATATAAAAGAGATAAGCACAGGAATAAAAAATATTATTACCTACGGGACTTTAGAAGGATCTATAACAGGAAGGGCTATCAGCACATCTTCTTTTTTGGAAGTAGAAATAATCAAAGGCGCCAATATCGGATCAATAAAAACACAATTAGTGGGTAGCTACAATTTGCAAAATGTGATTGCTGCAGTAACCATTGGTAAATATTTTAATGTTGCTGAAGAAAAAATAAAAAGTGCAATTGAGAATTATATTCCATCCAACAACCGCTCACAATTAATAAATAAAAGTACCAACACAATAATCCTGGACGCTTACAATGCAAACCCCGCAAGCATGAAAGCTGCTATTGAGAACTTTGCGCAAATGCAGGGAAAAAATAAAATATTATTGATAGGAAGTATGATGGAACTGGGAGAAGAAAGTAAAAAAGAACATGAGGAATTAGTATTACTTATAGATCGCTTTAAATGGAGTAAAGTGGTGCTGGTTGGCAATAATTTTAAAAACATAAAACATCTGTACATCCATTTTGATAATTCGCTAATGGCTAAAAAATGGCTGCAGGAGCAGCATCTTCAAAATTCACAATTACTTATAAAAGGATCACGCAGTATGCAGATGGAAAAGCTTTTAGAACCAGAGTGATTACAACTTTTAAAATTGAAGGTTGCCTTACGGCATATTATACACCACTTCCATAATATGACAGGCCAAAAGCTTTAGCAGAAACCATTTGTTCTTTCAAATTATTTAAGCGGCTTGAAATCATTTTTGCATTTTTGTTATTATATGTGTTCTGCCACCTTGGTACAAAGCTTGCAACAGCAATAATTTATATTTATACCTTTAAAAAATTATTAAAATATGGAGTACAATAAATTAACACCAGAAGAAGAAAAAGTAATCCTTTATAAAGGAACAGAAAGACCATTTACAGGAGAATATACTAATACTAAAGAAAGTGGAACGTATGTGTGCAGGCGATGCAATACTCCTTTGTTCAGGTCAGAAGACAAATTTGATTCGCATTGTGGCTGGCCCAGTTTTGATGATGAGATTCAGGGCGCTGTAAAACATTTACAGGATGCAGATGGCAGCAGGATAGAAATTGTTTGCGCTAATTGTGATGCCCATTTAGGCCATGTTTTTAAAGGAGAAAGATTTACTGATAAAAATACAAGACATTGTGTTAACTCAATATCAATGAAGTTTATAAAAAATGAAAAGTGAATATGAGATAGAAACATGCAGACCTGCCAGACGGTATGCCAAGAAGAGTTGCTGGAGTTACCGAATTTAATTATCAACAAAAAAAGAGCCCCCTGTGGAAACAGAGAGCGTTGTGAGATTTTTTCCTAAACCACACATGAGAAATATAAAGCTAAAAATTATTTACTTCTAAAATCTTATATATGGTAGACGCATTAGTTATTCAACTTCAATAGCCAATATTGATGATTGAAATTTTTTACCACTTCATAATCCATGAACGAAACCCCGGGGCTGAATTTTGGCTCACTATAATAAAGTGATTAAGCTGCGGAATAGTCAGTTCGATCTGAAGTTTTACTTTTTCATACGGCTTAAAACTTTTTATAAAATTTAAATTGACAATATATTGCCGGTTGGCTCTAAAAAAAATTGAATCATTTAATTCCACTTCCAGTTCATTAAGAGATTTATCTAATAAATATTTTTTGCCATTGCTGTCAAACACAGACACGATCCTGTTTTCAGTATAGAAGATTAGAATATCATCAAGTTTTATTGAAATTGTTTCAATACCTTTTTTTACCAATAGCCTGGTTTTCCTATTTGTATTGATTGATTGCGCCATATTCTTAATGGCTTCTTCACCGATAGAAAAATGCTTTTGCAGTTTTTTGTATTTTACAATTGCTTTACTTACATCATCATTATTAATAGACTTTAGCAAATATTCAATGCCGTTATTTTCAAAAGCATTTACTATAACCCGCTGGTGCTAACCATTTAATTTGAAAATAATTTCAGGAAGGAGTATCACATTTTGCAGGAATTAATACCCCTGATCTTAGTACCAAAATTGTATTTTAGATTGTACAAAGAAGGTAAAAAATAAGCAAAGAAGGATTGCTTACCGGATACGAAAATAACACCCTGCGGAGACTGAGGGATTCGAACCCTCGATACAGTTTCCCGTATACACACTTTCCAGGCGTGCTCCTTCAACCACTCGGACAAGTCTCCAAAAAATAGTTGGCAAATCTACAATGTTATTGCCACTGATTTGTTTTCATTTATATTTTCAATACGAAGAGATAATTATTCTTAGAAAAATTATTGCTAAAATTATATTGGTCAATGATATGCACTTGCAGTATTCAATTCTTCGATTGCTGCATTATCTAATTTTAAATCAGTAGCCGCAATAAGATCATTTAATTGTTGTGTATTGGTTGCGCTTGCTATTGGCGCTGCAATTGTTGGTTGCGCAATCAGCCACGCAAGCGAAACAGTTGCCTGTGTTGTATTATATCGTTTCGCAACTTCATCAAGTGTATTTAAAATTTTGAAGCCCCGTTCATTCAGATATTTTTTATTGCCCCCGCCTCTTGGGCTTTTTGAGAGATCATTTTCTGACCGATATTTTCCTGTGAGAAAACCACTCGCCAGTGAATAATAATTTATCACACTAATATTTTTTGGCAAACAATATGGCTGATATTCTTTTTCAAATATTTCACGGTCATACAAATTATATAAAGGCTGCAGTGTTTCATAATGCGGCAAACCTGCACGCTCACTGTATTCAACAGATTGTTTCAATCTTTCTAATGATAAATTAGAAGCCCCGATAGCTCTCACTTTCCCCTGTTTTATTAATGCTGCGAATGCATCAATTATTTCTTCAACAGGTGTAGAGAGATCATCATAATGTGATTGGTACAGGTCAATATAATCAGTTTGCAAACGTGTAAGTGATGCTTCAACAGCTTTAAAAATGTAATTCTTTTTAAGCGTTTTCCCCTCTCCCATATCGCTGCCAACTTTTGTAGCAACAATTACTTTATCACGGTTGCCACGATGTCTCATCCAGTTTCCAATTATTTTTTCAGATTCACCTCCATGGTTACCTTCCTTCCATCTTGAGTAAACATCTGCAGTGTCAATTAAATTAAATCCTGCACCGGTAAATGCATCTAATATTTTAAAAGATGTTGGCTCATCAATCGTCCATCCAAAAACATTTCCACCCAATGCAAGCGGTGCTACTTTTATTCCTGAATTTCCTAATTGTCTTTTCTCCATGCTTCAAAATTAGGAGATAATAAATTAAAAAATTGGTTGCAAGTTTGCAATCACAAATAAAAAAAAGTTATGGCTTTACTTTTTGAACCGCTACAAATAAGGAGCATTGAATTGAAAAACAGGATTGTTGTTAGCCCCATGTGCCAATACAGCAGTGAAGATGGCTTTGCCAATGACTGGCATCTTGTACATTTGGGAAGCCGTGCTGTTGGCGGTGCCGGGCTTGTATTTACTGAAGCAACTGCTGTTTCTCCCGAAGGAAGAATAACACTATCTGATCTTGGTATTTGGAAAGATGATCACATTGATTTTTTAAAACGTATCACAACATTCATTGAAAATAATGGAGCAGTTCCTGCAATTCAATTGGCTCATGCGGGGCGTAAGGCAAGCCATCATGTGCCATGGAAAGGGAGTGCAGTTCTTACTGATGAAAAAGGAGCATGGCAAACATTTGCACCAAGTGCAATTGCTTATAAAGAAACCGATCTATTACCAAAAGCAATGACAACTGATGATATTAAAAAAGTAATAAATGATTTTAGTAATGCTGCGAAAAGAGCTATGCAGGCAGGGTTTAAAATAATTGAGATACATGCTGCACATGGTTACCTGCTAAATGAATTTATGTCTCCATTAAGTAATATTAGAACAGATGAGTATGGAGGATCTTTTGAAAACCGTATAAGGTTGTTACTGGAAATTGTAGCGACAACAAGAAAAATAATTTCAAATGAACTTCCATTGTTTGTGCGCATATCAGCCACTGATTGGGTGGAAGGCGGATGGACAGAAGACGATTCTGTAAAGCTTGCTGCTATATTAAAAAATAATGATGTAGATGTTATTGATTGCTCAACAGGTGGGAATATTTCTACCCAAAATATTTCAGTAAGCCCTTTGTACCAGGTACCTTTTGCAGAAAAAATAAAAAAGGAAACAGGAATATTAACTGGTGCCGTAGGAATAATAACAACTGCCCAACAGGCTGAAGAAATTCTTACTAAACAACAGGCAGACCTTATTTTATTAGCAAGACAATTTTTGCGTGATCCATATTTCCCATTACACGCAGCAAGAGAACTTACTGTAGATGTGCCATGGCCTGAACAATATGACAGGGCAAAGAAATATTAAAAGCGTGAGACGTGAAAAGTGAAACGTTAGAATAATGTTTATAGATTTTATGTTCATCATCGCACATTTGCCGTCTCACGTTTCACGATCACAATGTTGCCATATCAATTACAAAACGATAACGAACATCACCTTTTAACATGCGTTCGTAAGCTTCATTAATATCTTTTATGTTTATCACTTCCACATCACTTACAATATTATGTTCAGCACAATAATCAAGCATCTCCTGTGTTTCCGGAATACCACCAATCAATGATCCTGCTAAGGTTCTTCTCTTCATTATAAGATTGAATGCAGGAACCTGTGCAGGCGTAGGTGGAGCGCCAACGCAAACCATTTTACCATTTGTGCTAAGCATATTCAGATAAAGATTGTAATCATGTTCGGCAGAAACGGTGTCAAGAATAAAATCAAAATAATTGGCAACAGATTTTACCTGTTCTTTGTCGGAGGTTAAAACAAATTTATGTGCCCCCAATCTTTGGGCATCTTTTTCTTTTGACGGAGAATGACTAAGCATGGTAACTTCTGCGCCGAATGATACGGCAAGCTTTACACCCATATGCCCTAAACCACCAAGACCAACTACTCCTACTTTATCACCTTTACCCACCTTCCAGTGACGCAGTGGAGAATAGGTAGTGATACCTGCACAAAGCAATGGCGCAATGCCTTCCAAAGGAAGTTTATCAGATATCGTTAAAACAAAATCTTCATGCGCAACAATCCGTTTGCTGTATCCTCCAAATGTATATCCACTTCCATCTTTTTCCTGTCCGTTATAAGTGCCTACCATTCCGTTCTCGCAATATTGTTCAAGCCCTTCTTTACAATTATCACACTCACGGCAACTATCCACCAAACATCCTATTGCTGCAAGATCACCTGTTTTAAATTTTTTTACATGATCCCCAACTCCTGTTACACGGCCAACAATCTCATGCCCCGGCACACAGGGATACTGCGTTCCGCCCCACTCATTACGTACTGTATGAAGATCACTGTGACAAACGCCACAGAATAATATTTCTATTTCAACATCATGTGGTTTGGGTTCTCTTCTTTCAAATGTCCATGATGATAATTTTTCGGTAGCACTTTGTGCTGCATATGCTTTAGTTGATGTCATATATTTTTTATTTAGGAGCTGCAAATATAAATGAGATATATAAATCTTTGCCTAAATAAAAATCCATGCGAATTGCATGGATCTTTACCTATTGGATTTTATAATTCCTTTATCTAACTCTTCCCTCTTTTTTATCTTTAGATCTTCCTAAAATATAACCTCCTCCTGCTCCAATTACACCGCCTATTACAGCACCCTTAACATGATTTTTACTGATGACTGCGCCGAGTACTGCACCACCAACTCCACCGATGGTTGCATCTTTAGCAGCGTGGCTCCAACCTCTTTTCCTTCTTACTGTTGTAGTGCTTGTATTGTTAGATGTGCTCGCTGTATTTCCGGAACCATTGCGGTTATTACGTGTTGTTACGGTTCTGTTGGTGTTTGTAATTTGTTTGTTAGCAACGGCTGTATTTTTATTTCCGTTAGTTAATGTAGTTGTTGTAATAACACTTCCGGTATCGGTCATAATATTGCTTTTATACATTCCGGAGGTATCTACCAATATCACATCTTTTTTTGCATCTAAGTCTGATTTAGAGTTGCAGGCAACAAAAATTGAAGCAACCATCAAACATTGTAATATCTTTTTCATAACTGTAATTTTAATTATCCTATGTAATGAGAAAACTGTGCCAGAGTGCTATTATTATTAAATTTTAAGAGTATGGTAATGGGGGTAATACTGCTATCTACTGGCCTTCAACCTATTGTGCCTGATGAGAAAATATTGCCAAATAAGTTACTTATTTCATTCCCGGTATAAGTATTTATCCTAAGCATTTTTCTTATAATTTTTTGTGAAATCAAACAACAAATTTACAGGATGGAATAAGGGGGGTTGGGAAGGTAATAATGAATAATATCTCTATTGGATAATCTTATATATTAAAAAGAAAAAATTATTTAGTTAGATGAAAAGACAAGAAAGTTTCCTAAGAAAAAAGCGGAATGAATAAAATAAATTTTTAAGGCATTGCATATGCAATGCCTTTTATTTTGTTTTGAACACAAATAATTTTATGCCATCAATGAAGTTTTAAATTTCGGGGCTGTTCTTTTTTTACTTGCCTGTTCATAAGCATAAGCCACTTTTAAAATACCGGCTTCATCATACGCAGTGCTAAAAAAAGAAAGTCCTATCGGCAGATCATGAACAGTTCCCATTGGTACAGTTATGTGAGGGTATCCTGCCATTGCAGCGGGTGGACAAAAATAAAACCCGGTATCATAATCCCCATTCACAAGATCAATTAAAGGTGCATAACCAATACTGGTGCCGCATATTGCATCGAGTTTGTTTTGTTTCAGTATCTCATCAATTAATTTTTTTGATCCTGTTGATTTTGCAACAGCATCAGTATATTCCTTACTCTCAAGTCCTTTTTTCTCTTCACAGCTTTCTAAAATTTCCTGCTTGAACCATGGCATTGCTTTGGCTTCATTTTGTTTATTAAAAGCAATAACATCTGCCAGGGATTTTACTTTTGCATTCGCGGTAGAAAGATATTTGTTAACTCCATCTTTAAATTCATATTTTAAAACTGTTAGCTCGTCATTACCTAATTTATTTGTTTCTTTTAAAAGTTCGATTTCAACAATAGTTGCTCCCTGCGCTTTTAAAATTTCTATTGCCTGTTTGTATAATCCTACAACACCTTCATGCCCGGTTAAGAAAGATTTCTCGATACCAATTCGTTTTCCTTTTAAACCATTAGCATCAAGAAAAACAGTATAATCCTTTTGCGATTTTCCAGCGCTTTCATTTGTAACTGCATCAGCATTATCAATGCCCGTTATCACACTTAATAATATTGCAGCATCTCTTACAGTCCTTGCCATTGGGCCTGCCGTATCCTGTGTTTTAGAAATGGGTATAATGCCGGTACGGCTTAATAAACCTACCGTTGGCTTAATACCTACGATACCACAAAAGGAAGATGGCGCAACAACAGATCCATCGGTTTCTGTACCGATTGCAACCGTGCAGAGATTAGCAGCAACGGCCGCTGCAGAGCCTGAACTGGATCCACATGGATTGCGGTCAAGAACATTTGGATTTTTTGTTTGACCACCACGACTGCTCCATCCGCTGCATGATCTTGTTGATCTGAAATTTGCCCACTCACTAAGATTTGTTTTTCCTAAAAGCACTGCTCCTGATTCTCTTAATTGTTTTATTATAAAAGCATCATTTGTTGCCTTGTGCCCTTCCAATGCAAGTGAACCTGCAGTAGTCATCATGTTATCACCGGTATCAATATTATCTTTTATTAAAACAGGAATGCCATGCATGAGGCTTCGCACTTTTCCTGCTTTTCTTTCACTGTCCATTTTATCTGCAATGGTGAGCGCATCAGCATTTAATTCGATCACTGCATTTATTGCAGGGCCTTTTTTATCAATTGCGTCAATGCGGTCTAAATATAATTGCGTGATGGATCTTGATGTGTATTCTCCGCTCTGCATTTTTTTCTGCAGCTCATCAATTGTTATTTCATTTAAAATAAAATCAGTTGGAATATTTTCAGATTTTTTTGCAATCGTATCTTCTTTATTAGTCACAGGATTATTGCATGAAGCAACACCAACAGATGCAATAGCAAACGAGGCTAATGAACTGTTCCTGATAAAATTTCTCCGTTTCATTTTTATGGTTAATAATTATAATGTCTTATTAAAATATTCAATTGTGGGCTAAAGCCCATATCAAGGTTGGCTTTCATAACCCCCAGGCTTAAGCCTGGGGTTAAAATCTGAAACCCGCCACGAATAGCTTTAACCCAGGATAGCCGGACAACAATGATAATAATATCATTTTGATATTACAGGTATTGTAATTTTTTCAATGTTCAAACTTCTGCAGAGTGTATTAAAATCAGCAACCTGTTTTTGTATATCACTGTATTCATTTTTTATTGGCTGCCATAGTGCATTTAATTCAGCAAGCCTTTGCTGCTGTCCGCCTGTTACCGCAGGAATATTTACATCCATTTCTCCTTTAAGAAAAATATAATCAGCGCTTAGCATGTTCACAAAGTTTATGATGTCATCATTGCTTTGTGCTTTTGGCTGCACTAATTTTTCTTCCCATGTTGTTATTTTTTTTACCAGCTTTTTGCCACTATCAATTACGCCTTTATACATTACAGTATCCGTAAGCAATTCAATTAATTCATTTACCTGCGAACGAACAATACGCATCTGGTTTACTGCATCATGAATTTCTTTTATTTTATTATCAACCTCAGCAAGAGTTTGCTGCTGTTGTAAATATTCAGCCGGGGTTGCATTAATTCTCGGGTCAGGAAGAATATTTATTGTTGTTGTCTTTTCTTCTTTATCTGTTTTTAATCGTGCAGTAAATTTTCCCGGTGCAACTTTTCGTCCCTGGTAACTTCCTTCAATAAAAACATTCTGTACCCCCGGCAACGTCTCATAACGCATATCCCACACAAAACGGTTAAGCCCGGGTTTGTTGGGCAATAAGGCTTCGGCTTCGGGGCCTCCGGGAAATTTTACAAACTTTTTATCTTCTTTAGTTGAGTAACTGCGAACCAATTGTCCTTTATCATCAAGGATATCCAAAGTAAGTTTTATCGAATCCGGTTTTGCAGGAACGAGATAATAAATAGAAACTCCGGAAGAAGGATTTGTTCCCGAACTATAAATTGGCGGCGGACCTTCTTCATCATCAGGGCTTGCATCCAGTGCACTTCCGCCGGAAACACGGTAAGCATCTGTTGGTTTAAAAAGATCAAATCTTTTTGTTGTATCTGTTCTATTATATTGACGGAAAATGGTAAGATCATCCAGTATCCAAAATGCACGCCCCATTGTTGATGCAATTAAATTTCCTTTATGCACCATAAGATCAGTGAGTGGTGTAACCGGCAAATTCAATTGCTGTTGCTTCCATGTTTTTCCGCCATTGTATGAAATATAAAAACCTGTTTCAGTACCGGCATACAACAGATCTTTTATTACATCATCTTCCCGAACACATCTTGTATAAGCACCGTAAGGAATTCCGTTGCTGATGTTCGTCCAGGTTTTACCATAGTCTGTTGTTTTATAAATTGCCGGTGCAAGATCATTAAACTTATATCGTGTTGTTGCAATGTATGCAGTTGCTTTATCGTGTGGTGAAACTTCTATGCAATTTATCAAACGCTCACTGAGCCCGGCAGGTGTTACATTGCTCCATGTTTTGCCGTTATCTTTTGTAAGGTACACAAGCCCATCATCACTGCCTGTCCATATTACACCTTTCTCGTAAGGCGATTCAGCAACATATGCAATGGTTGCATAATTTTCTCCACCGGCACCTTCGTTGGTATAAGGCACACCGCTCTGTCCCATCTTTGTTGTGTCATGTCTTGTGAGGTCAGGAGAAATTACATCCCAATTAATTCCTTTGTTATTTGTTCTGAATAAAACATTTCCTGCATGATAAAAAACAGAAGGATCGTTGGGTGAATTAATGATAGGCACATTCCAGTTAAAACGATACTTCATATTTTTTGGCTGCAGACTTTGGTATTGGATTGGCGCAATCATGATACCCTTACTCTCTTTAATTTCCTGGTCATATACTTCAATCGTTCCCTGGTAACTGCCACCCATTAAAAATTTTGGATTGTTTGGATCGAAAGCAATAAAAGCACTTTCACCTCCGGCAGATGATGACCAATCTCTATCGCTAATGCTGTACCCTGCAAGGTTTCGGCTTGCTATCATCACAGAAGAATTATCCTGTTGACCACCATAAACATAATAAGGAAAACGATTATCAGCATTTACCCTGTAAAACTGTGCCGTTGGCTGATTGTTTTCTGTTGACCATGTTTTGCTGTATTAAAACTGATTGCTGCACCACCATCGTTGGCAATTATCATGTTCTTATTATTATTTGGATTTATCCATAGCTGGTGATAATCGCCATGTGTACCCCGAATGTTGCTCCATGTTTTTCCTCCGTCTATTGATCGTAAGCCCGGAGAATTAAAAGCATACACAACATTTTCATTTTGTGGATCCAGGGCAATCTCAATATAGTACCATGCTCTTTGCACAAGGCGGTGATCTTTACTTATCCTGTTCCAGCTTTTTCCTGCATCCTCACTCACAAATAATCCGCCCTGTTCTTTTTGTGTATCACTTTCAATAAGAGCATACACTTTATCAGCGTTAGCACGGCTTACAGCAATCGCCATCTTTCCTTTTTCTTTTGGTAACCCTTTGATAAGTTTAACCCAGGTTTCTCCGGCATCTGTTGATTTATATAAATTGCTTCCGGGGCCACCACTTTTTATTTCCCATGGTGTGCGGCGGTGCTCCCACATGGCAGCATATAAAATTCTTGGATTTGTCATATCCATACTAAGTTCGGAACAGCCTGTATTTTGATCTACATACAAAACTTTTTTCCACGTTGTACCTCCATCAATTGATTTATAAACCCCCCGTTCTTCTGAAGAGCCATTTACGGCTCCCTGTGCGGCAACATAAACTATATCAGGATTGGTGGGATGAATACGAATGTTTGCTATCTGACGTGTAAGATCAAGCCCCATTTTTTTCCATGTCTTTCCTGCATCAGTAGATTTGTAAACTCCATCACCATACGATGTCATAACACCACGTACAGCATGCTCGCCCATACCAACAAAAACAACATTGGGATCGCTCTCACTAACCGCAACAGCGCCAACTGATCCTGTTTTAAAAAAGCCATCTGAAATATTTTGCCATGAAGAACCCGCATCAAAAGTTTTCCATACGCCGCCGCCTGTAGTACCCATATAATATACCAGCGGATCACCAAAAACACCGGTTGCAGTAACTGAGCGGCCCCCGCGGAAAGGGCCAATGTTGCGCCATTTTAAATTACGTAAACTTGAATCTATTTCTGCTGGCGTGGAAACAGTTTGCACCGGTTGGGTTTCTTTTTTCTTACCGGGCTTTTGCTGTGCATTTATTTGCAGACTAAAAACTATAATAACCAAAATTGAAAATAATTTTATCATACAATATGTGTTTAGAATTGGATGGTAAGATAAGAAGTTATGATTATCAAAAACCTCCTTAGCATAAGTTCTTTATTAATATGGCACGTTTGCTGTAATATCTTTTGCAAACAACTCTTCTATGAAAATAATTTTATCTCTATTTTTCCTGTTGCTTTTTAATATTTTAATAGCGCAGGATATCGCTTCTGATTCATCAAAAATTACTGACAAAAGTAATTTTGGCAAACCCGATAATACAAACATAAAGGATACTCATATCTATGACACTTCCATTGATTCAAGACCTCATAATAAATATGGCGATCTGCTTAACGATGATCCCGTTTATAACCCACGCCATCATTGGTACATACCCGCTGCAAAGGTTATTGCAGCTGACGGCATTAACTTCGCTGCCAACAGGTATCTTTTTCATTATGATTTTTCATACATAAGTTTAAAAACCTGGAAAGAAAATTTACGGGCCTGATTTGAATGGGATAATGATCACTTTGGTACCAACTTTATTGCACATCCCTATTCAGGAAATAATTATTTTAATATTGCCCGGTCCAATGGATATTCTTTCTGGCAATCATTTCCATACGCTGTAGAAGGCAGCCTTGTGTGGGAATATTTTGGGGAAAATACACACCCATCAAAAAATGATATCATTAATACACCTATAAGCGGAATGTTTTTGGGAGAAGTTTTATACCGTATAAGTTCCAATATTCTTGATGACAGGGCAATTGGAGCCAACCGGTTTTGGCGTGAACTTTTAGCCGGCATACTCGATCCTGCAAGAGCGATCAACAGGCTTACGCAGGGAAAAATGTTTAGAGTAACTAATAAGGAAGTTTATCAAAAAGAACCTTTGAATATTACTATAAGCGGCGGCATACACAAGATTAATGATAATAATAAATTTTTTACCGGGCCAACCAATTTTACACTCAACCTGCAACTGGATTATGGCGATCCTTTTGAAGTAAGGCATCGCAAACCCTTTGATGTGTTCAGAGTTCGGACAGAATCAGTTTTTGGATCTTCAAGAAAAATACTGGGCAATGTTACAGGCTATGGATTACTGTTTGGCAAAAATGTAATAAGAGGAGAAAATGCAACGCTCATCGGAGGCTTTCAGTCTTTTGATTACTGGAACAATAAAATATTCGAGTTAGGCTCTATAGGATTAGGTGTTGGAGTTATTTTCAGAGTGCCAATACTAAAAATATCTGAACTATACTCGTCTGTTCATTTTGCTGCCTGTACCGCTGGCTGTCTTGTCCTGAAATAGGTTGACACAAAATCAACCAAAAATGGATATACAAAAAGAAGCGGTAAGAGAGTATTTAGTAGATGGAATACCTTACCGGGCACTCGCCAAAAAATACGGTGTCAGCCGTTCCACCATCAACA
>JANXQO010000046.1 GCA_025353485.1 Chitinophagales bacterium
TAATTATTTCTTAACCAAGTTTTTCTAACCTGAAATCAAGCCGTTTATCTTTTTTAAAATATTCCATTATCATTATTTAACCGGCTTTTGCAGGGAACACTTTTAATCTGCTGGCCTTTGATTTTAATTCTATCTTATCTGTTGTAAACTTATTACCATTATAACGGATGGCATTAAATGTTTGTCCTTTATATTCTGAGCTTCTAACCCAATCGCTATAGCAAACGGCAAAATTAGAATTATCAGTATCTCCTGTTGTAAATTCATAATCAAATGCACCCGTCATTTTTAGATATAAGGCAATAGCATGCTGGCTGTAATCATCACTCATTGAAGAAGATACTACAGTATTGTTTGTTTTATCGTATATCGTAGCATTGGTAATTTTATATTTATCATTAAACTCCATCATCACCATATCAGTAGTTACAATTTTTGTTACACCTACTCCGGGGCGTACGCCGCCTAATGCTCCCAATACATTTAAAGCAATACCACCGGCACTGGCTTGCCGCTTATAACCTTCGCCAACAACAAACATTTTACCACCGGGCATTTGAATAACTTTATGAATATACAGGTAACCGATGTTGTCAATTTTACCTTTCCTGTTGGTAGGTAAATACTTTGAAAAATCTTCTGCCCATGAATTATAGATTTTGTTAAGCACCTTCCCTTTACTGTCTATACCATATACTGCAAGGCCCTGGCTGTTATCTTTTACAATGTTATCGCCCTTTTTAAAATAGCTTCCAAACACCATTATTTTATTAGTGCCTTTTACCGGCTCTACACCTGATGAAACAAATGTGTATTCATCTTCTTCATTATCTATATCGAAAACTTTTTTCTTTGTAATAAAATTGATACCTATAAGATGTGCACTTGGCTTGCCGCTAAGCCTCCTGCTCTTCTTCATTACTTCAAGTATGATAAGGCTGTCGGTGCTGCCTAAAAATTCAGCGCTGGCATAGCGTTCCTCATCATCATCAGGCGTGTATGTCCATTGCTTTTTTTCCTGTGATGAATAATAGTCAACCTCGTAAGTGCGTTGCTTTCCATCTCTTAACGGCAACACTGATGCATAACCTTTTTCGCCAAGGTCGTATACATTTTGGTTGGTTCCCTCGTCAGTATTCAGCGTCTCATACCGCTTCATCAGGTCATCAGTTTTTTTATCGTATTCAGTGCTGTATGTAAATTTCAGTTTACCATCTATATCATACACTTTCATATCAAGTGTTTTGTTATCACCGTTTTTAAAAAGAAATGCAAGGCTGTTGCCATTATAAGCCGCTTCCAAAAGGCTAAGTTTTTTTGAATCCTGGAATTTAATATCTCTTACTTTGTTAAGATTCTCATCAAGAATCTGTAAAGTATATTCGTTGGTATGCTTATCTATTTTATCACTTATGTACAGGAAAAAATATCCTTTTATCTGTTTATTTTCCATAATAGTACCGCTGTTGCGCAGGTAAGTAGAATAAACTTTATCAATACTTAATTTGGTTTGCGCCTGCAGGCTAAATGCACTTAGCAATACAAATGCTCCGGCTATCAAAAATTTCTTAGTCATGTTTTTTAAATTTTTACTTTCAGGGTTTAGATTTAGTTTTTATTGTTCTGCAATTTGTTTACTTGTATTGTACGCGTTGGTAAATGAGACATAATAATCAAGAACCGGATGGTATTGTTTAAGAAAATTGTAGCTGATAGATGAAAAATTATCCAGGTAAAGATTTTGTACAAACTGTAATAAAAGATTGTAATCAGCAGGATAATAAGGTGATGGCAGATCAATAAGTTTACCCAGCTT
>JANXQO010000054.1 GCA_025353485.1 Chitinophagales bacterium
ACGGAAAATACTTACAGGACTCAATCCAATGACGACAGACAAAGTGGTTGCAGAATTAACCTTTGATTTTTGGACTGCTTTTTTCAATAAGCAATATGCCAAAGATTGTTGGAAGCCTTTAATGTATGCCTTTCCAATGCTGGCCACACCAAACAAACGCAGGGACAAAATTTCTTACAAACTCAATCACATTCGCAAATTCAGAAACCGCATTTTTCATTACGAACCTATTTGCAATGACCTTACTGCGTTGGCGACAAACCACAATAACATTTTAGAAATACTCAACTGGATAAATGCAGACATCGTTAACTGGACAAAACAAATTGACCGCTTCGACAACTTATACAAACAAGCAGTTGCTCTCCGTACAGCGACCTGACCCACCGCACCAAGTCAGGCACATTTGCAAGGCACACAAAGCCAACACACAGAAGCCAACCTTGCAAAAGAGCCTGCCTTGTGCCGACGCTTCCGGGACACTCCCTAAGTAATAGCAACAGTCATTCGGTGGACATACCCTGACGAAGGGCTACCTACAACATGGGTATTGCCAAAATGCAGGCTGACGGAAGCCGTGTTTCAACTTTTTATTCATTGTGCATCTGCATATCCAGCTTGACGTTATCTATTTAGCTATAAAATATATCATCATCTTTTTTATCTTTACTCAGCATCAGTTAGCCGGGGCGGACGGAATTCTATTCCCTGCACTTCGGCAATACCTGTCCGTTAGCCGCAACCTTATAGCGACAGTACAAGCCTTTAACTTACCATAAAAAACAGAAAAGATTTTGAATTTTATCGCAATTGATTTTGAGACGGCAAACAATTTTAGGAGTAGTATCTGCTCAATGGGAGTTGCTATTGTTGAAAACGGCAAACTTGTGAACAGTGAACACTTTTTAATTAAGCCGACCCCAAATCATTACGACAGCTTTAATACATTCCTTCATGGCATTGACGATACACAAACAAAAAATAAAAAAGCTTTCAAGCAACAATGGAAAGAATTACAAAAGTATTTTCACAACCAAACAATAGTAGCTCACAACGCTTCTTTTGATTGTAGTGTTCTACGATTTACTCTTGATAGTTCCAAGCTTTTCTACCCTGACTTAGACTATCACTGCACTTACAGGCTTTCACAAGAGTTACTTCCGTTAAGAAGTTTCCGCTTGGACGATGTTTCAAGACATTTCAAAATAGAACTTAAACATCACAATGCTGAAAGCGATGCTAAAGCATCAGCTTTAATTGCATTACGCATGTGTGAGAAATACAAAGCAAATTCACTTGAGGAACTTTCAACAGCCATAGGCTTTAAGGTTGGAAAGATTTTCAGAGAAACAAATTCTTACAGACCATTTTTTAAAAGATAAAATGCAGGACATTATTAAACTTTCACAGCTTGTTGAACAAATTCAAGAGACCATTCAAACACAGTTTGATAATGAAGTGTTTTGGATTTCAGCAAGGATAATGGATGTAAAAAAGTATGAAACAAACAGACGATGCTATCTAAAGTTAGAAGAATATGAAAACGGAATAAAGACAACAGAGATAAGAGCTGTTTTTTGGGCAAATTACTATCACGAAATTGAGAAATTTGAAAAAGTAATCAAACAACCTTTCAAAGACGGAACAGAAATAATTTGCAAAGTCAAAGTTAGATTTCACAAGGTTTACGGACTTAACCTTGATGTGATGCAAATAGACGTGGCTCACACTTTAGGAATTCTTGAACTTGAACGACAACAGACACTTGAAAAGCTATTAAAAGAAAACCCAAAAACAATTCAGCTTTTTGATGGAGTTTATAAAACATACAACAACCGTTTACAACTTCCGCTTGTTATTGAAAACATTGCTTTGATAACAGCACCGAACTCTGACGGACAAAGAGATTTTCAGCAAGAGATAAAAAGAAACAAACACGACTACACATTCTCAGTTACCGAATTTCTCACGACTATTCAAGGCGACACGGCACATAAACTTATTTTGGAGCAACTCAACCTAATTGAAAAAAATAAACAGAGATTTGACGTTGTTGCTATTGTTCGTGGCGGTGGTTCGCAAACAGACTTCAAACCGTTTGACGATTACGAACTCTCAAAGTGTGTTGCAAATTTCTCAATTCCAATTTTTACAGGTATTGGACACGACAGAAACCAAAGCACCGTTGATTTAATGGCAAGAGAACAAAAGACACCAACCAAAGTCGCTTCGCTCTTTATTGAACATAACTTTGAGTTTGAAAATTCACTCATTGACTTAAAAACAAGATTAGCCGATGCAGTAAAGGAAGGGCTTGAGAACGCAAAAGATGAATTAGGCCACGCCAAACGCATTGTCAAACTATCGAGTCCTCAAGCAATCCTCAACAGAGGTTTTGCAATTATTATGAGCAACAATAAAATTGTAGTTGACCCGAAGACAATTAAAGAAAATTCTCAACTCCAAACTTTATTAAAGGATGAAACAATTTATAGTACTGTAACTAAAAAGACAAAAAATGAAAACCGACTTAACATATAGTGATGCTTATTCAAAACTTGAAGAACTTGTAGAGCAACTTGAAGAAGGCAATATTCCTCTTGATAAACTTTCACTAAAAGTGAAACAGGCAAACGAATTAATATCAATTTGTGAAAACAAGCTGCGTAACATCCAAACAGAAGTTAACGAAACAATCAAGGCGGTAACTAAACGACAGAAAAAGAAAGGCAGCGGCTAACAGCGAGGTTTTGCGTCAGGGGGGCGACGAATAAATCCTCATCTTAGTGCTACTATCAGCGGCATACCGGGCTGACCGAACATATATGAGCGACAGAATATATTTTCAACTTTTGTGCTTTTTCGTTGTGTGCAAGCCGACATGACACCTAAAAAAATTAAGACAGACAATGCAAAGATTTTTAAATGCCTTCTTTTGCACTTTATTTTTCTGCGGACTTTTATCTTGCAATTCGACAAAAAATATATTTGGTGTTTATAAATCAAATTTTGGAGTTGGCGGCTTTTTCGGAACAACTGTTAGACTATATTCGGACTCAAGTTTTACTTTTAGAATGAGTGGTGATTTAGCTTATGACACAGCCGCAGGACATTTTCAGATTTCTAAAAATTCCATCATTTTAATTTATAAGCCTTTGACGATTGACACTTCTTCGGAATATCAAACAATGAAAGAATCATTTTCAATTCATGAGGCAATAACAGGCAATCATAATCTTCGTGAACCAACTAAGTATTTGGTAGGATATAATAAACTTTTTTTGACAGACAAAAATGGTTTCAAAGTAAAACGACAATGGGGTTATTCAAAGCACAGAAAATATATTTTGTTTGGAAAACATTGGTACATGAAAAGATATTTTTTGAGGCGACATGACTGAAGCCTGCACACAACATGGGACCACTATTGCACAACCTTAATTATAAAAAACTATTTGTAGTTTCTCATTACAGGCATTTAGAAGCTTTTGTGGCGGGGCTATTTTTTATTTTTTACAAAGCATAGCGATTGTCTTAAAATAAGTTACTTACTTATTTTCCCAAACTACTTTTTTATTTGTTGCATTGGCAAAAAAGTCTGAAATTTTTCCATCTCCTTTACCGGTTATCCCTCCATCCGGCGCACCCAAATAATCGCAATCGCTATTGTATACCGGGTTGAATTGATCGCAGCACCCGGTGGTTATATAAAAAACTGCTGTGCCTTTATATGTGTATTGTGTAACTGATTGCGGTGGATTTACTTTTGTATCCGTTTTCATTCCTTCAATCTTTGTTACCAAACAGGGTGGCATTCCGCTTATTCCCTGCTTTTTATTTCCCGCACAAGACATCAATAAAAAAATTGCACAGCTTATTACAATTCTGTTTCTCATTTTATAAAACTTTAATTATTACCTACAAAAACAATTCCTAAAAAAACTTTGCTGACCTTTACCACAATGGAAAGAACAAATTTTGTAGACCAGATAAAAATTTTTTGTCATAGTGGCCATGGTGGCGCTGGCAGTAAACATTTTATGCGCAACAAATTAACTGCGTATGGCGGCCCCGATGGTGGAGATGGTGGCAGAGGGGCTCATATTATTTTACGGGGTAATAAAAATTTGTGGACATTATTACACTTACGGTATTATAAAAATGTATTGGCAGATGATGGCGAAAACGGAAGTAAAAATAATTGTACCGGAAAAGATGGAAAGGATATAATTATAGAAGTGCCGCTGGGTACCATTGCGAAAAAGGAAGAATCAGGAATACAGGAAGCAGAGATACTGGAAGATGGCCAGGAAATAATCTGGTTAAAAGGTGGACGGGGAGGGTTGGGAAATTCAAATTTTGCAACGCCAACCAACCAGGCTCCTGAACATTCGCAACCCGGTGAGCCGGGGGAAGAAGGTTATAAAATATTGGAGCTGAAAGTATTGGCAGACGTGGGTTTAGTGGGATTCCCCAACGCCGGTAAATCAACGTTACTTTCTGTAGTAACTGCAGCCAAACCAAAAATTGCTGACTATGCTTTTACAACATTGATCCCTCAGCTTGGTATGGTAGAATACAGGGATGATAAAAGTTTTTGTATAGCTGACCTTCCCGGAATTATTGAAGGAGCTGCAGAAGGAAAAGGTTTAGGGCACCGGTTTTTGCGGCATATAGAACGTAATTCGGTTTTACTTTTTTTAATACCAGCAGACAGTAATGACCATAAAAAAGAATTTGAAATTTTGCTGAATGAACTGGAGCAATATAATCCTGAGTTATTAGACAAAAAATTTATTATTGCCATAAGCAAAAGCGATATGCTTGATACCGAATTAAAAGATGCGATTGAAAAAGAACTTCCTGAAAATATTCCGCATTTATTTATCTCATCAATTGCCAATAAAGGTTTGGTTGAATTAAAAGATATGTTGTGGAAAGCTTTAAACAACGAAAAAGAATAAAAGAAATTTATGCATAACAGGGTTCCCTTATTAGTATTATTTACATTACTATTTTCTGTAAAGTTGTTTGCACAAAAAGATGTTGTAACACTTATCATAAAGGGAAAAAAAGTTGGTGAACAAAATATATCGGAAAGCCCATCTGCTATAAGCGTAAATAAAATGAAGTATAAAAAGATTTCTGATCTTACTGTGATAATAAAACAAAGTACAGTTAACAAGGTTTATAAGAGAACTTTACAAATTACGGATGAAAATGAAAGCATGTTATTTTCGGTTAACGAACAAAGATCGAAAGTTGGGTTGTACAAAATAAATCTTACCAAAATACGGCATCAACTTTTACAACAGGATATCATCAAAGTTTATCTGGCAGAAGATCCTGCAAATGATATGATGAAATTGCCTTCGAAAAGAAACTTATTAGCAGAGTTACATTTAAGGTAATACATGAACCGCAAGATCCTCTATTTTATCAATCCTGTTTCCGGGCCCAAACGTACAAATCTATTGCCGGAGGTACTGATGGGGAAAACACTTGCTCAAAATATATTTTGCGAAATTTTATTTACAGCGGCTGATGGCGAATATCCTTTTCTTGCAGATAAAATAAAAAACGAAGGGTTTACAGATGTGGTTGTTTGCGGCGGCGATGGAACAGTTAATCAAATTACTTCTTCACTGCTTGGTATAGATATAAACATAGGAATTATCCCTATTGGCTCTGGTAATGGTTTAGCCCTGGCGGCAAAAATTCCGCGAAATATTAAGAAAGCATTGAAGGTAATATTTACAGGTAATTCAACATTTATTGACGCATTTTTTATTAATGAAAAATTTAGCTGTATGCTTTGCGGTGTAGGGTTTGATGCACAGGTTGCACATGATTTTGCACAGAAGCCCAAACGGGGACTTGCGACGTATATAAAACAATCAGTAAAAAATTTTATAAAAGCAGAGCCATACCGGTTTGATATAACGCTTGAAGGAAAAACATTTTCCACCGATGCCTATTTTATAAGTGTTGCCAACAGTAACCAGTTCGGAAATAATTTTACCATTGCTCCCAAAGCAAGCCTGCAGGATGGTTTGCTGGATATTATTGTTGCAAAAAAAATGAGTAAAGTAAGAATGATATGGGCCATACTAAAACAAATACGATCAGGCGAAGTGGGAACACAGGAAGAAAATTTTCATAAAAAGGAAGTGCTTTATTTTCAAACTGATAAATTAATTATTCATAATCATCAGTTAGCGCCTTTGCATATTGATGGTGATCCTGCACAGACTTCTAAAAAATTTAAGATAGAAATTCTGCCAAAGGCATTTAAACTTATTATGCCATAGAAATTGTTATAGGTAATGTAGAATTCAATCATTAACCCTGATTCAGACAATTATCTTAACACCATCTGCCGGTCAGCATCTAATCTTACTAAAATAAAAATAAGAACAGTAAATGTCAGCAAAGATGATCCGCCATAACTAAGCAGCGGTAATGTTATCCCGATAACAGGTGCCAGCCCGATCGTCATGCAAATATTAATTGTGACGTGAAAAAAGATAATACCTGCAACGCTGTATGCATACACTCTGCTGAAAGTGCTTCGCTGCCGTTCGGCGATAAAAACAATTCTTAATAAAAACAAAAGATAAAGCAGCACAACTAATGCGCTTCCCCAAAAACCAAAATTTTCTCCCACGGAAGTAAAAATAAAATCAGTGTGTTGTTCAGGTACAAAATCGCCCTGGGTTTGGGTTCCCTTTAAAAAACCTTTACCCCAAAATCCGCCGGAACCTATAGCAATTTTTGATTGCTTTACATTGTAATCTGATTTTTCTTTCTTTTTCTTTTTAGTAGAAAGCGCTCCTTTTTGCTGATCTAATTCTACTGCAGCCACTTTACTTTCCGGAACATAATCAACTCCAAAAGTGTTCATTATTCTTTCAACCTGGTAGGGATGAAGAACATGGTTAAAAACATAGGGAACCGCAAAACGCTGAATGCTTACGCATAAGATCCAGATGCCCATAACTATTAATAGAAGAGATTTATTACGCATTACTATTCTCCTCATAAAATACAAAACTGCACCGGCAATAAGTGTTAGAATTATTGCCAGTGTATTTTTTTCAATGAGGATGGTGGCAACAAATAATACTGCCAAAGAGAAACCTATTATCAGGTATATTGGCGGCAGGCCTTCACGATACATTGGAAATAAAAATGCAAAATATACAAGCGCCAAACCGGTTTCGTTTTGCAGTAAAGAAAACCCAATCGGTATCAATGCAAACAATGCTGCAATGATCTGCGACTTTGTTTTATCAAAATCTGTTTCTGACCGGGAAAGATATTTTGCGAGAGCAAGTGCAGTAAAAACCTTACACGTTTCTACCGGTTGAAGATTAAAGAACCCCAGCGGTATCCAGGATTTAGAACCATTGATCTCTCTGCCAACAACAAATGTTGCCATCATTAAAAGCAAACCAAATGCATAGCTGAGATTGGCTGTAGCCGTAAAAAGTTTGCTATCTGTAAGCAGTAAAAAAGTTGCTGCAACTATAGAAATACCAATGAATAAAAGTTGTTTTGAATAATTTTTTTTTAGTCCGATTATACTCTGTAAAATATTTTCCTGGCTGCGGTGTTCTACTGAAAAAATGCAAAGGAAACCAATGGTAATAAAAATGATGTATAGCCATACAATTATCCAGTCTACCCCTTTTGATATTACAGCTTCGTTGTGCATTAATTTTTTATGAAAAGTAATTTTAGTGTAAAGAATCTTTTACAGGTTTCTTTTGTTCATCAGGTAATATACCTTCCCTGTTTGATTTGTTTTCAGGAATATCTTTCTTCTTTTGATCTTCTTTTTGTTTAGCTTTTTTTAATTTTTCCAGTGCTTCCTGATCGTCCTGTTCATCCATACCCATTGTATCTTTTATAATTTTTATATATCCCTTTGCAAGAAGATAGGAAGTATCTTTTAAATGAAGTAAAGAATCACGATAGCGCAACTCCCTGTAAATTCTTGCCGGCATTAAATTTAATTTTGAAATTTCTTCAACCTTTGCTTTCCTGTCTGGCTCAGTAATAGAATCTTTTAAATATTGTTCTATCATAAAGCCGGCAATTGGTGCAGCTGAACTTGCGCCAAAGCCTGCGTTTTCACAAATAACCGCGATAGCAATTTTAGGATTATCTCTTGGTGCAAATGCTGCAAAAAACGCATGATCTTTTTGTTTTACTCCGCGGTAAGAATTTTCTACTGTACCTGTTTTACCACATACCACAATCCCCGGAACTTTTGCAGCGCTTCCTGTACCGGTTTCCATTACACCCTGCATACCATCATGTACAGCTTCAAAAACACTGTCAGGAATATCTACGGCTGTATGTTTTTCATTAAATTTTGTAAGCATACCAAATGTATCGCCACCTTCAATTGAATCTATCAGGTGAGGAATTTTATACCATCCTTTATTTGCGAGATATGCCATTTCATTTGCCACCTGCAATGGAGTTACATTCACTTCGCCCTGGCCTATGCTCACTGAGCGAAAATTACAATAATTCCATTTTCCTGTTCCATACACTTTATTAAAATAAGCGGGTGTTGGAATATTCCCTCTTTTTTCTGAAGGAAGATCAATTCCCAATTTATGTCCAAGCCCGAACGCATACATATAATTGTCCCATACGGCTAAACTGCTGTCTACTGAAGGATACTGTTGATTATTTATTACCCTTTGCATTACGGTAGCAAAATAAGTATTGTCAGAAACGGTGATGGCGCTTCGCAAATTGAATACACCACGATCTAAACATTTCATAGGCTTGCCGCTGCCGCATCCATAAAAAGCTCCGGAACAGGCAACCCTGAAATCAGTTGTGATCACGCCTTCCTGCAATCCTATTAATGCCTGCAGCGTTTTAAAAGTAGATCCCGGAGAGTAAGTAGAGTTTACGGTACGGTTCATCAATGGTAATCTTGGATCGAGTAAAAGCTCTGCAAAATGTTTTTTCCTTTCTGAGCCGGTTAAAAGCTTAGGTTTAAAAGTAGGCGTGCTTACCATTGCTAAAATGCCGCCGGTTTTTGGATCAATGGCAACTATTGCACCTACTTTATTATCCATTAATTTTTCTCCCAACATCTGCAATTGAATATCCAGCGCCATGTGCATGTTCTGCCCTGCAATAGCCGCTGTATCATACCTGCCATTTTCTAACCTGTCTGTTAGCCGGTTCTTATTATCTCTTTTCCAAAATTCAATTCCGCGTTCTCCCATCAAAACTTTTTCATAACTGTGTTCAAGCCCTGTCCAGCCTGTATAATCGCCGATCTGGTAACCTTCACCGGCATGCTTTTTTAGAAATGGAGAATCTACTTCTGATAAATAACCTAAAATATTTCCTGCGGCATCATAGGGATAATCTCTTACAGGCCGTTCCTGCAAATAAAAAGCAGGAACAAATTTGTACATGCTTTCATTAAGTTTTGCAATTTTTTCTTCCGGTAAAAGCGCTTCAAATACAGAGGGGCGGTAACTTTTATTTTTGATAATAGCTGTAATAATTCTTTTTCTAAATTCAGCAGTATCAATGTTGAGTATTCTGCAAAGCGCAAAAGTATCTACGCCTTTTAATTTTCCGGGAGTTACCATCAGGTCGTAAATAATTGTGTTTTGTAAGATGGCTTTGCCTTTGCGGTCAAATAAAATTCCCCTGTCGGGATAAAGTACTTTTCTAAATTTCCCCTGCTCATCAGCCATTATAGAATATTTTTTATTTATTATCTGCAGGTTGAATAATCGAAAAATAATTATTAAACTCATTATAATAAAAATAAGACTGATTACATTTTTGCGGGACTGATTAAAAACAGACACTTATTGGTGATTTTACGGGAGTATAAAGAGAGAACGGAATAATTGTAAAAATAATATCTCTATGCTGTATTTGTTCTAAATTTTTGTTTGCGTACAAATAATAATTCTGTAATTAAAATTAAGAACAATGATATAGCGACAGAGAACAATGTTTTTCCGATAAAATATAATACTCCCGCAAACTGTAATGCTTCTAACAAAAAAAGAAAAGCATGATGAATAAAGGTTAACACAGAAACGTATACGAAATAAGATGCAAAGCCCATACTTTTAATGGAAGGCTCTTCATAGTTGGCTTCTACGCCTTCCTGGGTTATTAAAATGTTTATCAAAAACGGGCGGAGATAGGCGATTAAAACACAAGAGGCAGCATGCAGGCCGGGTGTTTTAGTAAAATAATCCAATGCAAGGCCAATGGCCAAAGCCTGTAGCATCAACGTTCTTCTTCCTGTTTTAAATGGCAGCCAAAGAATGAATAAAAAATACAGGTAAGGGTTGATAAGATGATGCAGTGGTGGCACCTGGTTAAGCACAAATACCTGTACCAAAATAAAAAGAATAAATCTTATTATATTTTTTACCAGGTTACTCATTTGTTTTTTTTACTCTTTTTAATAATTCCCCTGGCTCTTCCTTTTGAAGGTTATTAATTATGTACACAAACTCCACATTATAAAAATTAGCTGCTGTTTTTACTTTAAGTGTATACAGATTTGTGCTTTTGTCTGCAACAATTTCATCAATAGTTCCAATGAGCAATCCATACGGGAACTTGTCAGAAAAGCCACTGGTGATAACAGAATCACCTTTAGTTACTTTTGCACTCTTTCCTATATCTTTTAATAAAACTATATTAGGTTTTTTGCCATCCCAAACTATATTTCCTGTCTCACCGCTTTTTTTAAGCTTTGCACTTATATTACTTTGGCGGTGAAGTAAACTCATTACCACTGCATAATTATTGCTGATATCTATCACGGTTCCTACAACTGCATTGTTTACATCTATCACTCCAAGGTCTTTTTGTAATCCCTGTAAAATGCCCCTGTGCAGTTGAATATAATTATTTGGAAGACTAACAGAATTGCCGATTACTTTTGCATGCAGGTATTGATACTTCCTGTATTTTTCCGTTGAATCAATTCTTATTGTATCCAGAGCAATTTTGGTGGTGGTATCAGGCATTTCAAAATCCTGTTTTAATTTATTGTACAGCATTTCATTCGCCTTAACCAAAGAATCATTTGTTCTTTTTAATTGAAAATAATATTCTACCCTATTGTATTGTTTGTAAACTTTTCCGCTAACCTCATTGGCAATATTCATAAATACGGCATTGTGAAAACGGTTGTAATTAAAAACCATAAAAAGACAAAAACCCTGTAATACTAAAAAGAGAAGAAAATTAAAATATCTGCGGATGAATAAAAAGATGTTACGCATGGCCCCCTCCATCTCCCCCGGTGGGGGAGGGTTTAGAAAGTTTATTAGAAATATACATTCATTAAATTATTCAGAGATTAATTTTTTGTTATTTCATTTTGTAAAAAATTCTTGGGCCATTTTCATTAGTAAACCTCAACTCATTTCCTTTATCGTTTAATGACATTGTATCGTTTGCCGAAGAAATTAAAGTTTTAGTATCAGGGTTATATTTGAATACGTAATCCTTTAATCGCATGCGTAAAAGCTTAGCTACGTAAGTACCGTTGTCACTACTATGAATTATAACAAAGGTTGTATCGTTGCTATTTTCCTCCGTATTATAATATCCAAGAAATTTATCGCTATTAGATTGGTTACAACTGACAAATAACAGGGTTATTATCATTATGCACAACGTCACTAAAAATTTACGACTCATACAGCAAATAAATTATAGATTTTTCATATCAGAATAAACGGCATTGTGTGTTAGCAAGTCTCCCCTTTCGGGGGGGATTAGAGGGGGCCTTATCTCATTACAAAAGGAAAACGGTCATAATGTTTTAGCGCTATGCCTGTTCCTCTAACTACACTTTTTAAAGGATCGTCAGCAATGTGTACCGGCAATTTTATTTTAGCCGCTAATCTTTTATCAAGCCCTCTAAGCAAAGCGCCGCCACCGGTTAAATACAAACCTCTGCGGTAAATATCAGAAGCCAGCTCGGGTGGAGTAGTTTCCAAAGCTTTAAGAATCGCTTCTTCAATTTTAAAAATTGATTTATCAAGTGCTTCGGCAATTTCCTGGTAGCTCACAAATATTTGTTTAGGTATCCCGGTTACAAGATCACGCCCATTAACGGGAATGTCGTCAGGCGGATTTTCAAGATCTTTCGTGGCAGAACCTATCTGTATTTTAATTTGTTCGGCTGTTCTCTCTCCAATTAATAAACTGTGATACCGGCGCAAAGCCTCCTTAATATCTGCAGTAAATTCATCACCTGCAATACGGATAGATTGATCGCAAACAATACCTGCCAATGCGATAACTGTTATACCTGTTGTTCCTCCGCCAATATCAATTATCATATTACCTACAGGCTCTTCCACATCAATACCAATACCCAGTGCAGCAGCCATAGGTTCGTGTAATAAATAAACTTCTTTTGCTCCCGCCTGTTCTGCACTGTCTCTTACAGCACGCTTTTCTACTTCTGTAATACTACTGGGTATACAGATCATCATACGCCAGCTTGGAGGAAACAAAGGTTTTTTTGGGTAGATCATTTTGATCATTGCCCGTATCATCAGTTCGGCAGCATTAAAATCTGCTATCACTCCATCTTTTAAAGGGCGAACTGTTCGAATGCTTTCATGAGTCTTCTCATGCATCATCAATGCTTTTTTACCTACTGCCAATAAGTTCTTGGGATTATTGCGGTCCAACGCTACAATAGAGGGCTCGTTTACCACCACTACATCATTATGAATGATAAGGGTGTTTGCGGTTCCCAGGTCTATTGCGATTTCCTGCGTAAAAAAATTAAAAAGGCCCATGCTTTGGGGTAAAAATTAAAATGTAAACAATGCCTGCAAAGTTGAATCAAATAATTTGAATTAACAATGCCAAACATTTGATAAATAAAAGTCCCCTCTATTTGCCCCAACGGGCAATGTCATTTAAGTTAAGAATATGCGATACAAACCAGGAAGGTTTTTTTCAAGATTTTAAATTGAGAAAGAATTATAAAACCTTCCTGGTTTTACAAAGTTGTTTATAATGCCTTATCTGATGGTCCGGCTGACTACAATAGATTTTTTAATTGGTGAGACCGGGACGGTCAGACCTGATGGGCTTTAATCCGCAAATTCATAGCCGATATCATCCCGAAAATACATGCCTTCAAAATAGATCTGCCCTAAAATATTTTTAGATAATTCAATGGCTTCTCCAATAGTATCCGATAAGGCTGACACTGCCAACACTCTTCCTCCATTGGTAATAATTTCTTCTCCTTCTTTTTTTGTGCCGGCATGAAAAACCATTATCCCTCCATCTGCTTCAATTGTTTTTACCGATTCAGGATTTTCCAAATACCCAAAATCAATGACTTTACCTTTTTCATATTCGCCGGGGTAGCCGCCACTTACTGCAACAATTGTTGCTGCGCATCTTTCGTCAATATCAATTTTTTCTTTATTAAGTTCTCCGCTTGAGCAGCTAATAAATAATTGAACAAGATCATTTTTTAATCTTAATAATACTACTTCACTTTCCGGATCACCCATCCGGCAATTGTATTCAATAACCATAGGTTCATCTTCAACTTTTATCAAACCAAAAAAAATAAAACCTTTGTATTCAAGATCTTCTTTTTGTAATCCCTCAATGGTAGGGTGTATAATTTTTTCAACAATCTTTTGCATAAATGCTTTATGTGCAAATGGCACAGGGCTTACTGCTCCCATGCCACCGGTATTAAGGCCTGTGTCTCCTTCTCCTATCCTCTTATAATCCTTTGCTTCCGGCAACAAAACAAAATTCTTACCATCCGTTAAAACAAAAACACTTAATTCAATTCCGTTTAAAAATTCTTCTACAACAACTTTTTTTCCGGCAGCGCCAAATTTTGATTGTTGTATCATCAGCTCAAATTCTGCCATGGCTTCGATATGATTCTGACAAATTAAAACACCCTTGCCTGCCGTTAAACCATCTGCTTTTAACACAACAGGCAGCGTATGTTCTTTAATATAGTGAAGACCCTCTTCATAATTGATTGCATCAAATTCTTTGTAAGAAGCGGTTGGGATATTATGGCGCTGCATAAATGCTTTTGCATACGATTTACTGCCTTCCAGTTTTGCGGCATCTTTAGAAGGGCCAATGAGATTTATTTTATTTAATTTTTTATCATTTTTAAAAAAATCATAAATGCCGTTCACCAATGGATCTTCCGGCCCAACAAAAACCATCTCTATATTTTGTTTGATGCAAACTTTTTTTATTGCATCAAAATCAGTTAAAGAAATATCAATGTTATCTCCAAATTGGATTGTGCCTGCATTGCCGGGTGCAATAAATAATTTTGTGAGAAGCTTACTCCGGCTGATCTTCCACGCAAATGCATGTTCTCTTGCGCCGCTTCCGAGTAGTAGAATATTCAAAGGAAATTAGTTTAATGGGTTACTGAGATGCAAATTTAGCTATTCAAATTTTGTAATTTCTTCCAATTATAATTAAACCGGATATTTTTTAACATCGAAATTTTATAATTAGAATTTGGCATTTAGAATTTATCTGTATTTTACAAGTTGAACAAAACCACATTACTCAATTAAATTATAAATGTATGAATGTAGATCCGGCAACATCAAATGCTTTGGCAGAAGAACCAAGGAGAAGCCATCCCAAAGGATTATATGTTTTGTTCGCTACCGAATTTTGGGAAAGGTTCAGCTACTATGGTATGCGGGCAATTTTTGTTCTTTTTATGACGGATAAATTGCTTTTTGATAAGGCATACGCATCTAACATTTATGGCAGCTATACAGGCCTTGTTTATTTAACGCCATTAATTGGTGGCTACATGGCAGACAGGTATTGGGGTAACAGAAAATCAATTTTTGTTGGTGGAATATTAATGGCTCTCGGACAATTTACTTTATTTGCATGTGCCTCTATGAGCACAGGTTCAGGAGCTGCAACAACCATTCTGTGGACAGGCCTTGCATTATTAATTTTCGGCAATGGTTTTTTTAAACCGAATATTTCTACAATGGTTGGCCAGTTATATCCTGAAGGAGACAACAGTAAAAAAGATGCAGCCTATACCATTTTTTATATGGGTATAAATGCCGGTGCATTTTTATCTCCATTGATCTGCGGTTACCTTGGTGAAAAAGTAGATTTTAAATGGGGCTTTTTTGCAGCAGGTGTTGGTATGATTATAAGCCTTGTAATATTTTATTTTACAAAAGATAAATATGTGGTTTCTCATACAGGAAAACCGTTAGGCACACGTGCAAATAAACTAATGGATACATCTGTTTCTGAAACCGGTAAAACTGGTTTTAGCAGCACACAGCTTATTATTATTATAGCTGCAATAGCCGCCGCAATTTCTCTAATATATTTTGTGTTGAAAGTTGATTTCTGGGGATCTTTTATTTATGGAATGACCCTATGTTTACCATTTGCAATTCTTACTGACAGATCATTAACCAAAGTGGAAAGACAACGTTTATGGGTCATCGTAATTATCATGCTGTTTGTAATTTTCTTTTGGATGTGTTTTGAGCAGGCAGGAGCATCACTAACATTTTTTGCAAAAGAACAAACAGACCGCCATGTATTTGGATGGGAAATGCCTGCAAGCTATTTCCAAAGTTTCAACCCCATTTTTATAGTTATACTGGCTCCCATATTTGCTACTCTTTGGAGTAAGCTTGGTAAAAAAGGAATCGAACCTCCGGCGCCAATGAAACAGGCTATGGGACTTGGTTTTCTGGCATTGGGATTTTTATTTATTGCTTTTGGAACACCTGCAAATCTTACTCTTCAGGTTAGTATTATCTGGTTAACGGGTTTATATTTTTTACATACAGTTGGTGAACTTTTTTTAAGCCCTATCGGGTTATCAATGGTAAATAAATTAACGCCGGGAAGATTTACATCATTGATGATGGGCATTTGGTTTATGGCAATTGCTACAGGAAATAAATTGGCAGGTACGATGAGTTCCCTATATCCTGATCCCAAAGCAACAGGACCGAAACCTGTTTTTTTAGGGATAACTATTGATAGTTTGCATACTTATTTTATGATATTTGTTGCGTTTGCAGGTGTGGCAGCAGTGATTCTATTTTTATTATCATTCAAACTTCGTAAGATGATGCATGGAATAAAATAATATTTCTTAAATAATTTTAAAGGCGATCTTATGGTCGCCTTTTTATTTATCTTGATAAAATAATTTTTTTTATGAAAGAATTTGATGGCACAACTGCAGAGAATGATCCCGATAGCTATCGGGAAATAGAAACAAAACATCCAAAGCAATTATACCTCCTCTTTTTTACAGAAATGTGGGAGCGTTTTTCTTTTTACGGGATGAAGGCTTTATTGCTGGCTTATATGGTAACACAATTAAAGTTTGATGAACCAAAGGGCTATGCAATTCTCGGTTCTTATGCAGCGCTTGTTTACACCATGCCGATGTTTGGCGGTATGCTGGCAGATAGATTTTTGGGTTATCGTAAATCAATTCTATTCGGCGGAATTTTAATGGTGATTGGTCACCTTACATTGGCTATACCGCAGAACTGGAGCTTCTTTTATGGTATGGCTTTCATCATTTGCGGTAATGGTTTTTTTAAACCAAACATTTCAAGTTTGGTGGGTACACTTTATAAAAATAATGATCCGAGAAAAGACAGCGCCTTTTCTATTTTTTACATGGGAATAAATTTAGGTGCTATGATCGGTGGCGTTTTGTGTGGCTATGTTGGTCAGCGGGTAAACTGGCATTTTGGTTTTGGATTGGCAGGATTATTTATGATACTTGGCCTGGTTGTTTTTTATATGGGTAAAAAAGGACTTGGAGATAAAGGTCTTCCGCCACATACGGAATCACTTAATAAAAAAATATTTGCAGGGCTTAGCCGGGAAACTATTATTTACATCTGCACTTTATTGAGCATACCATTTATTGTTTTGCTTTTTCACGAATATGGAGCAATGGATTATATTATGCTTGGGCTGGGAGTGCTGTCTCTTATTTATATTTTGTACATCGCCTTCAAACTGGAGAGGGAAGCAAAATTTAAATTGCTGGCCGCCATCGTAATGATCGTTATGTCTATTTTATTCTGGGCATTTTATGAACAAAGCAGCGGCTCTCTAAATTTATTCTCAATAAGAAATGTTGATATGAATGTTTTTGGAATTGATCTTCCGCCTCTGTCGGTAAATAATTTTCTTCCGCCATTTTGGGTGATTGCATTAAGCCCTGTGTTTGCCTGGCTTTGGCTTTGGTTAAGCAAGAAGGGTAAAGAACCAAGCACTCCTTTAAAATTTGCTTTGTCGTTTATTTTTTTAGGAGTAGGATTTTATATTTTTTACCTCGGCTGTAAATTCAGCAGCAACGGGTTAATTTCTTTATTCAGTTTTGCTATGGGATACGTTGCCATTATTTGCGGTGAATTATGTATTTCACCAATTGGGTTATCAATGGTAACTAAACTTGCACCCATAAAAATTGTTGGTATGGTGATGGGTATCTGGTTTTTAGCAAGCGCCATTGGTGAGTTTCTTGCAGGAAAGATCGGATCGTTAATGAGTGTGCCGGAAGCAGTAGTTAATGATGCGGTCAGGTCGCTTCCCTATTATGCGGATATTTTAAACAAGATCGGCTTAGGTTCAATTGTGCTGGGGGTTTTGTTAGTTTGCCTGGTTCCTTTTTTAAGAAGATGGATGAAGGATATTCATTGATTTGTACGTACGATTTATTTTTATACGTAGCTTTATTAAAATTAGAATTTATGAAAACTAAACTCACGTTAAGTATTGATGAAGAAAAAGTAAAAAAGATAAAAAGATATGCTAAGGAAAAAGAAACAAGCATATCTAATATTGTGGAAGAGCATTTTGAAAAACTTGTAGCCAAATCCCCGGCAAAGAAATTAGATATAAATAAATTACGGGGAATATTGGGAAAGGCTCCTAAAAATTTCAACTGGAAAAAAGAACGCACTGAATATTTAATTAAGAAATATGGATTATAAATTATTTCTTGATGCCGATGTGATCCTTGATGTTGTTTTGCATAGAGAGGAATTTTATGATAATAGTTTTTATTTATTTAAACTGTTAGATGAAGAAGTTCTTTCATTATACACTTCTACTTCTATTATTATGAATGTGCAGTATATAAGCAATAAATTTATTGGTAAAACAAAAGCAATTGAAGGAATAAGTTATTTACTTAATTTCCTGAATATTATAGATTGTAATAAGAAAACGCTTCTCAGGGCCTATACTACTAAATGCAGAGATATTGAAGATACAGTTCAATATTTTACAGCCATAAGCAATGAAATTATAACACACTACATAACCAGAAATATAATAGATTACAGGGATATCGAAGAAAATGATTTGCCGGTTTTTACTCCCTCGCAATTCTTAAAGTCAATAAAATAACTGTAAAAATTTCATGTTAATTGATCTTACTATCTCCAAAATATTTATGCAGTGCCTCCGGCAGCTTGATATTATTTTCTGTTTGATTATTTTCTAAAAGAGCTGCAACAATTCTTGGCAGTGCAAGTGAAGAACCATTTAATGAATGCACCAATTCCATTTTACCATCAGCATTTTTAAAACGGATATTCATCCTGTTGGTTTGAAAACTTTCAAAGTTGCTGACAGAGCTAACTTCCAGCCATTTTTGCTGTGCAGCGCTGTACACTTCAAAATCATAAGTGAGTGCGGAAGTGAAGCCCATATCTCCGCTACATAATTTTAAAATGCGGTAAGGCAGTTGCAATGATTGTAAAAGTTTTTCAACATGGCTAACCATCTCTTCTAAAATGTCATAACTTTTTTCGGGCTGCACCAATTGAATGACCTCAACTTTATCAAACTGGTGAACACGATTCAATCCCCGTACATCTTTTCCATAGCTTCCTGCTTCTCTTCTAAAGCAAGGGGTGTATGCTGTCATCTTAATTGGCAGATCATTTTTTTTTACAATCTCATCGCGGTAAATATTGGTGACAGGAACTTCAGCAGTTGGTATCATGTAATATTCATCTGCAGGCATATAATACATTTGGCCTTCTTTATCCGGCAACTGGCCGGTGCCGTATGCACTTGCAGCATTCACCATAAACGGTGGTAAATATTCTGTATAACCTGCATCAGTATTATAATCCAAAAAATATTGGATTAATGCTCTTTGTAATTTTGCGCCTTTGTTTTTATAGACAGGAAAGCCGCTGCCCGTAAGCTTATTACCTAATTCAAAATTGATGAGATCATATTTTTTCGCAAGGTCCCAATGGGGAACAGCACCGGGAAATAGTTCTGGTTTATTTCCTCCTTCTCTTACAACAACATTTTCTTCAGGTGTTTTTCCTTCGGGTACAGATGTGTGCGGAAGGTTGGGTAATTTGATGATCTCATCATGCAATGTCGTTTCTATTTCAGCAAGCTTTGCATTTATTGGTTGCAATGAAATTTTTAATGTTGCAACATCTTCCTTTCTTTTTTCGGCTTCTACTTTTTCCCCCTTCGCCATCAATTGCCCAATCTCTTTTGAGGCAGCATTAATTTTTGATTGCGTTTCATCAAACTCAAATTGTAATTTTTTTCTTTCATCATCCAATGAAACAATGGTATCAACAAGATCCAATTCTTTAAAATTTCTTATCGCTAATCTTTCTTTTACCAACGCAGTATTATTGCGGATAAATGCAACCTGTAACATTCTGTATAATTTGATTTGCTGCGAAAATACTTCTATTTGTTTTTATTTCTGCGGAGGAGAAAATGCCATCCATCTTTCAGGGGTTGCAAATGGAACAAAACCAAATTGGGCATACAATAAATGTGCATCTCTTGTTGCCAGTATTATCCTGCGCAAACCCTGAAGGTCAGGATGAGCAAGAATTATTTTTACCAACCATTTTCCCAACCCTTTGCCGCGGTAACTCTCATCAATAAAAACATCAGCGAGGTAAGCGAAAGTTGCAGTGTCAGTAACCATTCTTGCATAACCGATTTGCTTATCCTTATCATAAACGCCAAAACAAAGTGAGCCTTGCATTGCTTTCTTTACTGTTTTCATAGGCACTCCCGGAGACCAATAAGAGTTTGATAAAAAGGCATGAACATACTCAATATCAATTTTTCTTTTATCGGTGGAGATGATAAAATTATTTTCTGTAACTGTGTACTCCATCATATCTATTTTAAAACAAAGATGCTAAATACAATTAATTTTGAAGTATGCAAAGTGCAAAAGATGACCTGCAATCAAGATGGTGGAAGCTGGAAGAAAAGCTAATAGAAAAGTTTGGCAAAAAGCCAGACATGGAGGCTATTCTTTTTTTAATAGGCTTGCAGGAGCTGGGAAATATTGGCAAAAAATTCAGCAAAGAACAAAAGCAGGACCTGATGCATATAGCCGTGTGCACATTATTATCGCAAAGTGGTTATTATAAAATGGAAGGGCATGATGATGATGGCTGGCCGCACTTTTTGCAGCTTAAAGAATTACCCGTTTACAATATGATAGAGCAGGAAAATTTTTTAAAAGATCATGTGCTGCTCTATTTTGAAGCCAATGAACTGATCTGATAAAAATTGATATGTTTAATAAATTTTCCATTTTATTATTGCTGGCATTTTTAATTGCATGTTCTTCAACCCGCAATTCAGCAACTTCAAAAATTCCGGGAGCAAGAGTAAAACTCACTACTGATTCCGGAATTGTTGTTCTACGTCTTTATAACCAAACACCTTTGCATCGTGATAATTTTATTAAATTGATTAAGCAACATTATTTTGACAGTTTGCTTTTTCACCGGGTGATAAAAAATTTTATGATACAGGGCGGTGATCCTGCAAGTAAAAATGCAAAGCCCGGAATATTGCTCGGAAATGGTGGGCCATCATACACAATTCCCGCAGAGTTTGATACAAGCCTGTTTCATAAAAAAGGCGTACTTGCGGCAGCCAGAAATGGCGATAATGAAAATCCTAAAAAAGCCAGTAGTGGCAGCCAGTTCTATATTGTGCAGGGTAAAAAATTTACAGATGCAGGATTGGATTCGGTAGAAACATTTCGTTTGAAAGGAAGAAAAATCCCTTTATCGCATAGAGAAGTTTATAAAACTATTGGCGGCACACCACACCTTGATATGAACTATACCGTTTTTGGCGAAGTGGAAAGTGGGTTGGAAGTTGTTGATAAAATTGCAAGTGCATCCCGGGATAGTAATAACCGTCCTCTGAATGACATAAGAATGAAGATGAAAATTCTGAGAAAGAAGTAAGCTACAAGACTCAAGCTGCAAGAAAGAAAAAATCAGGAAATAAGAAATTCTTATTTTGCAGCCTGATTCTAAATTATCATTTTAAAATTCTCAATAAAAAAAATATGACCTTCCCCGAAAACTTACGATATACAAAAGATCATGAATGGCTAAAATTAGATGGCGATGTTGCCACCATTGGTGTTACCGATTTTGCACAAAGCGAACTGGGCGATATTGTGTATGTCGAAATAGAAACAAAAGGAAAAGCACTAACCGCTGAAACTGTGTTTGGCACTGTAGAAGCGGTTAAAACAGTAAGCGATCTTTTTCTCCCTGTTTCCGGAACTATCACTGAAATTAATCCTGCGCTGGAAGCACAGCCCGAGCTGGTAAATACTGATCCTTATGGAGAAGGCTGGATGATTAAGATGACTGTTGATAATCCGGGAGATGTAGAAAAATTAATGGATGCAGCAGCATATCAAAAATTAGTTGGTTAATTAGTTTGTAATTTTAGATTGTAGTTTGTGGTTTTTTTGACACAACCTCATTGAAATAAATAATTACAGAAAGAGAATGAAAATATCTTTTAAAACATTTATACCAGGCATTGCCTGGTTTTTTGTTGTGCTGGTTCTTATTTGTCTTCCCGGAAAAGACATCCCCAAAATAGGCTGGTTAACAACTATAAATTTTGACAAGGCAGTACATGTTGGCATTTTTGGATTACTTGCCATTTTATTTTGTTGGCCATTTTACAATTCATCTTTTAGTAACAAGGAGCGTCTGCAATATTTTATCCGTATCGCAATTGCTACAAGTATTTGGGGCTTGACAACTGAGTTCATTCAAAAATTTTTTATTCCCGGCCGCAGTTTCGATCTGCTGGATTGGGCAGCCGATAGCATTGGTGCCTTGATTGCGTTTTGGTTTTGCAGAAGGAAGTTTATCAAACCTAAATCATAAAACAATAAACATCGTACATCCCACTTCTTACATCGCACATCCTAATGCTTGTTTGCTACACATTTAATCAATACATTTGCCTTTATGAAGAGTGTTGAAAATATGGAGTATAATACCACCCGCAATCATTTGGTGATACGGGAATATGGCCGCCATATACAAAAAATGGTGGAATACCTGCTTGCTTTGGAAGACAGGGAGAAGCGTCAAAAAAATGCTTATGCCTTAATTGAACTGATGGGTTTTTTAAATCCGCATTTGAAAAATGTTGAAGATTTCCGTCATAAACTTTGGGATCACCTGTTTTTAATAAGCGATTTTAAATTAGATGTTGAAAGCCCTTATCCCATACCAACAAGAGAATCTTTAAAAGCGAGGCCCGAGGCTTTACCTTATCCCAAAAGATATCCCAAGTACAATCACCTGGGAAAAAATATTGAGATCGTAATTGATAAAGCATTGCAGGAAGAAGATGCTGAAAAGCGCCAGGGGTTTGCAAATGCTATTGCATATTACATGAAGCTTACTTTCAGCAACTGGCATAAGGAGTTGGTTCATGATGATAATATTCAAACCGAATTAGCATCTATTACAAAGGGAGAACTGGAATTTAATAATCGTCCGTTTGTAAAGCACAGGGTTGATACCCGTGGTGACAGGGATGATTATGCAAGCGGCGGCGGTAAGTACCGCAAAAATTTTGGGCCAAGAAATAATAACAGGAATAACCAGGGAAGGGATAACAGGAATAATAACAACAGAAATAATAATTTTAAAAAAAGATATTAAACCAGGCAACTGATATAAGTAATACCCTGGCATACGAAAAGTAATGCCGGGGTTTTTTATTTTTGACAGGTAAAATTTTCTGAATGAGTTCATTTGAAGTAACAGGTGGTAAAAAATTAAGTGGTGAGATAACACCGCAGGGCTCAAAGAATGAGGCGCTGCAGGTGATCTCCGCAGTTTTGCTCACTTCTCAAAAAGTTACTATCAATAACATCCCTGATATTTTAGATGTTAATCTGCAGATAGAATTATTGGAGGAACTTGGTGTAAAAACAGAAAGAATAAACCGGCACACCTGCATTTTTCAGGCAGATAATATAGATCCGGAATATTTGCATAGTGATGCTTATCACAAAAAAAGCGGCCGCTTGCGGGGAAGCGTAATGCTTGCCGGGCCTATGTTGGCAAGATTTAAAAATGCATTTATTCCAAAACCCGGTGGAGATAAAATTGGACGGAGAAGATTGGATACTCATATAAATGGTTTTGAAAAGCTTGGTGCCAAAATTTTATACGATAGCGAAGATTCTTTTTTTCATTTACAAACTGATGAATTAAAAGGCACTTATATATTACTTGATGAACCCAGTGTAACAGGCACCGCTAACCTGCTGATGGCCGCTGTAATGGCAAACGGAATTACAACACTTTATAATGCAGCCTGCGAGCCTTACATACAACAGCTTTGTAAAATGCTTATCAGCATGGGAGCAAAAATAAGTGGAGTTGCAGGCAATATGCTTTCAGTAGAAGGTGTTGATAAATTAGGTGGAACAACGCATACAATTTTGCCGGACATGATTGAAGTGGGTTCTTTTATCGGCCTGGCAGCAATGACGCAAAGTGATATTGTAATTAAGAATGCCGGCATAAAACATTTGGGAATAATTCCTGAAAAATTTCAGCAGCTTGGTATAAAGATGAATATTAAAGGAGATGACATTCATATTCCTGCGCAATTTTCTTACGCGATACAAACTTTTTTAGATGGTTCTATCCTTACCATTTATGATCACCCATGGCCGGGCCTTACGCCTGATCTTTTAAGTATTATTTTAGTGGTTGCCACACAGGCAAAAGGGAGTATTTTAATTCATCAAAAAATGTTTGAAAGCAGGTTGTTTTTTGTAGATAAAATAATTGAGATGGGGGCCCGTATTGTTTTGTGTGATCCGCACCGGGCCGTTGTTGTAGGGTTGGAAAGAATGCACCCTTTAAGAGGAATTGCAATGAGTAGCCCGGATATAAGGGCAGGGGTGGCTTTGCTTATTGCTGCATTAAGCGCTGAAGGAAAAAGTACAATTCAAAATATTGAACAGATAGACAGGGGTTATGAAAATATTGATGTAAGATTAAATAATTTAGGAGCGGAGATTAGGAGAGTAAATTAAGTATATAGAGTAGATAAAGTAATGAGTGATAAGTGATGAGTAATTAGCATGCGCATATTTTTTGTTTCCTATTAATCCCATAAATCCTGGTTCAGATATGAAGAAAGAATATCAAAAGATGATTGTGATAACTGCCCCGTCCGGTGCAGGTAAAACATCTATTACCCGTCATCTGATGAAAGTATTTCCCCAACTTGCATTTTCAATTTCTGCGGCTACAAGAGAACCGAGATCGAATGAAAAAAACGGAACAGATTATTATTTTATTTCAGTTGAAGAATTTCAAAAAAAAATTTTAAATGAAGAATTTGTAGAATGGGAAATGGTATATGAAGGAAAATATTATGGCACCTTAAAATCAGAATTAAAACGAATGTGGAAACAGGAGCTGATACCAGTGCTTGATATTGATGTGCAGGGCACCATTCATGTGCAAAAAGAATACCCGGTTAACTCTCTTTTTATTTTCATTAAGCCTCCATCAATTGAAGAACTTCAACGGCGGCTTGAGAGCCGTGGCTCTGAAAACAAAGAATCATTACATGCACGAATCAGCAAAGCTGCTTACGAACTTTCATTCGTTAATCAATTCCGCCACGTTATTGAAAACAAAGATTTTGAAACTGCCTGCCATGAAGCAGAGCGAATCGTAAAAGATTTCATCAATAATTAATATCCCATCTTTCATTTATATACTTTTGTTACATGGATTGGACGGCTGCTATAGCGATTGTAATTTCTCTTATCTTAATTGGTTTTTTTGCAGGCGTTGAAATAGCTTTTGTTTCTGTAAGTAAATTATCTGTAGAACTTAAAAAAAAGCAGGGCACTTATGTTGGCAGAATATGGGCATCCTACATGGAAAAACCTGCAAGGTTTATAGGTACTACGCTGATCGCTCTTAATATTTTAGTTGTTGTATATGGTTTGCTGTGGAGCGATATACTGTTTAGTTTTTGGAAATTCTGGGGCGTTAACAATGCCTACATAAGGCTGGCTGCAGAAACCTTTTTATCAACTTTTATTTTGCTTTTTTTTGAGTTTATATTCAAAGCTTTTTTTCGTGCAAAAGGCGATGCCATTATTGGCAGCAGCATAATTACTTTTATTGTCCAGTTTTTCTATTCAGTCTTTGCATGGGTAGCTTCTATTTTTGTTGACATTGCAGAGTGGATACTTAAATATATTTTCAATATAAAGATCCATGCAAGAAAAGAAGTGTTTACCAAAATTGATCTGGAACACTTTATTCAGCAGAGCAAGGATGGTGATACGGATGATAATGTTGAATTAAATAATGAGTTATTCGAAAACGTTTTATCTCTTTCAGAAATTAAAATAAGAACCTGTTTAATTCCCCGGAAAGAAATTGAAGCCATTGACATTGATGCATCTCTTGATAAAGTAAAAGAGCGTTTTATTGACACTAAACTTTCAAAGCTTGTTGTTTACGACGATAATATTGATAACATACAGGGATATATTCACCAGTTGGATCTGTTTAAAAATCCTGAAGGCCTGCGATCAATATTGTTACCCATACCAACCATACCTGAAAGTATGAATGCAACCGATCTTATAAATAAATTCAGCAAAGAAAGAAAAAGTATTGCCTGGGTGGTTGATGAATTTGGAGGTACTGCCGGTATTGTAACTATGGAGGATTTGCTGGAAGAAATTTTTGGAGAAATTAAAGATGAATACGATACAGAGGAATTTGTGGAAAAACAAATCTCGGCTGATGAATATATTTTTAGCGGCCGGCTGGAGGTGGATTATATTGCTGATAAGTATAAACTTGATTTCAGGAATAATGAAGAAACCGGAACATTGTCAGGTTATATTATTAGCCAGCATGAAAGAATTCCAAAACAAAAAGACAGGATAATAATTGATGATTACGAATTTGATATTTTAAATGTTAGCGAAACAAGAATTGAAACAGTAAAGATGAAAGTTTTAAGATAATCAATAAGTCAATGGTCATTAGTCAATATGTAAGTGAACCAATGACCCAATGACTAAATAGAATGGTAACAATAGTTGATATAAGAGGGGAGGAAGTGTATCAACATTTTATTTATGAAACTTTCAAAAGAATAACAGCGCAATATCCTGCGCATTCATTCATTTTTATTTTTGCCAAACCTTACCCTCCTTCTTTTATTTTTTCAGAAAATGTAATTGCGGTAGTTATTAAACCTCAGAAAATTGCATTGTTAAATGATCTTACAATTTCTTCTCTCTTAAAAAAACATAAAGCAGATGTGTTTGTAACTGCAAAATCATTATCACAAACAAAAGTTCCTCAATGTTTAATTGCCGTTGATAAAGTCACATCAAAATCTTTAAACAAAGCCCAGGTAATTGTAACTGCTTCAGAATTTTCTAAAAAAGAAATTATTGAAAAGTATAAAATTGATGAAAATATAATTAATGTTGTTTACAAAGGTGTTGACGAAAATTTTAAGCCAATACTATTTGAAGAAAAGGAAAAAATAAAACACCAATACGCAGGTGGCAACGAATATTTTTTAGTTGCAGGAGCTATTCCATCAGAAAATAATTTTATTATTTTACTTAAAGCATTTTCTGTTTTTAAAAAAATGCAGAAGAGTAATATGCAATTATTGATCGCAGCAAATGTAGAAGTAGCCGGACAGTCTTTAGAGAAACTTCAATTGTTTAAGTTTAAAAGCGATGTGAAATTATTAGAGAAGATGACTGAGAAAAAGTTTGTTGCAATTATGGGGGCATCTTATGCATTTGTTTATCCATTTGCGCAGGACTATTCTTATGCATTGCAGGCAATGAAATGTGACATACCGGTTATTATAAACAGCACCGGCGCTTTAACTGAGATATGCAGTGATGCAGCATTATATGCAAATCCGGATGCATATAAAGACATTGCTGATAAAATGATGCTGATATTTAAAGATGAAAAATTAAGACAGCAATTAGTTGAGAAAGGAAGAGAGCAGGTAAAAAAATATAGCTGGGATAAAACGGTAAATTCGCTTTGGAAGAGTATTGAGAAAGCTTGCAGGTAATATATCTTTGCATCTTATGAATCAATCTTCAATAAAAATAGACGTACTTCTCGATCCCAATAAAGTTCCGCAGCAAATAAGCTGGATTGCAACTGACAGCAGTTCTGATATGGCACAAAAAGCAAAAGCAATGTGCATTGCTTTTTGGGATGGCGCAGATAAAACCGCTTTACGCATAGACCTGTGGACAAAAGATATGATGGTAGATGAGATGGCAGATTTTTTTTACCAGATGTTTTCAACCATGGCTGACACTTATCGCAGGGCTACAAAGCAGGATGAACTTAGTGATGATATAAAAAAATTTGCAAAAGACTTTTATAAAAAATTTAGAGAAACTCAGACGAAGGCGCAGTAGTAAAAGGCAGAGGCAAAAAAAGAAGTATTTAAAAATGTTCAACAAAAACAATCTCCATATTCTTCTCCATTTCCTCCCCCGTCGGGGGAGATAGAGGGGGCTAAAAAATATTTTTATGGCATTAGAAGAAAAAATAATGACAGACCTTAAAGCCGCCATGCTGGCTAAGGATGAAAAATCTTTGCGATCATTAAGGGCTATTAAAGCAGCGATTATAATCGCCAAAACTGCAGAAGGCGCAGGAGGTATTTTAAAAGAAGAAGATGAAATTAAATTACTTCAAAAGTTAGTTAAGCAAAGAAAAGATTCGTTGGAGATCTTTGAAAAACAAAACCGCGAAGATCTTGCGCAAAAAGAAAGAGAAGAAATTGAAGTGATAGAAAAATTCCTTCCCAAACAAATAAGCGCTGATGAATTAAAAATTATTATTGAAGCAATTATAAATGAAACCGGCGCAACCTCTCCCGCTGATATGGGAAAGGTTATGGGTGCTGCCAATAAACAATTAGCGGGCAAAGCAGATGGCAAAACAATTGCTGCAACGGTTAAGGAATTATTAACTCATGTTCCATAAAGCCAATAGGCAATGGGCAAGGGCCAACAGGTAATGGGCAATAGCAAATTAAGTCATTGGTCACAGTCATTAAATACTTTTAACATCATACATCTAACATCACACATCGAACATGATCATCGATATCGCCTTTGTTCTTGTAATAATACTTGCCATATTTAAAGGCATAAGTAAAGGCCTGATATTGGGTATTTTTTCACTGCTTGCTTTTATCATCGGGCTTGCTGCAGCGTTAAAATTATCTGTGGTTGTTGCTGCATATTTAAAAGATAGTGCAGGCTCTTTTATCAAATGGCTTCCCCTTATTTCTTTTATGCTGGTTTTTATCGCAGTTATATTTTTAGTTGGTCTTTTGGCAAGGCTAATAAAAAAAACAATACAGTTTGCCATGCTTGGCTGGCTGGATAGTTTGGGAGGAATGGTTTTATATGTTGCTATCTACGCAATCATCTTTAGTGTTTTTTTATTTTTTGCAAATAATCTTTTTCTTATTCAGCCGACAACCATTCATGATTCTAAAATTTATCCATATGTTGCGCCCTGGGGCCCCAAAGTGATGGATAATCTTGGAAAGATAATCCCGGTATTTAAAGATATGTTTACACAGTTACAGGATTTCTTTGGTAACCTGGCTAAAAAATCTGCATGATAAAATATATCATCTTATTTATTTCCATACTATTTTGCGTAGAAACAATTATTTTTAGGACAATAAATTATTTCTCCCGAATAAAAAGATGAGTTACGAAATAAAAAAATACGGCAAATTAAAATATATAGAAGAAGGAGAAGGTGAACCTCTTGTGCTGCTGCATGGCCTGTTTGGAGCGTTAAGTAATTTCAAAGACCTTATAGAGCATTTCAGGCGTACCAACAAAGTAATAGTGCCAATGCTTCCTTTGTTTGAGCTTGATTTGTTGCATACATCAGTTGGGGGCCTGCATAAATTTGTACATAAGTTTATTGAAACCAGAGAATATACCAACATTCATTTGCTGGGAAATTCGCTGGGAGGGCATGTAGCCCTGATTTATACATTAAAACATCCTGAAAAAATAAAATCACTAATACTCACCGGAAGCTCCGGGTTGTTTGAGAATGGAATGGGGGATAGTTATCCCAAGCGGGGCGATAAAGAATACATCCGTAAAAAAACACAACTTACTTTTTATGATCCGGCAATGGCCACTGAAGAATTGGTGAATGAATGTTTTGAAATAACCAATAACAGGATTAAAGTAATAAAGATAATTGCGCTGGCTAAATCAGCTATAAGAAATAATTTAGGTGAGGAATTAAACCAGATAAAACAGCCCACCTGTTTGATATGGGGAAATAATGATACCATCACACCTCCCTTTGTTGCAAAAGAGTTTAATAAATTAATACCCAACAGCGAATTGCATTTTATTGATAAATGTGGTCATGCTCCCATGATGGAGGTTCCGGGTGAGTTTAACAGGGTACTTGATGGGTTTTTGGCAAAATTAAAATCCCCTGTTGCAACAGTTCTTTAAATTTTATTGTCTTTCTATAAAACAAACCCTTATTAATATCGTTTTAAAAGTAAAGATCAATTAGTATGTTAGCGATAGAATTATGTAATAATATTCTCCCCCGGCTACAATTGGAAGATACGGTTGGCAAGGCATTACAATTAATAAATGATTTTAAAGTATCTCATCTCCCCGTAGTATCAGATGATAAATATATGGGATTGATAAGCGAAGCTGACCTGTTAAATGCTGATAACAGGAAGATGCATATCCATTTACTCCGGGATGTATTTATTAATATTTCCATAAAAGAAAATGAGCATTTTTTGAAGGCGGTGAATATCAGCAATCAATATCAAACATCGGTGGTACCTGTGGTAAGTGACGATAAAGAATTTCTTGGCAGTATTAATGAACAAAATCTTTTAAGAACACTGGGTAACTTTTGTGGTGCGGAGGAAATTGGGGGCATTATAGTTTTGGAAATGGAAAGAAGCCGGTTCTCCATATCTGAAATAAGCAGGATAGTAGAAAGCAACGGGGCAACCATATTGCATCTTAATACTACTGTTCAGCCCCAAACAGGTTTGCTTTCCGTTACAATACATATAAGTAAAAAGGAACTTTCGGTGATAGTGGCAGCGCTTGAAAGATATGAGTTTGATGTAACCAGTTACTTTGGTGAGGAAAAATTTGAGAATCAAATTGATAGCAATTACCGTCATTTAATGAATTATCTGGATATTTAATTATCATTCCCTCTCTGTTTAAAATAAATTAAATTTACAGGCACATTTTTTTTGGCATAATCCTGAAATCAAGGTATCAGTATATAAATTTTGAAATCATACCTTTTAAATATTTTACTTACAATTTTTATAGCGCTGATCTTATTCAGCGTTAGCAATTATACATCAGCACAAACTAATGCAATTGAAAATATAACTTCTTTAAAAGTAATAAATGCCAGTGATTCTCTCGGCACTCTACAGGTTAGAAATATTTTTATTTCCGGAAATAAAAAAACAAAAGAGTATATAATTCTAAGAGAGATGGAATTAAAACCCGGAGGTTATATTCTGATTGGTAATTTAATTAATGCGTTGGAAAAAGACCGGCAGCATATTTTTAATACAACTCTATTTTTAGATGTTACTGTAGAGCCGGAGATTATAAGCGCCAATGATTTTGATATCAAAATTACAGTAAAAGAGCGCTGGTATATTTTTCCCTTACCTGAATTGCAATTTGTTGACGGCACACTTAATGAATGGCTCGCAAAATATAAAGGAGATCTAAACAGATTAAATTATGGCGCAAAATTTACTCACTACAATTTAACCGGACGAAAAGATCAGCTAAGAGTGCATTTGCTTAGCGGGTATACCAGAACAATATCTTTTAATTATAAAGCCCCTTATTCAAATGCTGCATTAACCAATGGTTTTTCTGTAGGAGGAGGTCACTTTCAAAACAGGGAGATCGTTTATAAAACCAGCTTTGATAATGAAGTGGTTTTTTACAAGAGAAAAAATTTTGTAAGAAACGCCTGGGAAATTCAATTGGGATATAGTATACGAAGAGGCATTAAAATATCTCATTCATTCAATGTTAATTACACACATGTAAGCATTGATGATTCTATTATTACTGCAAAATATAATAAAGCATATTTTAATAAACCCACATCAAAAACAGGTTATATTGATCTTTATTATACGCTCAATTATTCTGATGTAAATAATGTTTTGTATCCCCTCACAGGTTTTTCGGGCAGCATTGGTTTAGGAAAAAGAGGACTTGGTTTTACAGGGGGAGTAAATTCATTTTCACTTGGTGTGGAGTTTAATAAATATTGGCCATTAGGAGGTAAATGGTATGCAAGTACACAAATACAGGGTAATATAAAGTTACCCTTTCGCCAGGCATATATAAATCAGCAGGCTCTTGGTTATGATAATACATACGTTCGTGGTATGGAGTATAAAATAATTGATGGGGTTGCTTATGGTATATCTAAATTCAATCTTAAAAGAGAAATATTTAATTTTAGCATCAATACAATTTTTACAAAATCCAAAACACTTAATAAAATTCCTTTCCGTATTTATGCAAAAGCTTTTGCTGATATGGGCTATAGTTATAATACAGAAAATTTTGTTTCAAGATTAAATAATACATTTTTAGGGAGCGCTGGTGTGGGTTTGGATATCATCACCTTTTACGATCTGCAAATACGCATTGAATACAGTGTAAACCAGTTAGGGCAAAACAGGTTATTTTTACATAATGACAAAGGATTTTAATACTCCATTAAATTACGCCTGCTAAATTATTTTTTAATGCGGATAGCTATATACAGCAGGGGTTTGGATGCCGACCAGCAAAATGGAATAAAGCTCTTGCTAAGTGAACTGGCTGCTTATAAAATTGAGCCTGTAATTTTTCAGGATTTTTTCAACATGTTTTATTCTACCATAAATTTTGGCGATAAATATTCCACCTTTAATAGCGCTGAAGATCTTGTAGATGACATTGATTGCATAATCAGTTTGGGGGGTGATGGTACTTTATTGGATACAGTAACTTTTGTAAGAGATTCCGGCATTCCGGTTATGGGAATAAATTATGGAAGGCTGGGTTTTTTAGCAAGCATAGGTAAAGATGAAGTGCATACAGCAGTAGAGGCTTTAGTTAAGAGAAGCTACATGCTTGATAAAAGAACGTTGTTGCACCTTGATGCCAACATGCCTTTGTTTGATAAAGTGCCCTATGCTTTAAATGAAATAACAATTCACAAAAAAGATACATCACCAATGATAAAAATTCACACCTATCTTAATGGTGAATTTTTAAACACCTATTGGGCAGATGGTTTAATTGTAGCAACGCCAACCGGTTCTACAGGTTACTCCTTAAGTTGTAATGGCCCGGTAATTTTTCCGGAATCAGCAAGTTTTGTCATTACTCCTGTATCGCCGCACAATCTTAATATCAGGCCTATAATTGTGCCAGATGATAATATAATTTCTTTTGAAATAGAAGGAAGAACAGACGGGTTTCTTTGTACATTGGATAGCCGCCGGGAAATTGTAGATAAAGATGTTCAGCTTGCCGTAAAAAAAGAGTCTTTTGGTATCAATCTTATCAGGCTTAATGAGAATAATTTTTTGCAAACGCTGCGAAATAAACTTTCGTGGGGGTTGGATAAAAGAAACTGATGGTTACGTTTGTACTATTATATTGTATACAAAAGGTAAACGTGAAAGATGAATCGTGAAATGCTCACGTTTTACTTCTTCGGTTTCACGATTAATTTTAACTTTCTTTATTTTAATAAAAACTTATCTTTTTCGTTTATTTTGCACTCAATGAAAAACAAATTACCCATATTAGTTGCGATACTTTTATTTTTAAGTATTAGTAATGCCAATGCCCAATACTCAGATGTGCAGGAAGGACAATTTGGTTTTACACTTGGTGCAGCACATTATTTTGGTGATCTAAATACCAGGGCTGCAATTAACCGCCCTAAAATTGCTGTAGGTGGTTTTTTTAGAAAACAGTTTGGTAATTATACAGGGTTGCGAATTTCAGCTCACTATCTTCAATTAGGATATAGTGATATTTATAGTAAAAATGATTATCAGAAGAGAAGAAATTTAAGCTTCAACACCAATGTTTGGGAAATTGCATTGCAGGGAGATTTTAATTTTTTTAAATTTATCCCTGATGATCCTGATCATCTTTTTACACCTTATGTAACGCTGGGAGTTGGAGTTTTTAGTTATGATCCTTATGCTTATTACCAGGGGCAAAAATATTTTCTTCGTCCGTTAAATACCGAAGGACAAACTTTTTACCAGAACAGAAAAGCCTATGGTACAATGTCCATTTGCTTTCCCATCGGTATAGGAATTAAATACAGCATCAATCAAAATTTAAATTTTTCTTTTGAAATTGCCCATCGTTTTACAACTACAGATTATTTAGATGATGTAAGCACAACCTATATCGGGGTAGATAAATTTCCATCTCCTACGGGAGCGCCTTCTATTGCTTCAATCTTACAGGACCGTTCTTTTCAAACAGGCGAGCCTATTGGCGTGGAAGGTCGCCAGCGGGGATTTAGCAAACAAAAAGATCAATACCTGATTGCTGAAGTTGGATTGTCTTTTAATTTAACTTCTTACAAATGCCCCCCTGTAAAACACTGATATTTTATTTCAATTTAGATTTGATTGTTTAATAATTTCTATTATTTTTACGCTACCCCACTTAAAGCAATCATTTCCTCATTATCCTTTATTAAGCCTCATCAAGGCATATAGTTATTTCCATCTTCCGCTGAAAGGTTATTTCATCTGCTATTCTTAAGATCAGGAATAGTTGTGTTTTGATTCCATCATCCATTGAAAGACATAGTTTTCTCAAATCACAAATTTTGAAACTATGGCTTTGCAATTTGGGCAACGCATTATTTTTTTAATGTTAATATGCTGTGTAACTACGCTGCGTGCCCAAACGATTTACTATCCTTCACAATCTTCTGACTTACTTAAATTTACCGCTATAGATGTTGCAGGCCTTTTTAGTAAAGCAATACCCAACAGCAGGGTAACTGCCAGGGAATATACTTCAATACCTCAATCGGGCTTTGTATTTATTTATGATTCTGCCATGATAAATAGTCAGGCCTGCAAAATTGAATGCAGTGGTGATATTATTAAATTTTCTGCAGCGCAGGATGTAGGGCTATGCTTTGGGATTTATAATTATTTAAATGAATTAGGGTTTAGATTTTATTTACCGGGATCGCTATGGGAAAAAATACCAATCCTTTCCTCACCTTATAAACAGGAAAACAAAACGGTTGTACAAAAGTATAAATACAATAATTGGTTTATTAGCGGAGGATATAACAAATGGGTAATGGATCAGGATGCATTTTTTGGAGATTCATATTTTGGAAACAACGGCCATGAATGGTCCCAATATCAGCGGCGTAATAATATGAATGGAGCCTACAGGTTTACGGGGCATAGAGGAGATATTGTAAACACAGAATATCTTTCAACACTCCAGGCAAATCCATGTTACATTGCCTGTAATAATGGGGTAAGAATAGCAACTTCACAATCGGTACCTGATATAAATAATAATAATGCAAAAGAATATTGGGCATCAGCAATTTTAAAACAGTATACAATTTATAAAAACAGTATTACCAGCGACCCTGCTTTATATAAAAATTATTATTACAATTTTAATTATGGTAACGGGTATATTGGTATTGAAGTGCCAGATGGTTCTGCATGGGGCAACTCTACAGATAATTTAGGTTGTGCAGCAGAAAATTATAATGGTAATCCTTATCCCAATGCCAGTGATCAGCAATTTATATTGGCAAATTTTACTGCATCTAAAATAAATAATTTATTACCTGAAAAGCATTTTCAATGTTATGCATACTCTGGTCATGCAGATGTTCCTTCCTACGGCATCCCTATCAATAAAAATATTGATGTGCAGGTTGTGGCATCTGCCTTTCAATCAGAAACGAGCCCCGTTGGATTATTAAGTCGCTGGTATAAAAAATATTCAAATATCTCTGAATATGATTATATGAATATTCCGCAGTGGACAGGCGAAACGCCAATATTTTCTTTAAACAATTACAAAAATACGTTAGCAAGAATAAAACAAAATAACGGGCAGGGAATTGTAATTGAAGCTTCGCCGGCAAAATTTGCATCCTTACCGTTTCTTTTTGCAGGCAACCGTTATTTGCAGTATGATATAAATATTGACAGCAGTTTAAATGAATTTACATCTAATTTATTTCCTGCAAATATAGCAGTGCATATAAAACAATTATTAAATTATTGGGGGGATGATAATGTAATGCTTGGAGGTAAATTTATAAATGATAACAAATATAAAATTCCGCTGTTTTTACAGGAGTTATATAAAACTGTTACCGCATCACAAAATACAGGCGCAGAAGTTATTGCCAGGCTACAGGAATTTAAAGCATATATTCATTATATTATTTTGTATTATGATTTTATAGAGCAAAACAAATCTTACCAAAATAAAACTGAAAAAGCTGCAAACCTTTGTTTGTATTTGGCTAAAATAAATAAGCTGCAGTTGGTAAACAGTTATTTTTTAATCTATGATATAGTAAATAAATATCCTGATACAAGTGCTTTTTATAAAAGCTATAATACAATTAACGGATCAGCTTATAGGAACGGAAACCTGACGTTAATTTCTAATGAACAAATAAATAATAATTTTTCTGAAGATTTAGTTAAATACGCCTCCTCTGTTACTGATTTTAAATTTGATAATGCAGTTGATATAATTAATAAATTAACTGTTGCCGGCTTAAAACCCATGGATAAAATTAATGTTGGCATAGGCTATACAAATGGATTCAATTATCCTAACAGGTGTGAATTTTATTTTTATGCGCCTGCCGCGGGAATGGTAAACATTCATTGCATTCCAACTTTTGAAATGCCGGGATACAGTTATTTAAACTTTACTGTGGAAGCTGCAGATAAGGGTTTAGTAGTAATTAAAGATGAAACTTTAACACGGGAAAAAATTCTTGAGAATATAAATTTCAATATTCCTTCTGTAGGTTTATACAAACTATCTGTTGTATCAAAATTTAAATCATCCTGCGATCTTGTTATAACTACAAATGGCAATACATTTTTTAAAGGACCATTTTATGGAAAAGGGGCAGAGAATTATCACAGTGATAATTTGAAGAGTATGCCAAAATATTTTTATGTTCCTAACATCAGCCAATTGTACTTCAGTATTAATAATGCGTGTTACACCAATAGCTGTTTAACTCCCGATAAAGTTGAAAGTGCGTTTGGAATAAAAGATAACCATGGCAAAAATCCTGATATAGAAGTTTCTCCTTTTGATTCTTCGCTTTATAAAATTTCTGTTCCTTCATCCGATGCAGCAAATTTTTGGCAGGTTACACAAATGAGGGAATACAATTTTTGCTTTGCCAATATTTCGAATATAGAAATTTATGCAGAACCAAAACCTGAGGCAGCTGTATTACCTTTTTTGCCGGGTGGTACTGTTGTATTTCCAAATCCTTCCAATGGTGTGTTTAATTTTAAAAAGAACAATTTTCCTTTAATTTTAAACAGCATAAATATTTATGATCCTCAGGGGAAGAAGATAGCTGAGGCAATAAACACAAGCAGCATTAATTTATCTAATCTTCCGGCAGGGATTTATATGTTCTCAGCACAAAAAGAAAATGATATTATAAAAGGGAAGTTAATTAAGAATTAGCAACGTAATATTTGAGTCTGATTTGGGTGGATTAAAAAAAGTAGTAAAAAAATGCCAAAATTTTAAATTCTATCCTTAATCCATTTAATCTTATAATCTACCCAAATCAAGGTTCAGACTATTTTATTACTTTTGTTATAAGTCAGGCAATTGCCTGACTTCAATTTTTCCACCATAATGGGTATTGAGGATATAGATATTAAAAAGCTTCCACGCCACATTGCTATCATTATGGATGGTAACGGAAGATGGGCTAAAGAGAAAGGCCAGGACAGACTTTTCGGACATTTTCATGGAGTGGAAAGTGTTCGCAATATAGTAGAAGGCTGTGCAGAATTAGGCGTTCAATTTCTAACCTTATATGCATTTAGTACCGAGAATTGGGACAGGCCAAAAGATGAGGTAACAGGATTAATGGAGTTGCTTATTGATACCATACGGCAGGAAGTAGCCACGCTTAATAAAAATAACATAAGGCTGCATGTGATTGGAAATTTTGAAATGCTGCCTGTTGCTGCAAAAAAAGAATTGGATGATGCCATAGGTGAAACAAAAAATAATACAGGGCTTAATCTTGTAATGGCCTTAAGTTACAGCAGCAGGTGGGAGTTAACTGATGCAGTGAAAAAAATTGCTGCTGACGTAAAAAGTAATAAAATAAATATAGAAGATATAACACAGGATACTTTAAAAAAATATTTAACCACAGCAGATTTTCCCGACCCCGAATTAATGATAAGAACCAGTGGAGAATTCAGAATAAGTAATTTTTTGTTGTATCAATTAGCCTATACAGAATTATATTTTACAGACACATTATGGCCCGATTTCAGAAAGGAAAATTTGTACCAATCCATTATTGATTACCAGCAAAGAGAACGAAGGTTTGGCAAAACCGCAGAACAGATAAAAAACAATACAGAACAGGTTTTGTAGGGATTTTTGTTAAACTATTTAACAAATACTTTTAATTATTGCCAGTATCTTGCCGCCCTGATAAAATTGATTTTTAATGCCCAAAATTTACAGGATTTTTTTCTTCGTTGTCATCGTTTTACTTACCAAAACCACCAGCGCTCAAATCGTAAAAGACACAGTTCCCACATCAGTAAATGTGGAGCTTGAAAATATTTTTAATTCCAAAACCCCGAAAGAATATATAATTGCCGCTATAAAAGTTTCGGGTACACAATCTTTCGATGCAAATCTTATTGTGTCAATTTCCGGGCTTGCAGTTGGCGATAAAGTAATGATTCCCGGTGCCGATGCATTTAGTAAAGCAATAAATAATTTATGGAAGCAAAATCTTATATCCAACGTAGAAGTATATTTTACCAAATTGATAGGAAAAAACCTTTATGTTGAAATTAGTATTACGGAAAGACCGAGGTTATCAAATTTTAAATTTGTTGGCGTTAAAAAATCTGAGGCTGATGATCTTGTCGCTAAAACAGGGCTTGTAAAAGGCAGAGTAGTTACAGAAAATATGAAGCGCTCTGCGGAGGAAAACATCCGTAAGTTTTTTGTAGAAAAAGGGTATAGAAATATTGAGGTTCAGGTAGCTGAAAAAAAAGATACCTCTGTCAGTAATTCAGTTCTGTTAACTTTTATGGTTGATAAGAAAAATAAAGTAAAGATTAATGAGATCGTTTTTGGAGGCAACGATAATGTATCAGATGCGAAGCTTAAAAAGCAAATGAAAGGAACAAAAGAAATGAGCCGGTTAACACTAAATCCGGCAAAACTTATAAATCCCTATTCAGATAAAAATAGCAGCCTTTCTTTTAAAAATTATCTAAAAGAGAATGGTTACCTGTCTCCATCAAAAACCAGGGAACTGGTAGATCCATACTTCCGTTTTAAGTTAGCCTCTGCAAAATTTAATGATAAAAAATATACTGAGGACAAAAATAAGATCCTTGATTTTTACAACTCTCAGGGATACAGAGATGCTGTTATTGTTGCTGATACGCAGTATTACAATAATAAAGGGGATATGAATGTTGCAATAAAATTGCAGGAGGGGCATAAATATCATTTTGGAAACATTACCTGGAGAGGAAATACAAAATATTCTGATTCATTATTAAGTGTTTTCCTGGGCATTCAAAAAGGTGAAACCTATAATGTTGAAACGCTTAATAAGAGATTAGGAAAACAGGCTTCTCAGGAAGGTGGAGATATAAGCAGTTTATACATGGATGATGGGTATTTATTTTTCAGGATAGATCCGGTTGAAACCGCCGTTTATAACGACACAATTGATCATGAGATACGCATTGTGGAAGGACCACAGGCTACTATTGGAAACGTTGGAATTTCCGGTAATGATAAAACAAAAGAATATGTAATCCGGCGTGAATTAAGAACAATACCCGGTGAAAAATTCAGCCGTGCTGATATCATTCGTACGCAAAGAGAATTATCCCAGTTAGGTTTTTTTAATCCTGAAAAAATAAATCCCGGTGTTGTACCAAACGCTGATAACGGAACAGTTGATATAAACTGGGGCCTTGAAGAAAAATCCTCTGACCAGTTAGAACTATCCGCAGGTTTTGGTGGTGGCATAGGTTTAACCGGAACACTTGGTGTAACGTTCAATAACTTTTCTATAAATAATATTTTTAAGAAAACGGCATGGTCTCCACTACCCACAGGTGATGGGCAGAAGCTTAGTTTAAGAGTACAAAGCAATGGCAAAGCCTATCGGTCTTATAATTTTTCATTTACTGAACCCTGGTTAGGTGGTAAAAAGAGAAATTCTTTTACAATAAGTTATTACAATACCAAATACGCAAATGCATACGATCCTTTTACAGGTCGCTATTCCAATGTATATGCAGATTCATCTTATATAAAAACAACAGGCTTCGGAGTTTCTTTAGGCAAACAATTAAAATGGCCCGATGATTATTTCTCACTATCAATGGGAATTAACTACACGCGTTATAAGTTAAGTAATTACCTGATTGACCCAACAAATCTGCCAGGATTCGAAAATGGCGTGGTAAACAACATCAACTTTAAAGTTG
>JANXQO010000150.1 GCA_025353485.1 Chitinophagales bacterium
TCAATATTTTTTCTGCAATCGGTGCCTATCATTTCATGCCCAAAAAACCTTCATTAGCTAGTCATTTTCAAACAGATAATTCTCAATCATTACAACTTTGCCTGTAATTCTGACATCCTTAAATCGAACTCACGTTAAATAACAAAATGGTATTAACCCTAAGTATAGTGGTTATAACTTTGTTTACTTCCCTTACCGCTTCATCACAAACAAGATTACCTGATGGAACTGTAATCTATCCTGATGGAACCAGGCAACTTCCAAATGGTACCGTCGTTTATCCTAATCATACCAATAGAAACGGGGGGATACTTGGTTCTATATTCGGATCAAATAAGAACAGAACCAGAACTATGTCTGACGGAAGTGTCGTTTACCCTGATGGAACTCGTAAATATCCTAATGGCACTATAGCTTATCCTGATGGTACTATTGCATATCCTAATGGGCAGGTTTACAATCCCAATGCTTCCAACTATCCCAGAAATAATTATCCGCAAAATAATGGTAACTGGAACAGGAGAAATAACCGGGGTAATGATAATGATAATGATAATGATTATGATGACCAGGTAAATAATCGTCAGAATAGAAATTATTCCAGAAAAAACAGAAATTATCAATACGATAATCAACAGAATTCAAATAACAGAAATAACAGGGATAGAAGAGACAGAGATGAGAGAGATGATAACCATTAGTACCAACTTAAATTAAAAAGTTAGCAAAAACCACCTTAAATGTGGGGTTTTTTATTTAAAAAAATTATTAACTAGGGATCAATAAAACATTTTTAAAAGGTCGGCGCACAACTATTTAATATTTTTCAAGATCTTTAAGAGGCTTATTTTTTTATAGTTTGTTTAATAATTCTTGCCGCCTTTTTTACTCTTTACAATAAGATATTTCTAATGCGGTAATGGTAAAATTTTATGGAATTCCAGGGATAGATTATTTGGGACATTTTACTGGCTGCCTGCATCCAGGATAATATTTGGTGTTAATAAATGTAAGGATGAAATAGAAAATTTAAAATATCTTCCAAATAATATAATTGTCATTTAGCACATACCGAAAAATAATATAAAATATTAGGAAAATAGATGCAATTGAAAACCATAAAAAATTTATGTTATGTCAGACAATAAATATCAAAAGGACGGAAGGGATTATCTCTTATGAAATTTTACTTTATCAAAAATCCAATAAGTGAGTTTAGAAGAAATGATGCCCAGCCCGGCACCTGCAAGTACTTCTGTAAGTAAATGATCTTTATTATAAATTCTGAGAATGCCCACAGCAACCGCTGCGACATATCCGGAATAGCTAAATAGTTTATAATTGTATTTCAATTCCTGATGTAAAATTTCTGCCCCCCTGAAAGCATTTGCGGTATGGCCGGAAGGAAATTTCGTACCCTGCATGTTATATACTTTAATATTTCCCGAAATCTTTCTCATTAAATAACCAATTCCTCCGGTAACTATTATAGATCCTGCATCTAAGAACAGATGCTCCTTAAAACTGTTTTTGGTTCTTTGTTTAAAAGCATCAATAATATAAAGCGATGCTGAAGGTTCCCACATAAGATATTCCTCGGCATTAGTATGAAAACCTGGCTGACTTTTTTTTATATGTTCGAGAATATCATTATCAAGATTACTAATACCTCTAACGGCAGGTTTTAGTGCTCCATACAGGAGTAGTGTCCCAGGTACTATTAGGGTAGTAAGCTTAAGATCGTGTTGGTTTCGGAGTTCCTTTATTCCACTATCTGCAGGAGATTTTACAATTTGAATGTCCTGCGCTGTTACTTCACAACTCCAAACATTAAGGAGTACAAACATCAAATGTAAACACAACCATTTTTTTCTCATCTTTAAGAAATTTAAAATAAATAATAAAACTGATATCTTCCCGGTCTTTTTTCATTCTATAAATTTATTATTTAAATCAGTCATGCGCAGCATCATAGCCTACCCGTGCCTTTTTTTTCATCAAATCACTTTGATGAAGCAGAACAATTTGAAGCATTATGGAACTATGTATTTTACGTCTCTGACAGTATGAAGGAAGAATACCGAATTTCATCAAAAAGCCAAAATTTCCTCAAATTTACAAAATACCTTTGCACGCAAATAAAAAGTTAGTGAAGAGATTTATTGTTTCCGTACTATTATTGATGAACCTTTTTGCAGCTTATGCACAGCCTAAAGGAACAAATACTATCACAGGGAAAGTTGTTGATTCCGTATCCAAAGCTCCTCTTGAATATGCAACAGTCACACTTTTTTTTAACAAACAAAGCAAACCCGTAAACGGCGGTACAACTGATAAGACCGGTTCTTTTACAATAACTGATGTAAGAGACAGCGTATTCAATATAATTTTTGAATACATTGGCTATAATTCTTACACAATACAACAGGTAACAGTTAATAGGAATACCACTCTTAAAACTGTTTTGCTGGGCAGAAAGACAGGAGTATTACAGGGTGTAATAATTGTTGCGCAGGGGAAAATTATTGAAAATAAGATAGATAAAATGGTATTTAATGCTGAACGGGATATTACATCTCAAACAGGTGTTGCTACTGATGTTCTTAAAAAAGTACCACAGGTATCAGTAGATGCTGATGGAAATGTAGAGCTTGCCGGCAGCGGCGGGATAAGATTCCTGATAAATGGAAAACCCTCATCAGCATTCGGAAGTAGTATAACAGATGTTTTGCAGTCTATACCTGCAAGCCAGATAAAAAGTATTGAAGTGATAACCAATCCCGGGGCAAAATATGATGCAGCAGGAATGGGCGGCATTATTAATATCATTCTTAAATCTAACACAGCAAAAGGATATAACGGAAATATTTCATTAACCGCAAGTACATTGCAGGAAAACGGATCATTGAATTTTAATGTGCGAAATGGAACTTTTGGGATGAATGCATTTGTGAGTGGCAATGAAAGATTGAGATCGGCTGTTCCCTTCATTTCTGACAGGTATACTATGGACAGTTATAACCAACAAACAAATCTTCACCAGGCTGGATATGGCCATTTTTCAAGAACCGGATATCAAACAGGGCTTGGGTTTGACTGGACTCTTCAAAAAAAGAATAACTTTTCCGGATCAATATCATATAATCATTTTGGTAATAACAATGGCGGCTTTACCATACAGAACCAGCAATATTATACGGGTAATGTAATAGGGAATATCTTATCATCCATTAATACCAATAATAATTTCAGGTTTCACAATATGGATGCAGGCTTAAATTATAAGAGGAAATTTAATAAAGAAGACCAGGAACTGGAGATTAATATAAATTCAAGTTTTGGTAATGATAATTCCAATGGTAACAACATTCAGTTTTTGTTGCCGCAGGATTCTTTATATTATGGAACGCAAAGTGTTAACCCGGGCAATGTAAAGGAGACTGAAATTAAAGCTGATTATTCACAACCCATAATGAAGGATGTTACCCTTGGTGTTGGCAGTAAAATAAGTTTTTATGATATCAACAGCACTTCATCAGTAATGCGGTATCAACCAAACTTAAAGCAATATTTATTCAACTCTTCTTTATCAAACAATCTTGACTACCATCAAAAGGTATATGCTTTTTATTCTGAGATCAGCTTTCCTATTGGGAAATTAGTAAAGGCAAAATTGGGAGGCAGGTATGAGCGAACGGGGATTAATTCGTATTATTCAAATGCAATTCAACAGGTTAAAGTTCCCGGTTATAATACTTTTGTTCCTTCCATTTATTTATCTAAAAATATCGGGGATAAGCAAAATATAAAACTTAGTTATTCAAAAAGAATTGAGCGGCCGGATTACCATGACCTGAATCCTTTTATAAACACCAATGATGCTAAAAATCTATCAGCTGGTAATCCTTATTTACAGCCCGAAATAGGCCACAGGGTTGAGCTTGGTTATAGTAAAGAAATAGAAAAGGTAGGTTCATTTATGGTTAATTTATTTTACCGCATTAACCAACATGATATTCAACCGTATATAATTTATTATCCTTCTTTTAAGGTCGGAGATTCAACTTATACAAATGTATCAGTAAATACACGCCAAAACATTGGAACCGAGAAAAATGCAGGTATTAATTTCTTCGCTGATCTTCATATTTCAGGTAAGTTTAGTGTGAGGTCTAACGTTTTCTTTTTTCACAGGCATACCGTCAATCAGATTGATCCGGGATTTAATTCAAACAGTTTTAATTATCGTTTTAATATTAATACTACTTATCAGGTAACGCCAACTCTTGCAGGGGAATTTTTTGGAAACTTTAATTCGGCAAGGCATGAGGCACAGGGAAATTATCCTTCTTTCACTTCTTATAACATTGCCATCCGCAAACAATTCTGGAATAAGAAAGGAAGTATAGCCTTTACCGCCACTAATCCATTTAATAAATATGTTGTGCAGAATACAAAATTGTTTGGATCAAACTTTACTGCAATCAACAGCCGCAAAATTCCTTTCAGATCTTTTGGGTTGAACTTTACATGGAAATTTGGTAAGCTTGAATTCAAACAAAATAAAGAAGAAAGAGATAATAACCTTAATGCACCTGTGGAATAATGCCTGTTGTTTTTTTATTATGACTACACGCCATATCAGTAATATTCTTACAGGTAAATTATGTTCGCTTATACTAATAAGGTTACAACGCCAGATATTTTTTTATTTAATTAATTCTGGAATTATATTATCAATTATTGATTCCTTTTCTGTCCATAATCCAAAAATATTAACATGCGCTGCAATAATTGTTTGAGATCCCGGATGATAAGCCAACAGAGTGTTTCCGCCTCCTGGGCCATCGCCTTCTGATAGAAATAAAATACCATAATTTTTATTTAAAACACGTAAAGGTCCCTGCTTTGATTTATTGATTTTTTCCTTTTCAATCCCTGTAGAAAATTCATATAATAAATTCATGGCATGTTTGGATAAAAAATTTTTCTTGAAGAAAGCCTCTCCCAATGTGCCCAAATCATCAATGCTGCTTAAAATACCTCCGGCTGCATCAATCTTTTCAGGAGCAGAGCTGGTATTTAATAAGGAATCATTTATCCGGTGAAATATTGGGCTTGGTATAATAAAATCTTTAATCTCTTTTGATAAATACATGTACTCATTCACAGTATTTTGGGGTTTTGTTTTTTCAAAATCAGCAAAATCAGTTATATAAAATGTATTTCTCAAACCCAGCTTTTTAAAAATATTTTTCTTTACATATTCTTTTAAAGGAACGCCGCAAATTTTTTCTACCACTAATCCTAATAATATATAATTCACATCTCCATAAAATACTCCTTCTCCAGGTTTACCAAAGGGCTCGTTTTTGCCCTTATACGCCAGCGCTATTAGCTCTTCAGGCTCCCATTCCCTTTTTTTACCTGCCTCCGTACCAATGACTGTATTAATATATTCCAAGTTATTGTTAGTCCCGTAAATTCCACTGGTATGATTTAATAACTGACTGATCGTAATTTCCTGAATATAAGGTATGGGTCCTACCAGCATTGTATCCAATATATTAATAACCTTCTCATCTATACTAAGTTTTCCATCATCTATTAACTTCAGTATTGAAACAGCAGTAATTAATTTTGTTGTACTCCCAATCTGAAAAAGTGCATTAGTTTTCATTGCAATTTTATTCTCTATGGAAGATAGCCCGGTAGCGCCTTTCCATGAATAACCTTTGCTTTTTTTAACCAGAACAATCATACCCGTAAACTTTTCATCTTTATTTACCTTATTAATAAGCTTTTGATAATTAGTACTTCGTTGAGCAGAGCAACAAACAATATTATTAAACAGAATAAACCAAAGGAAAAATCTCATAATTTTTTATGCTGATTTTTTATTAGTACTATACGTAAGGATTGTTGTTTTGTTACACTGTTAACGTATGTTCAAACCGATAAAGAAGTATTTAACTGTAGAATAATGTTGATATACAGGAAAGATTGCAACATAATTTACTTATTTAAAAATTAAGAATTAATTATTCAGGATTTATTTAAAGATTTTCACGTGGGATCAATCTTTTATGTTTCATGTTTTAAAATACCTGTAAAGCAAACAGCAACCGTTCGAAAATTGATATGAAGTTTTTAAGGCGCTGTGTAAACACCTATAATATCAATAGCAAAATGAACGACTATCAAAATATATATATTTCGGTATTTTGAAAAGTGAATTGCTAGGATCAAACCAATAAATCCTGTATTGATCATTTGAGAAATATTATGAAACCCAACATGCACCAGTCCGAAAAGGATCGAGGAAATAATTATCGGTACATATGCATTTTTAAAAAGCAATTGAAGTCTTGGAATCAGGTATCCCCTAAACAATAATTCCTCAATTACCGCAGCTGTGAATACTGTAAAAATCAACAATGGAGTATTGTTTCTGAAGATATCCAACAACGTTTTAAGCCGTTCACTGTTCTCATTAAGGCCATAAAGGCTTTCAATCTTCTTAAGAATAATTATAACAGCAAAGATGGAAATGATCAATAGAAAAAAGGAAACTATATAAAATATTATGGAAGTTTTTTTAGGCCGCCATAATAATAATTTTTGATGCTCTATATTTCTTATATAAGCAAATAATATAAAAAGGCAAAGCCACTGCAACAAACGGGAAATGATTAGTGAAGAGGACTCTGAAATGCCTGTTATGCCGGAAAATTTAAGAATGTTTATTGAGAATAATGTGCCGGCAAATAAACATATCGCAAGAAATATTCCCCATAGTATCCTTGTCTGCTTTATTTGTACTGATTGTGCCAACTCAAACCAAAGTATGTAATTTATATTTATGAATCGTTACCGTACAAAATATAAATCATTGGAGAAGATTATCAGGGGAAAGGATACCTGAACATTTTTTGAAGTAAATTTTTTTATTTTTTGATTTGCACAATACGAAATTCATATTTAATCCATAATTGAAGGCTTCAATTTTTGTAATCGTTTGCTGTCATCAAACCAAATAATTATTTTTTCCCAAAAACTAATTAATAATTCCAGTCTCGCTGAACCAACAATACAATTCCCATCCTTTCGTACTCTTTAAAAAAATTCGTATCAATGTTCGGATTAATTAATGTTTCCTTTTTATTTAAACTTTTACCTGGATATTATTTTTTGAACATTTATAATTTGTGAAAGTGAAAGCAATACATATCAAAATCACAATCTTATTTATCATTTCTTTTGTATTAAAAACTATTGTTACGTTAAGATTTACAGTTGAGATTTATTCGTTCAACCGGATCAGTTGATAAAAGAGTTTTGATAAAATAAGATAAGAGAAGA
>JANXQO010000168.1 GCA_025353485.1 Chitinophagales bacterium
CGCTTATCAATCATGCTTACTGTATTGATAATCCAAAAAAGTTTAAAGGCTATGGTGAAAATTGCTGGGGACTTACTGCCAGTGACACCTACAATGGCTATAATGCACATTCTCCAACCAATGATTTCGGAACAATAACGCCAACTGCTGCCCTCTCTGCATTTCCTTATACCCCTGAATTTTCAATGAAAGCACTTAAACATTTTTATTTTGATATGGGAGATAAGATATGGAATAAATACGGTTTTACAGATGCCTTTAACGAAACACAAAACTGGTTTGCAAAATCATATCTTGCCATTGATGAAGGCCCCATTGTGGTAATGATGGAAAACTATCGCAGCGGTTTGTTATGGAAATTATTTATGAGTTGCCCTGAGATACAGGCAGGATTGAAAAAGTTAAATTTTAAAAGTCCATATCTTAAATAAAAAAATATGGAGATAACAATAATTCAAAATAAAATTTATGAGATAAAAGGGCAAAAAATTATGCTTGATTTTGATCTTGCTGAAATGTACGATGTTGAAACTAAAGTATTAAATCAGGCTGTAAAACGAAATATTGGCCGTTTCCCAAAAGATTTTATGTTTCGACTTACCAGAAAAGAATGGGAATATCTAAGGTCACAATTTGTGACCAAAGAAAAAGAACCTCGCTTAGCACGACAGCATATTGGAAAATCTCTAAGGTCACAAATTGTGACCTTAGAGATGAGTGGTAGAGGAAAATATTCAAAATATCTCCCGTATGCATTTACAGAGCACGGAGTAACCATGTTAGCTGCCATTTTAAAAAGTGATAAAGCCGTTGCAATGAATATTGCAATCGTAAGAGCTTTTATATCGTTAAGACAATTTGCCGTTAATTACAAAGATCTTGCATTGCAAATAATCGAATTAAAACAAACCGTTGGCAATCATGATAAACAGTTAACTCAAATTTATGAAGCATTGGAAAGTCTTTTAGATGATAAAATGGATAAGGAAATACATAAGAAAATGTGGGCAAACAGAGAAAGGATTGGTTTTAAAACGGCAAAAAAATGATAATGAAAATAATTCTTATACAAGTTTGTTTGATACTTGTGATAAACATTTCATTCGCTCAACATAAGCAAACCACTTATTGCAATCCCATAAATATTGATTACGGCTACACTCCTATTCCAAATTTTTCAGAATGGGGCAAACACAGAGCCACAGCAGATCCTGTGATAGTGAAGTATAAGAACGATTATTATTTATTCTCAACAAACCAATGGGGTTATTGGTGGAGCAGTGACATGCTGAAATGGAATTTTATTTCACGTAAATTTTTGCGTCCCTGGAATGCGGGCTATGATGAATTGTGTGCACCCGCAGTTGGAATTATCGGCGATACAATGATCGTATTCGGTTCTACCTACACCAATAATTTTACAATTTGGATGAGCACTGATCCAAAAAGTAATAAGTGGAAACCTTTGGTTGATTCATTTGAAATTGGCGGATGGGACCCTGCTTTTTTTACGGATGATGATGAAAAGTTGTACATGTATAACGGTAGCAGTAACCGCTATCCTGTTTATGGAATTGAATTAAACCGGAAAACATTACAACCAATCGGCACAAGAAAAGAAATGTATTTTCTGGAAGAGTGGAGATATGGCTGGCAGCGTTTTGGAGAATACATGGATGATACTTTTCTTGACCCTTTTATTGAAGGCTCCTGGATGACAAAACATAATGGAAAATATTATTTACAATATGGAGCACCCGGTACTGAGTTCAGTGGATATGCAGATGGCGTTGTTGTTGGTGATAACCCATTGGGGCCTTTTACTCCACAGTCATTGCCATTCTCTTACAAGCCTAACGGCTTTGCAAGAGGCGCCGGACATGGTTCAACTTTCCAGGATGTTTATAATAATTGGTGGCATGTATCAACCATTGCAATTTCAGTAAAAAATAATTTTGAAAGAAGGATCGGCATCTGGCCGGCAGGTTTTGATAAAGATGATGTGATGTATATGGATGCTGCATTTGGGGATTATCCGCACAGCCTCCCCAACCCCTCCGGTGGAGGGGCTTTTACCGGCTGGATGCTTTTGAATTACAACAAACCGGTTACAATTTCATCAACACTCGGAAGTTATTATCCAAACTTTGCAGTAGATGAAAATATAAAAACATATTGGAGTGCAAAGTCTGCAAACAAAGGTGAATGGATACAAACCGATCTTGGAAATATTTCAACAGTAAATGCAATACAAATAAATTATGCTGATCAGGATGCAGAATTTCTAGGGAAGTCATTGGGAGTTTTTCATCAATATAAAATTTATGAATCGAAAGATGGAAAAGTATGGAATGTATTAGTTGATAAAAGCAATAACAAAACTGACGTTCCTCATGATTATGTTGAACTGCAACAACCTGTACAAACAAGATTTTTAAAGTTGGAAAATATTCACATGCCGACAGGAAAATTTGCGCTCAGCGGATTTCGTGTTTTTGGAAATGGCAATGGCGCTAAACCTGATACAGTAAAGACTTTCCTTGTTTTAAGAACTGAAAAAGATCCACGCAGTGCATGGATAAAATGGAGCCCTGTTGATAATGCATTTGCCTATAATATTTATACAGGAATTGCACCGGATAAATTGTACAATTGCATCATGGTGCATTCAGCAAACGAATATTATTTTAAAGCGATGGATAAAAACATGCCTTATTATTTTTGTATAGAAGCAATAAATGAGAATGGTACCTCAGCAAGAACAAGGGTAATAAAAGTAGTACCTTAAAAAGGATAAGTAAGAAGCAAATGAAAAATTGCATGATATGCTGATAAAGTTAATCAGTTGAGATGGAAGAACAAATGTTTGGATTTGCATCGCAGTACCGCTCCCTCTCTATCGGAGAGGGAGCTGGGGTGAGGCCGGAGTTTCAGCAAGAACAAAAGTTATTAAAGTAAATAATTAATTATGCTTACATACATAAAAACTACGATCGTTCTTTTCTTATTTATTTTTTATACTCAAAATTTATATGCACAAACGCATCCTGCATTTTGGGATGAGATACAAAATTTTAAAATACAGGACAGCATAAATCCGCCGCCTAAAAATGCAATACTTTTTGTAGGCAGTTCTTCCTTTAGAAAATGGACAGATGTTCAAAATTATTTTCCTGGTTATAAAATTATAAATCGCGGTTTTGGTGGATCACTATTGCCGGATGTGAGTGCTTATGCTGATGATATAATTTTTCCTTATCAACCAAAACAGATCTTAATTTATTGTGGTGATAATGATCTTGCCAGCTCTGACACTGTGTCTGCAACTACCGTTGTTAGGCGCTTTGAGCAATTGTTTAACATGATCAGAAAAAAACTACCTCGTGCATCTATTGTATTTGTAAGCATTAAGCCAAGCCCCAGCAGGCAAAAATTAATGCCGAAGATGGAAGCAGCAAACGACATGATAAAAAAGTTCCTTTCAAAAAAGCCAAAGACCGGCTTCGTTGATGTTTATCACAAAATGCTTAAGCCCGATGGCACACCAATGGATGATATTTTTTTAGAAGATAAATTGCACATGACACCAAAAGGTTATGCTATATGGCAAAAAGAAATTCAACCCTATTTATTGAAATAATTGTTCAATAAAATTTTGGAGTTGGAGTAAGTAGCATGTTGATTAAATAAATCACAACCATATGATAAAAAAAATTTTAATTGTTGCAGGAATAATTTCAACACATTTTTTGCATGCACAAACAAGAGATGCAAAATCCGATAGCTATCGGATGAAAGTGTATGTTGATGCGCTGATGAAAAAAATGACACTTGATGAGAAGATTGGCCAGCTGAATTTACTTAACCCAGGAGGTGGGGTGGCAACCGGCGCAGTAGTTAGTAGTAATGTAGAAACTAAAATAAAAGCCGGAAATGTTGGTGGTTTGTTTGGAGTGATCGGCGTTGATAAAATAAGAAGAGCGCAGGAACTTGCAGTAAACGGAAGCCGTTTGCATATTCCATTAATTTTTGGTTCGGATGTAATACATGGATATAAAACTACTTTCCCCATTCCGCTTGGCTTGTCGTGCAGCTGGGATACTGTAATGATCGAACGTAGTGCCCGGATTGCCGGAACTGAAGCTTCTGCAGATGGATTATCTTGGGTCTTCTCCCCTATGGTTGACATTGCCCGTGATCCACGCTGGGGACGGATCGCAGAAGGTGCAGGCGAAGATACATATCTCGGTAGCAAAGTTGCAGCAGCTATGGTAAGAGGTTACCAGGGCAATGATCTTTCTGCAAAAAATACTGTGATGGCCTGTGTAAAACATTATGCGTTGTATGGCGCTGCCGAAGCCGGTCGTGATTACAATACAACCGATATGAGCCGCATAAAAATGTATGAATATTATTTACCTCCTTACAAAGCCGCTGTAGATGCAGGTGCCGGAAGTGTGATGAGTTCATTTAACGAAGTAGATGGAATACCGGCCAGTGCAAATAAATTTTTGATGACAGATGTGCTTCGCAAACAATGGGACTTTAAAGGTTTTGTGGTAACTGATTATACTGCAATAAATGAAATGATTGAACATGGCATGGGAGATCTGAAAACCGTTTCTGCGTTAGCATTAAATGCAGGAATTGATATGGATATGGTGGGTGAAGGTTTTTTAACTACTCTAAAAAAATCTTTGACAGAAAAAAAAGTTACGCTGCAACAAATTGAAACTGCCTGCAGAAGAATACTGGAAGCAAAATATAAATTGGGATTGTTTGATGATCCTTACCGGTATTGTGATTCATCAAGGGCAAGGAAAGAAGTTTTGAGTATTGATAAAAGGCAGTCTGCCCGTGAGTTTGCAGAACACTCATTTGTATTATTGAAAAACAACAATCAAACATTGCCATTAAAAAAATCAGGTACCATTGCATTAATTGGCCCATTGGCAAATAATAAAAATAATATGCTCGGCACATGGGCTGTGTCGGGTGATGCTCAACTTTCGATTACTGTTTTGGATGGAATAAAAAATATTATCGGAAGCGATGTAAATATTTTGTACGCAAAAGGTGCAAATATTTCTGATGATACTTCGCTGGCAAAAAAAGCAAATGTGTTTGGAGAAAAAGTAGATATTGATAACCGCAGTCCGCAGGAATTAATTAATGAGGCAGTAATAACTGCTAACAATGCAGATGTTATTGTTGCAGTTATTGGTGAAGCATCTGAAATGAGCGGAGAGTCTGCAAGCCGCTCTGACATTGGGTTGCCGACAAGCCAAAAAGAATTATTAAAAGCATTATCAAAAACAGGAAAGCCTTTGGTGCTGGTAATTATGAGCGGACGGCCACTTACACTTCCATGGGAAAGTGAAATTGCAACTTCAATTCTGCAGGTTTGGTTTCCCGGGCATGAAGCAGGCAATGCCATTGCTGATGTGTTGTTTGGGAATTATAATCCATCAGGAAAAACAACTATTTCTTTTCCAAGAAATGTTGGTCAGATTCCCATTTACTACAATCATAAAAATACCGGACGTCCTCTGAAAGGAGATGTATGGCAAAAATTCCGTTCCGATTATTTGGATGTTGCAAACAGTCCCTTATATCCTTTTGGTTTCGGATTAAGCTATACAACTTTTTCTTATGAAGATGTAAGAGTTAGTACTAATAATCCAAAAGGAAATCAATCTATCACTGCAACAGCAAAGGTTACCAATACAGGAAAATATGCAGGTGAAGAAGTAGTGCAGCTTTATATCAGCGACCCTGTTGCAAGTGTTACAAGATCAGTAAAAGATCTGAGGGGATTTAAAAAAATAATGCTGCAACGGGGAGAAAGTAAAGATGTAACATTTACCATCACTACAGAAGATCTTAAATTCTACAACACAGGCCTGCACCATGTTTGGGAGCCGGGAGAATTTATAATACAGATAGGAACTAACTCACAGGATGTAAAATCAGTGAAGCTTAATTGGACGAAATAATTTTTTCTTATTTCAGTTCAACATATAAATGGCACTTCACACAAAGGTGATGTACGCAAAATTCTGTAATTACCTAAACCACTGCTTAATGGTTTCTTTGTAATTACACCAGCCCTATTTATTGCGATATCACCTTCGTGAATTTGTTCTGCGGGATCATGAATATTTTCTCCTTTAAAAATATTCGATGCCGAAACATTCCTTGTTCTGTATTGGCTTTCATTTGTAATATTTGTAAATATCTCAACACATAAAACACTTAACGGTAGATCAACAGGCAAACCATATGCAGATAACAGGTCATTTATTTGTGTATTAGTCCAAAAAGTTGTGCCCGTTTTTGTTGCATTTACAGACTGCTCCATCAGGTCTTTAAAAGGAATGATCATAATAAACTTTGAATCTACTTCAGAGATATTCAATTTATCAATGATCATCTTTTTTGTAATTGGCTGCACTGTGCTAACCATCTCATTAGAATCCTGTAGCATTGCAAGATTTTCAACTATTATATGGTCTGCACTTTCTTTATCGAAATTGTGTTGTAACCTAAAACCATGCAGCATAATACGATCATCCAAAAGTATATTCCTGTAATCTTTTAAAGTTTTTTCAGCATCGTTATTATCAGCTTGTTTTACCTGTGCGTACAATAAACACCAAAGCTCAGTATGAGGTGGGTCGGCGGTTACATTTTTCCCATTGAATACCGCGGTTGCATAAGGTGCGGTTACATACAATTTTTCTTCGTCCCTGTTAACTGCGCAGGTTAATGTTGGAGCAGGATGTTGTATGCCTGTGGCTTTTAAAGGCCTGCCAAATCTACCTTGCGCAGTACTCCATATTTTTGAATGCCCTACTCTGAATTCATAAGTAAAGAATCCAAACAGTTCCGCTGAAGATTCATTTAAGCCGGGCGGCAGCGGCAATAAATAATGTTTATTGCTCAACAAAGAAACCTCCATGGGTTGCATTGCATTTATGCCTGCATCATCATCTGCACTTTCAGGCGTAATAACACGAATATATTCCGGGTCAATATTTAAAGGAGGTTCAGGTACTGTCTTTTCAAGATAGTGATTGTTATTGCTGATAAGCTGATCAGGCGCATACGCTAAAACTCTTGCAAAATAAATATCATTTGGATCATGAACTTCTTCTTCAAATTCTATCCATAAAAATCTTCTCCGTGGTTCTGATGTAGAATATTTTGGATTGCGATGATAAGGTGATAGTGCAATACCTGCTGATGCGATCTTTGGTATCTGTACAGGATTTAATGTTACTGGTAAACGTAAAGTTTTAAATATAAACTCACCATCATTCACTGCAGCATGATCTTTTTTAAATAGTGGAGTAACCGTATATATCGCATCCAAAATGTCAGGAAAAGTTTCTGCTAAGAGTCCTGTTTCTTTTTTTGGTTCAACTGCATCTATAAAAATAACTGTAGTGTTACTGCGATCAACATTTTGTAAAGCATTTAAAGAAATAGAATGTTTAATATCTATCTCTCCAACTATTTCTGTTTTTTGTATTGCAGGAGTACCTTCAAAAAAAGTTGTTCTTGATATTATGAAACTCATGTCCTGTAAGGCATCCCAGGTCCAGTCCCGCTTTATATCAAGCGTAATGCAGCATAGCCAATGATGATAGAGGTCTGCCTTGCTTGCAAATGTAAGTGCAGAATTATCCGGAGCCAGTGTATGCCTTATTCGTGCTGAACATCCAAATTGTATTCTCTGCCCCTTTTTTCCAACCAAACTCAATCCATTATTTTCGATCTTTAATTGTTGTGCAAGTCTTTGAACACAATCAGGAACAAATACGGGTTGTGCATTTATCAATTGCAAATGCGGAATAATATTTTTTGTGAGCGCCACATCATCCGGTTGAAGATAGATAGCTTCTATTAGTTTTGTATTGTAAAGAACTGTTTCATTTTTAGATGGCTGATACATGGTGATGAATGAAGTACGTCCAAACCTTGTATTAAAATTCACATCATCTTTTTCCAATCCATAATAACCGGGCTTTGCTTCGCAAACTGCCCTGAGCGTAATTCTTATTGCTCTTGCAGCAGGTAAAACAATTGCGCCATTTTCAATAGTTGGATCAAACACCAGATCGCCAAGATTTGCCACATCGCCAAAATGTAAAACATTTGCATCCTGAAATTCTATGTTAATGTTCAAAGAGTTTTCGTATGCATCATCATCTGCGGCAATATTAAATTTTCTTATTGTTTTATATAATACTGCAAAAGATTCTTTGCCGCTAACGCTTAATTGGTAATCCATTTTTAAAGCCTGAACCTCTACAGTTATTTCCACACTGTCAACATCAGGATCAGAAAGGCCAATGGCTTCCATCTGTTCTCCTTTAAAAAGCGGATCTGCAATTTTTCTATCTTTTGCATCTTGTAATTCCTGTTTTAATTTAACTATCAGTTTATTTACAGGGTCTGTGTATTTATCGCAAAATACAACAGCAGGGTATCCAAGAACGGGACGTTTTATCTCTAATGTGTTTCCTGTAAAAACAGCTTCGTCATCATTGAATGGAATTTTTGAAATCATCCTTACTGTAGAAGGTGCTACATATCTTTTAAAATGACATCTTGTAACAGGAGCAATTGCATCGTTAACCGGTGATGCTTTAACCCCTGGCCCTCCGTGTGTCATGTCAGTCATCCTCACCCGAAAATCATATATGCCTGCGTACTTTAATTTTGCTGCAACATCTGCTGCTTCATAAATTTTAAGCAATTGGTTTTTTGGAGAACCTGTTACATTTGTTTTTCCTTTTTTATTTAGATCAGCTACATCAAAATCAGGTTTTATATCTTCATCATTCAGATAGATGCGGATAGCATCTTTATCAGGAAGAACCATGGAATGCCCGTTCCAGCTGGCGAAGTACATCGGCAACCAAAAGTTTTTATTTTTATCTCCATCTAATGTGGATGGATAAACCTGGTAAGGTAATTCACCTCTGAAAGAAGTATCCGGTAGATCAGGATTTATATTTTCAAAAAGATTTACGCCAGGCCTTGTCTGTACTTCATTTAGTGATTCCCAATTAGCGGCATCTTTTTCTTTTACATCAATGTGGTATCCAAATATTCCAATGGGTGAATCAATTCTTTTGTTGGGGCCGACAGTGGGGTCTTCAGACATTTGCCTTACATACCATGTGAGAATTTGTTCATCATCCCATCCCAGTCTTACTCCCGTTTCAATGGTTGGATGAAAGCCA
>JANXQO010000063.1 GCA_025353485.1 Chitinophagales bacterium
AGTAGCGCATGCTTTTAAATGCTTTACTTCGTACACATTTAATAAATGCTTGTATGCTTTCATCGTTTGCGTGATCATATCAATTCTATGTTCTGATATTTCTCCTTTTTCAAAAACATCAAATCCTAAGCGGAGGGGAACACGGATAAGATCTATCTTATTAAATTTTACTATACCGTTTGTATCAGAAGTTACTTCTGAGATAAGCAGGCGTGCTGCATTACTGCCAATATCAATTGCTGCCAGTCTCACTGTTATAATTTTTCTTTAAGAGATAATTGTAAATTTCAATTTGTGAGCGAACCTTTTTTGTATTTCTTGGGTTCACATATTCATTGTCAAGCTCATTATTAAGAATTCTTGCTTTTACATTGTCATTCAGTTGAATGTCGAGTATATCTTTTAATTCCTGCCGGATGTGTTTATCTAAAATGGGTATTGCAGCTTCTACCCGGTGATCAAGGTTTCTTACCATCCAGTCAGCCGATGAAATAAAAATCTTTTCTTTTCCTTCATGATGAAATACCAATACTCTTGAATGCTCCAGGTATTCATCAACAATACTTATTGCATTTACTTTTTTTCTGAATTTTTTATTTTCTGTATACATGCAGCAGATACCTCTTATCAACAATTTTATTTTTACACCTCCCCGGGCTGCATCATATAATTTAAGGATAAGTTTTTCATCGCTTATTGAATTAAGCTTTAAAATTATGGAAGCATGTTTACCTTCTTTTGCGGCTTTTATTTCTTTATCTATCAACATCATTAGCTGCCTGCGCATAGTTACAGGGCTTGGTATTAACAGTTGACAATCTTTTAATAACTGAATGTTCTTTTGATTTTCAAGAAAGTTAAACATCCTGTTTACATCAGCCATTATATTCCTGTCTGATGTAAGCAGACAATGATCAACATAAACGGATGAAGTTTTTTCATTAAGGTTTCCTGTGCTTACAAAACCATAATGAAATGTATGATTGTTGATTCGTTTCTTTATCAGGCAGATCTTTGCATGTACCTTCATGTTAGTAATACCAATAAAAACTTTCACGCCTGCTTCTTCAAGAATTTCTTTCCATTCCAGGTTAGCTTCCTCATCAAATCTTGCCCGTAATTCCAATACAACGGTAACTTGTTTTCCATTGCGAACGGCATTGGTTAATGCGTTAATAATTTTTGATTGTATTGCAAGACGGTAGCAGGTGAGTTTTATGCTGAGCACATCAGGTGATATGGCAGCTTCCCTTAGCAGATCAATTATTGAATCAAATGAATGATAAGGAAAATTTAATAAAACATCTCTTTCCAGGATAACATTTGTTACACTGTTTACATTTTGAAGCAGCGGATGAATGAATGGTTTTTTTCTGGGATTTTTTGTTTGAAAAACTGATTCAGGAAAATTCATAAAGTCTTTGTAATTATGAATTCTTCCCCCTGATTGTATATTGTCTTTCACCGAAAGCCCAAGCCGCTTTATAAGATAGGTGAGGAGTGAGGGATCAATATCTTTATCGAAAATAAACCGTACAGGTTTACCTTTTTTACGATTCTTTACACCCTTTTCAATTTTTTGAATAAAGGAAGTGGATACATCATTATCTAAATCAATTTCAGCATCTCTTGTTACTTTGATTATGTTGGAAGAAAAAGTATCATGACCAAATAAAGAAAATATTTGAGGCAGGCAAAACCTTATAACATCTTCTAATAAAATAATGTATTGTCCCTGCTGGCCTGAAGGTAAAATAACAAAACGTGGCAGGCGGGATACAGGAACGGATACCAATGCAAATTTTTGTGGTATGCTTCCGTCTGATTTTGAAAGCTTACAAGCAAGGTAAATGGATTTATCATTAAGCGTAGGAAAAGCCTGCATTGTTTCAATCATAAGCGGAACAATATTGCTTCTCACTTCATCATGAAACCAGGAGAGTACAAATTTTTGCTGCTCCCTGTTAAGTTGTTTTTCATTTACGAATAAAATTTTCTCTTTTTTTAACTCCCGTAACAATTCATTCCATATCCTGTTGAATTCGTTTTGCTGTTCTGTTACTTTGGCATTTATTTCATCTAATATTTTTTGTGGCCCTTCTTCAAGATGCACGTGTGCTTTGGTGCCAAATTCTATCATACGCTTTAATGTAGCCACTCTTACCCTGAAAAATTCATCAAGATTATTTGAAAATATTCCCAGAAAACGGATGCGCTCTCTTAAGGGAACAGTTTCATCAGCAGCCTCCTGTAACACTCTTCCATTAAAGGAAAGCCAGCTAATATCACGGGGGATTATTTTTCGTTTCATAAGCCCCCTATCCCCCGAAGGGGAAAATTAAAAAGATTATAAAGAAGATTATGTTTGTTGAACATGCGTATTGATTATTTCTGAATAGGTTAATAATTATGATTTCATCTTTTCAATTATTCCTGTTGTAGAAAATCCTTCTTCCAAAGGAATTATTTTTACTTCTCCCTTATTTGCCATTACTTCTTTTGCGCCAACAATAGTCTCTAATGTATAATCTCCACCTTTAACCAAAACAGTTGGCTTAATAAATTTTATCAGATTGAGTGGTGTATCTTCCTGAAAAATTATTACAGCATCAACCATAACTAAAGCTGATAATATCAAAGCCCTTGAGGCTTCTGCATTAACAGGCCTGCTATTTCCCTTTAATCTTTTTACTGATGCATCAGCGTTCACCCCCACAATTAAAATATCAGCAAACACGGCAGCTTCTGATAAAATGTGAATATGCCCCTGGTGCAAAATATCAAAAATACCATTGGTGAAAACTATTTTTTTTTCCAGCAATTCCCATCTCTTTAGCTGAAGTTTTAATTCTTCTTTGCTAAATATTTTCTGCAATATTTGTTTGCTTTGTTTCATTCAATTTTTTGTTTTTATAGATCAATAATCCCAAACTTAATAATCCTACAACCAGTACAATGGCTGTTGAAACGCCCCATATCACCCATCCGAAAGAAACATTGTCAACCTTATAAATTAAAAGTACTTCCTGAACAGCTAATGGAAATGCACCAATACCTCCCGGGGAAACAATCATACCAAGCGTTGCGAGACTAAGCACACTACAGGCTTCAATAATTCCTAAATGGGATGTTGCTGATAATGCCGTAAATCCAATAGCAATCTCCAACACATACATTGACCAGATAAAAATAGTATGAAAAATAAACCATCCCCTTTTTTTAAGGCGTGCTATTGC
>JANXQO010000091.1 GCA_025353485.1 Chitinophagales bacterium
GAAACAGAAAATGATTTAATTTAGGGAATCTCTAATAACAGTAAGTGTAAACTTTCCAAAAGTTTAAATTATGCATTGGCGTTAGTTTATAATTACCAACTTTTGGAAAGTTCAGTAATTAGAGATGCCCTTAATTTTATAGGAACAGCAAAAACCAATCGTAAAAATTATGCTTTGAGGAAATAACTATTCTCAAAAATATATTGATGAATGCCGCAAAAAAAGTTGAGCGCCAGTTATCAACTTATAAAAATTTAGTTAAGGCTGCCACAAAATTAAAGGCCGCAAAACTTGGCGCGGCCATTGAATTTTTTGAACGGTTTTTAAAAAATCAGAAAAGAACTGGAATAAATAAATAAATACAAAAAGCATTATCTGGTTTAAAATAATTTTTTCCGAAATAGTAACCCTGATTATTTTATTACTACCTCTGTAATTACTTTTTCTCCCAGCGCCTCATTTACTCTTTCAATAATTTTTTCTTTTTGGTAAAGCAATTCATTTTTTAATGGCGCTACTGTAGAGGAGATGAACAGCGTTGAACCAATGATCTCAATTTTATCAGTGTATTTGGCAATTGTTTTTCCCATAATTTTTTCCCAGGCATCCTGTATCTGCAATGCCTGTATGCCGCCTTTTAACCTACTCTTGTTTAAAAATTCTTTCATGGCTTCTGCCAGGGAGAGTTCGCTCATGTAACAAAATTAAGTAATCAATTCGTGAGACGTGAAAGGTGAAACGTGAGATGAACTTTCACGTTTGGTGTCTCACGTTTCACGCTAATTCAATTATCTGTGCGGTAAAGCCAAAATTATTTAAAGAGGTTTGAAGCCTTTCTAAATGCGTATCGGTGATAAAAACCTGGCTCTCGTTATTTACACAAACCCATTGCAATAAATTTTGCATGCGCAGGTCATCTAATTTTTCAAAAACATCATCTAATAAAAGAAGAGGAGCAAAGCCTTTATTTTCTTTCAGCATTTCAAACTCTGCCAGCTTTAAAGCAAACAGTATGCTTTTCTTTTGTCCCTGCGAGGCAGCACTTTTAAATGGTTTGCCATTTAGTTGCGAACCAAGATCATCTTTATGAATGCCAGCATTGCTGCGCTGCGAAAACATATCTCTTTCTCTTGATCTTTCTAACAACTCTTCAAATGTATTTTCATTTAACTGGCTCTCATAATTAAAATCTATCACTTCGCTGTTGTCTGCAATCTGCAAATAAAATTTTTTTGCAAGAGGAATCAGTTTTTCTAAAAATGATTTTCTTTTTTTATAAATTTCTTTTCCCGGTTGCATCAGTTGTGCATCCAGCACCTGCAACAATTGCATATCTCTGTTCTTTTGATCTGCAAAACTTTTTAGCAGACTGTTACGCTGTAATAAAACTTTATTATAAATAATTAATTGCTGCAAATAATTTGCGTCCATCTGGCTTAACACAGTATCAATAAATCTTCTACGCTGTTCACTGCCGCCTGTTATCATTTCAATATCATCAGGTGCAATCATCACACAAGGAAATTTGCCAATGTGCGATGAGAATTTTTCGTATGCAACATCATTTACTAAAATTTCTTTTTTACCTGCACCTCTAAAAATAGATACCACGTTAAAGTCTTCTTTTAAATTATTTTTTAAAATGGTTTGGGCAAGGTTCCCCTCAATCCTGAATCCATCTGCATTAAATTGTACATTCAATAAATCTGATTTAGAAAAATAACTTTTAGTAAAACATAAGTAATAAATAGCATCCAGCAAATTGGTTTTGCCTTTACCGTTACATCCGCAAATGCCCGTAACTCTTTCGCTGAATTCAAAAGATGCAGAAGGGTAATTTTTAAATTGGGTAAGGATTATCTTATTTAAATGAAGCATCAAATTGCAAGATATATAAAATCGTGAAAGGTGAGACGTGAAAGAGGGCATGAACTTTCACGTTTGCGGTCTCACGTTTCACGATTTATATTCGTAAAAACCATACATAAAACTTTCAAAAATCAGTCAATCAAAAATCCTTTTTCCCCCTTATCTTTGCCGCCTAAATTAAATTACCCTTGGCAACAAAGTTTTCTAAAGAAACTTATTTATACTGGTATGAGTTAATGCTGCTTATGCGCCGCTTTGAAGAGAAAGCCGGTCAATTATATGGTATGCAAAAGATACGTGGCTTCTGCCATTTATATATCGGCCAGGAAGCAATAGGTGCCGGCTGTATGACAGCAACTACTCCTGATGATATTTTTATTACGGCTTACCGTGACCATGCGCTGGCAATTGCTAAAGGCGTTTCTGCAAAAAGCTGCATGGCCGAATTATTTGGTAAAGCAACAGGCTGCAGTAAAGGTAAAGGTGGCAGTATGCACTTCTTTGGTTTAAAGGAAAGATTTTTTGGGGGGCATGGCATTGTGGGGGCACAGATAGGAACAGGTGCAGGGCTTGCATTTTCAGAAAGATATTTAGACACTCAAAATATTGTATTGTGTTTTTTTGGTGATGGTGCTGCAAGGCAGGGTATGCTGCACGAAGTATTTAATATGGCAATGCTTTGGAAACTTCCTGTAGTTTTTATTTGCGAGAATAATAATTATGCAATGGGAACCTCTGTAGCCCGTACATCAAACGTATTGGATATTTATAAATTAGCTGATGCCTATGATATGCCGGGTGATAAAGTTGATGGTATGTTGCCTGAAGCAGTTCACGATGCCGTTACAAGAGCAGTAAAAAGAGCACGGGAAAAAGGCGGCCCAACTTTACTGGAAGTAAAAACGTATCGCTACAAAGGGCATAGTATGAGTGACCCGGCAAAGTACAGATCAAAGGAAGAGATGGAAGAATATAAATTACAGGACCCCATTGAAACTACTTTGCGTAAATTAAAAGAAGAATATAAAATTTCTGATAAGGACATTGAAGCAATTAATGAAAGAGTGAAAGCACAGGTGGAAGAAGCCGTGCAATTTGCCGAAGAGAGCCCATGGCCTGATGATAGCGAAGTATACAAGGATGTATATGCACAGCAAGATTATCCTTTTATAATGGATTGATGATGTTATGATGTGCTTATGTGCTGATAAATGGATTGCTGATTGGGTGTAAAAAACTAAAATTAAATTATTAAACAAATGCCCTGGTTCCCTCTCTGAAGGAGAGGGAACCAGGGTGAGGTAAAAAAGTAAAAAACTAATTTTTAATTAATAAAAAATGCCCGGCCTCTCCCGATAAATCGGGAGAATGAGGGTGAGGTAAATATATATGGCAGAAAAAACAGTGCATGAAACAACGCACAAAAAAGATGTTGATGTAGTTACAAGGGCAAGAGGCTTTTGGGCAAATTATAGCAAGCCCATCATTTATATAAGCTCAGCAATTATTTTGCTTGCAGGCGGATGGCTGGTGTATAAATACATGATTAAATTACCTAAAGAAGAAAAAGCCAATGATGCGGTTTTTGTTGTACAAAAATATTTTAGTGAATTTAGTAATGCTCAGACAGATTCATTAAAAACACCACTTGCTAACCGGGTGCTTAATGGCGATGGAGGAAATTCAGGAGCGCTAAAATTTATCAGCAGGTATGATGGTACTGATGCTGCAAACCTTTGTTATTATTATGCAGGCGCCGGTTATCTTTATTTAAAACAGTTTGACAAAGCAATAAAATATTTAAAAGATTTTAATACAGATGCTACACAAATAAAAAGCCGGGCTTACGGAATGATAGGGGATGCGTATGCAGAATTAAAAAAGAATAGTGATGCATTGGATTATTACAAAAAAGCTGCTGCCGTAAATGAAAAAGATGAATTTACTTCTTCAGAATTTTTATTAAGGGCAGGATTATTTGCTGAAACAATTGGTAAAAAACAAGAGGCTATTGATCTGTATAAAAAAATAAAAAAAGATTATCCGCTATCGGATAGAGCAGCAAATATTGACAGGTATCTTGCACGCCTTGGCGAAGTGGGTGAATAAATTCTTAATGAGTATGCGATGGCAATAACTGACAAAAATTTATTTAATATAGACACAGGCATTCTTCAAAAGGATGCCTGTATTATTATTGTACGCACCGAATGGAATGCTGCTGTTGTTGATAAACTGGAAGAAGGCTGTTTACGCATTTTTGCTCAATACGAAATAACCAATTACAAAGTGGTAACGGTGCCGGGTGCATTTGAAATACCTTTTGGAATAAAAAGTTTTTGGGACAATTCATCTTTGGAAAAGCCTCATGCTTTTATTGCATTGGGTTGCGTACTTCGTGGCGATACACCACACTTTGATTATGTATGCAAAGCTGTAACTGATGGAGTAGTTCAATTGAACTTATCTTTACCCGTACCCACAATTTTTGGTGTGCTCACGGTTGATAATAATGAGCAGGCACAAGACAGGTCAGGAGGAGTGCATGGCAATAAAGGAGAAGAAGCAGCCATTACTGCTTTAAAGATGATAGCATTGCAACAGTCATTTTATAAGAAGTAATAAAATTAATTTTAAACAATTAAAACCAAATTCCCCTTTAGGGGTTAGGGACGTGAGAGTACAATTATTTATTCCCTGTTTTGTTGACCAGTTGTATGCTGAAACTGCATTTAACATGGTAAAGGTTTTAGAAAAAGCAACATGCGATGTTCACTACAATACCAACCAAACCTGCTGCGGCCAGCCTGCATTTAATGCTGGCTTTTGGAACGAAGCAAGAGATGTTGCTTCAAAATTTATAAAAGATTTTGATAACACTGATTACATCGTTGCTCCCAGTGCTTCCTGTGTTGGATTTGTAAAAAATTATTACGGCAAATTATTCGAGAACTCTTCATTGCACAATAAAGTAAAAGATCTTGGCGGCCGTATATTTGAATTCACAACTTTTTTAACTGATGTTTTAAAGATCACTAACTATGGCGCTATGCTAAATGCAAAAGCTACTTATCATGATAGTTGCGCAGCGCTTAGAGAGTGTAAAATAAAAGAAGGCCCCAGAAAACTTTTAAAAAATGTAAAAGGGTTAGAGCTGGTAGAGATGGTTGATAACGAAACCTGTTGCGGTTTTGGCGGCACCTTTGCAGTAAAGTTTGAAGCCATCTCAATAGCCATGGCAGATCAAAAAGTAAATCATGCATTAGCAACCGGTGCCGAATATATAATCTCAACTGATACCAGTTGCCTGCTGCATATTGATGGCTATATTAAAGGAAAAGGATTACCACTTAAAACAATGCATATTGCAGATGTGCTGGCAAGTGGATGGGAGTGATATGATGTACGATGTGTGAAGTAAGATGTACAATGTTGATTTAGAATTTAATTTTAAAATTTAGAATTTATATATGTATTGGCTTGTAAAATCAGAACCTTCAACATACAGTTGGGAACAATTTGTAAAAGACAAACAAACCTTTTGGAGTGGTGTAAGAAATTATGCTGCAAGAATTCATTTAAAAGCAATGAAGAAAGGTGATGAAGTTTTATTTTATCACAGCAATGAAGGGATGGAAATTGTTGGCATCGCAAAAGTTGTAAAAGAATTTTACCAGGATCCAACCACGGAAGATACCAATTGGGTTGCTGCTGATCTTAAGCCTGTAAAGAAATTAAAGAATCCCGTTACTCTCACACAAATAAAGGCAGACAAGCGTTTGCTGGAAATGGCGCTCGTTCGTTTAGGAAGATTATCTGTTCAGCCCGTTACAGAAAAAGAATGGAAAATAATTATGGAGTTGGCGGGAGAAAAATAAATCCTATCCTAACCTTTCCCTAAAGGGAAAGAAGTAAGCTTTATTACAATTTATTTAATTGCATAGCACTAAAAAACATCTTGTGGTACTTACCGGCGCTGGCATTAGCGCAGAAAGCGGGTTAAAAACTTTCAGGGATAGTGATGGATTGTGGATGGGTTATAATGTTGAAGATGTTGCAACCCCACGGGCATTTAAAAAAGATCCCAAGCTTGTTCTAAATTTTTATAACATGAGAAGAAAAGATGTTGCAGGAGCCTCTCCCAATGCCGCTCATATTGGTTTGGCTGAACTTGAAAAAAATTTTGATGTTACCATCGTTACACAAAATATAGATGACCTGCATGAAAGGGGAGGCTCAACAAATGTTATTCATCTTCATGGAGAAATTTTTAAAATGAGAGGGGAGAGGGATGAAAATAAAATTTATGAAATTAGAGATGATATTAATTTAGGAGATAGAGCAGAAGATGGAAGCCAGCTTCGTCCGCATATTGTTTGGTTTGAAGAACCAGTTCCAAAAATAACTGAAGCAATGAAGATCATGCAGCAGGCTGATATTTTTGTTCTGGTTGGAAGTTCATTACAAGTGTATCCTGCTGCAGGTCTTGTTGATTATGTTCCTCATCATGTTACCAAATATATCATTGATAAAAAAATTCCTTACGCATCAGCACCAACAAATTTTTTCTTTATTGAAAAGCCTGCAACAGAAGGAGTGGAGGAACTGAAGAAACTTCTGTTGGCAAAACCTTGAAGGTTTTAAAAACCTTCAAGGTTTTGTTTCGTTCTCATTAAATATTATTCCGTGCTCTTCCAACTCCGCTAATACGGGTTCATATATTTCCGGAACAATGGGAATATGTAACCCGGTTATTTTTATTTTATTCTGTAAAATTAATTTGGTAGCTATGCCAAGTGGTAAGCCAACAGTCTTTGCCATAGCCGTTTTTAATCTGTCTTTACCTTTCACAATAAGGCTGCTTCTTACTTCATACTTCTTATTTCCTATTTCATACCCGAGTTCATGCAACATCACAATCATATCCTTATCATCTTCACTCATTGCTAATTTTCTTTCAAGAAGATATTGCAAAATGTCTGCGGAGTTTTTAAAATTATCGGGTAAAGGTTCTTTACTTCTCAAACCAAGAAATACCATTTGCCTGTCAAATTCATTCCTAAAAGAATCAGTTAAATAAAGTTGTAAATAATTGTTCCAGTCTTTGTTTGTAAAATAGGGAGATGTTTTTACTGTAAGCCAATCTGCAAAAGTTTTACAATTTTTAATACTTTCAAAATCATCAGTTGCAGTAAATTTCATATTTACAATCTTGTTCCATCCTCTGCAAAAAGCAGGATGTCGTAAAGTTGTTCTGATGAAGGTAGAAATTTCCTGCAATCCATACAGATCAATATAATGCAATGAATCACGGTTGGGATACCAGCATAAGGGATAATCCGCAATCAGATTTACAATAGGAGAATTTTTAAAAACTAATTTATATGAAACTGTAATATTTTTATTTACCTCCAGGTATTCAGCGCCGTCTTTGCCCGCCAGCACTATGTTTCGGGGATTCCATGTAATTTTATAATGCCAGGGATTGTTATCACTTTCAGGAGCGATCAATCCGCCGCAATGAGATACAAAGGAATTAATAATACCGCCTTTTTCTTGTATTGAATGGATCATCTTCATAGCACTCATGTGATCAATTCCGGGGTCTAATCCCATCTCACATAAGAACAATAATTTTTTATCAGAAATTTCTTTTTCAAGACTCTTTATGTTTTCATCAACATAAGAAGCGGTGAGCAGGTTCTTACTAAATTCAATACAATCTTTTGCAATTAAAAAATGCAGGGTGGGGGGAAGCATTGAAATAACAATGTCTGCAGATCGTACCAAATTCTTTCGTGAATATTCGTCTTCTACATTTATTGAAACAGCGTTTGCATTTTCAGCACTCCCAATTTTTGATTTAGCTAAATCAGGATCAGCATCACATACAATCAAATACCAGTCATTTTTTTTTAATTCTTTTACCATGTAATCTATCAAACAGGTAGTAGATTTTCCAGCGCCAAACAATAATATCCTTTTCATTTAAAAAACATATTTCTATAAAATAATACTGTATTTTTTCCGAATAGAAATAAAAGTAAGCCAGACTTTTTATAAAGAAGGAATTTGCTTTTCATAACACCAAAAAATTGTGTAAAAATTGAGGATTTCGCCTTGTACAAAACAAGGAAAAACGATGTGAATAGGGTATATTTGCGACAGTAAAAAAAATATGGAAACTATAGACAATCAACTACCAAACGACGGTATACCAAGAGGCAGAATTATCCCTGTAAATATTGAGGAGCAAATGAAATCATCCTACATTGATTATTCAATGAGCGTGATAGTAGGCCGGGCTTTGCCTGATGTAAGAGATGGATTAAAACCAGTACATCGCCGCATTTTATTCGGCATGCATGAGATGGGAAATACATTCGGCAAACCGTATAAAAAATCTGCCCGTATAGTGGGTGATGTAATGGGTAAATATCATCCGCATGGTGATACCGCAATTTATGATACAATGGTACGTATGGCACAGGAGTGGAGCATGCGCTATATGCTGATTGATGGACAGGGAAATTTCGGAAGCCAGGATGGAGACAGCCCTGCAGCAATGCGATATACTGAAGTTCGTTTACAACGCTTTGCCGAAAGCATGTTGGAGGATATTGAAAAAGACACAATAGATTTTCAATTGAATTATGATGATACCACCAAAGAACCAACAGTTTTACCAACACGTATCCCTCAATTATTGGTAAATGGTTCCAGCGGAATTGCGGTAGGTATGGCAACCAATATGCTTCCGCACAACTTAACAGAAGTGGTGGATGCCTGCGTTGCATACATTGATAATAAAGAAATTACAATAGACGAATTAATAAAAATAGTTAAGGCCCCTGATTTTCCTACTGGCGGAATTATTTATGGTTATGAAGGAGTGAAGGCAGGCTTACATTTTGGAAGAGGAAGAGTAGTGCTTCGCGGAAGAGTTACCATTGAAACTGCTAAAAACGGAAGAGAAAAAATTATAATAACAGAAGTCCCTTACCAGGTTAACAGGGATATGCTTACCGAAAAGATCGGCCATTTAGTTGCTGATAAAGTTATTGAAGGTGTTTCTGATGTAAACAATGAAAGCAATAATAAAGAAGGAACAAGAATAGTTGTTGATTTGAAAAAAGATGCAATAGCCCAGGTTGTTATTAATCATCTGTATAAACATACTGATCTGCAAACTTCTTTTGGAACTAACAACGTTGCGCTGATAAATGGCCGGCCAAAAGTGCTGAATGTAAAAGATCTTATAAGAGAATTTATTGAATTCAGGCATGAGGTTGTAAGAAGAAGAACAGAGTTTGAATTAAGAAAGGCAAAGGAAAGAGCGCATATACTGGAAGGTTATATTATTGCACTTGACAATCTTGATGCGGTGATCGCTTTGATAAGAAGTTCATCTACACCTGATATTGCAAGAGAAGGATTGATCACCAATTTCAGCATGAGTGATATACAGGCAAAAGCTGTACTGGAAATGCGTTTGCAGAGATTGACAGGAATGGAGATTGACAAGATAAGAGAAGAGCATGCAGAAGTGATGGCATTAATAGCAAGGTTAGAAGAAATATTAGCAACAGAAAGTTTACGCTTTCAAATAATAAAAGATGAGCTGGCAGAAGTAAAACAAAAATTTGGCGATGCAAGAAAAACTGAGATCGTTTATCTTGATGATGAAATAAAAATGGAAGATCTTATTGAGAAAGAAGATGTGGTAGTAACTATTTCGCATTTGGGATATATAAAACGTACTTCGGCAACTGAATACCGCCAACAACGCAGGGGTGGAAGAGGAGCAAGAGGAAGCAGTACGAGAAATGAAGATTTTATTGAACATCTTTTTGTAGCCTCTACCCATCATACCTTATTATTTTTTACTGAGAAAGGAAGATGTTTCTGGCTTAAAGTTTATGAAATTACAGAAGGAGATAAGCAAAGCAAAGGAAGAGCAATTCAAAACCTTATGCAGATACCGCCGGATGATAAAGTGAGAGCCATCATAGATATAAAAAATCTGCAGGATGAAGAATATATAAACAATCATTACATTATTTTATGTACCTGCCAGGGCATTATCAAGAAAACAAAAGTTGCAGATTTTTCAAGACCAAGGCAAACAGGAATAAACGCCATAACCATTAACGAAGGCGATCAATTGATACATGCCTGTTTAACGGATGGCAATAAAGAAATTATGATGGCAGTAAAAAGTGGCCGTGCTATTCATTTTCCTGAAACTAAAGTAAGATCAACCGGCCGTGGTGCTATTGGTGTTGCGGGTATAGAAGTGGATACAAAAAACGATGAGGTAATTGGAATGATCTGCGTAAATAAAAATGATCCTTCTACCACAGTATTAGTTGTAAGCCGCAAAGGTTTTGGTAAGCGTACCGCAGTTGATGAATACAGAATTACTAACCGCGGCGGAAAAGGTGTAAAAACAATAAACGTAACAGATAAAACCGGCCCGCTGATTGGCATATTAGATGTTACAGAAAAAGAAGACCTGATGATAACCTGCAAATCGGGAGTAACTATAAGAACATCCATATCAACCATAAGAGAGGCTGGCAGGGCAACACAGGGTGTTAAACTAATAAAGCTGGATGATGGTGATGAAATAGCAGCCATTACAAAACTTAACGAGCATGAAGCTGATGAAGAATTTATAGAGGCGGTTTCGGGTGATCCGATCCGGGATATTTCAGAAGTAACAGATACAACCAATAGTGCAGAAAATTCATCTACAGATAAGCCTGTAAGTTTAGATGAAGACATTATTAGTGATACAGAAGAAAAAGAATAATTTACATACATAGAATTTTAAAAACGATAAATTAAGCATTATGAAAAGAATTATTTTAAGCAGTTTGCTTTTAATTATGCTATCGGGATTATTTGCCCAGGATACTAAAAAATTAAAAACGTACCTGGATGCAAAACAATTTGACAAAGCAAAAGCTGAGGTTGATGCAGCTATTTCAAAAAACCCTGCTGACCCTGTAGCATTGTATTATAAAAGTAAAGTGTATGCAGAGCTTGCAGCAGATCCTCAATTTAAAGTCTTAGTTCCTGATGCAAGAGAACAAGCCTTAGAAGCTTTTAAAAAAGCAGTTGATACCGATAAAGAAAATAAAGTGTTTCTGCTGCTTACACAGGATAGGTATAAACCGATATTCGATGTGTATCAGGGATATTATGATGCAGGTGTAATAGCCTTTAACAGTGGCGCCAATGGAAACAAAGCAGATTTTGACCAGGCGCTTACCTTGTTTAAAAATTCGGATATGGTTGGCAGATATATCTTTTCAAAAAAATGGGCACTGTCAGAGATTGATACACAACTTGTTTTAACAGTAGGAAAAGCAGCTATCAATGCAGGTAAAAAAGAGGAAGCTGTTATCTGGTTAAAAAAATTGGCAGATGCAAACATAACCGGTACTCTAAATGACAAAACAAGTTATCAATTACCTTATCAGTGGCTAAGCTTTTATTATAAAGATGCTAAGGACGATGCTAATTTTCTCAAGTACATTTCTCTTGGCAAGAAAAATTTTCCTAAAGATGATTATTACGATGCTGTAATGCTGGATTATTACAGGGATAAAAAAGATTACGATGCCTTGTTTAAAAAATATGATGAGATAGTTGCCGCATATCCTGATAGCATGCAATATCATTTTAATTATGCCAATGAAGGATTTATTTATGTTTATAACAGTGATGCAGGTACCAAAATAAATAATAAAGAAGCGCTGTTAAAAAATGTTGGCGTTGAATTGCAAAAGGCATTGGCTATAAAACCTAATGATATAAATACAAACTGGATGTTAGGCCAATATTATTATAACGCCGGTATTGACTTGAAAGAAATGGCTAATTTAGTAAGAGGGGCCAAACCTGAGGATGTAAAAAAGAAAGCAGACCTCAACGCACAGGCTAAAGAAATTTTTAGTAAAGCCATTCCTTATGCTGACAAAGCGTTATCTACACTTGAAGGGAGTAATAAAAAATCTGATAAATCAAAATATAAATCTATTGTTGATCTGATGCAAAGAATATATAGCAGCCTTAACCAGTCAGATAAAGCAAAGTCATACCAGGTAAAATATGATACAGCTGATGCCAGGTTTGTAAATTAATTAATAAGATAAGCAGAAAGAAACCCGGGATTTATTCCGGGTTTTTTATTATACCTTTTTTCCTTACACTTTTTATGAAGGTTTTGCAAACCATTTAAATGCTGAATTAAAAATTCTATAAAAAAAACGCATACCTGCATACTAAAATTTAAAGCCAATACGTTTTTTATTTGCCTGCGTTATGAACAGGCATCAATTACCTCTAAGCCTTCTAAATGGAGGCTTTTTTATTGTATGCAATTATATAAAAACTGCTGAATAATATTCTCTCCCTATTTCAAAAAAAATAACTCTTACAAAAAGTAAAAACGCAACAGGAAGAGGATTAGTAACACTGTGAATTATGAAAATAATTTCTACAATTGTGTAAGCGTTTTTACAGTATTTCTTTGTGTCTTTGTGATGCTATGAGAGAGAAAGGTAATAATAAAGACTATACTATTTCCATAATGATTATTATCTCAATTATAGCTCTAAGTATCATTGTATACCTGATGCTTTGATAAAAAGTATTAATTATTTCCTTTCAATTTATTAATTTTTTCAAGGAGGGGTGCAGGGGTATGCACTCAAAATACCTTAACTTTCTTCATCATTCATTCGCTAATACATTTTATTTACATCTGGCATTTTCATTCGCTTATATACCCTTTCCCATAATAATATTACCTCTATGACGTTTAGATATTGTTGTTAATCTAATGATCAACACTAACTCTGAAGCCCTCAAAGAAATTTGAGGGTTTTTTTATACTCTATAATCTTCTTACAGGTGACGTTGGATAAGTTTTTTGAGATACAATAATAGTTGGAATCGTTGCGTTAAATAAAAAATCATTTTATGTATATAATAATAGGATTACTGTTTGTAGTTTATTTATGGATAGGTTATGAACTTAGGACTGCCCCGGTAGTTGAGTAAATAAAGTCAGACTTACAATATACCTTTATGCTAATTCTAATGATATCTTGTATAACTATTACTATAGCTACAGTAATACTTAGTGTTTTTGATTTTAAGATACCTTCTAAAAAATCCAAGAAGACACATAATTTTACTCCATAATCTTCGCTAAACCCCGTGGCGATGGCTTTTATTTTCTTTGTGGAGATAGGCATGTGCGGGTACTTAACATAATAATAATTATAATCCTTTTCATTTTATATAGTTTTTAAGAAGTGACTGCTAAGTTGCGATTTTTCTGTAAAATACATTTTTTGAAGCCACAGAAAAATCGCAACTTAGCAGTCAAAGGCAATGAAAATGCTTATAATGTATCGTTATGCTAAGCAGGCTCACAGCTAAGAGAAAAAATAAAACAAAAAACCTGTTGCCACACTTTTAACAGCAATATTGAACTATATGGAAGAGAGTCAAAAACAGTCGTTCGGAGATTTTGCAAAAAGTATTACACCTGTAGAATTACCGTTCTTGAAATCAAATAATTATTCAATACCGAACGAATTAAAACCTATAAAAATTGAAAGGAATTGGGTTGAACGAAACCCGTTTTTATACGGATTAACTATGGTGTGTATAGGTGCAGTTTTAACAGTATTACTCGAATGGCTAATATTATAAAACCTCCTGAAATATATCCAAACCAAAATTTCTGTGTCCAAGTATAAGAAGTAGTTTTTTCAAAACTATGCTCCGCCTCTTTTTTTTCTTTTATTTTTGCCTCACACAGCCCACCCTTCGCTTTCGTTTTAAAAAAACTTACGAAAGCCGCTAACCTTGCTCTAACATAACGTATAATTATAGGCATATTATTAATTTTATATATTTTTTGGTAGTTGCTTATTGCGATTTTTCCCTACCTTCATAATAGCTTACACTGCGAAAAATCGCAATAAGCAACTAAAAGTAATTAATAAGGATGCCTATAATAGCCGTTATGTGTAAACAGGCGCTACATAGCCCATGAGAAAAAGTGTCAGGAAAATTGTAGGCCAACGCCACGGGTTTTTTATCGTAGCGAAGATGATTTAGAAAGTACTCTAAACAATTCTAAACAACCTAAACTATACAAAACGGCAACAAAATTTTACACAACTTTACATGTAATATTGCGTTTTTGCATTAATATTGTAATACATTACATCATAAACGAATCATAAGTAAATCATTTATAAATCATAAATCATGTCAAACGCTTCAAATAATCTTACTGTTACAGCAGTATCTATAGGAGATTCTGGTGTGATTACTGCATTTTTTAATCAACTCCCAGGATTGGTTGTTCAGGGGAATTCAGTTAGTGATGTGAAAGTAAAATTACATTCTGTCCTTCAGACTTATATTAAAAAATTACAGTCTATAGGGGATTTCGATGTGCAACCACAAAATGTTGCATAATGACACGGGAATATCTAATTGATTATTTACGTGGCGAAGGGTGTTACCCTGACGAAGATACCGATTACATTGTAGGAGAAATGTGGACTAATTGCATAAATTTTGAAATGTGCCTTGTTCCATTCGATAATGAATTGTCCATAATGACTTGGGGACATATTATTTATGAATTAAGATTAGACCCTCCATTAGAATTTGATGCAGACTACCACGTTTACCAAGGATTTCGTGAACGCCTTAAAGACGCAAACGAAAGGTAGATAGTTTAAAGAAAGAAATTGACAAAGCAGTCAATTTCGCTTCGCTCTTAATACAAAACAATTTTCCCGCCCACTTTTGCTCCACTTTCCCTATGCAATGCTTTTGTGTAAATAAACTTACAAAAGCGCAAACCTGCATTAACATAACGCTTAATTATAAGACTTTTCATTGTTCTGTTTATTTAATCCCGATAACTATCGGGAGCGCCTGCTATTAAATGTATAAATAAAGGAGAAATATGATAACTCCGATTAGAAGTCCTATTGATGTCACGATGATAAATTTAGCATCACTCATCGGATTGCGATTACTGTTCAACATACCTACCTGGTTAGTAAAAATATTGCCCAAAATAAAATTGTTCTGTTTATTTTACGTCGGCACCGTTTGTAATGGATAGCGCTTAATGAAGTCAGTTACAATGGTGTTTAACTGATCTTCTTCTCCAAATAATATTTTATGCCTGATAGGAAAGACATAGACCGGCAGATCTTTTAATTCATTTTCAAATTTTGCAAGACGAACACCGTCTTTTTCAGTAGTAAGAATTATTTTATTTTCAGTTTCCATTTTTTCAAATTCATCCTTAATATCTTTTAGGTCACCAATATTAAATATGTGGTGATCCCTGAAACGCATCATATCATAAGTGGCTGCATAAGTATTCAATATTTCCTTGATAGGCTTTGGATTGGCTATGCCGCAAACTAATAAAATATTTGTATCCGGCGATAAAAATCTCTCCTGTTTGTTAAATAAATGATATGGGCTTCCGTATTCAATTTTTGTAAAGAATATTTTTTGATGTGGCAGCAGCTTAATTTCTGCAATCATTTTATCTTTTTCTTCTTCAGTGAGATGGGATTTGCATTTGGTTACCATAATTATATCTGCACGTTTATAACTGGCTTGAATATCTCTCAAATTTCCGGCAGGCAAAATAAAATCTCTTGTAAAAAGGTCTCTGTATTCTGTAAGCAAAATATTTAAGCCTGCTTTAACCTGCCTGTGCTGGAATGCATCATCCAATATAATAACTCTGGTATCCGGTTTATCATGCAGCAATTGAGGGATGGAGACTAATCTTTCTTCAGCAACGGAGACGGTTATATCAGGAAATTTTTTATAGAACTGCATTGGTTCATCACCAATATCCAAGGCTGTTGTATTTTCGCTGGCAATAGCAAAGCCCTTTGTTTTTCTCTTATAACCTCTGCTCATAGTAGCAACTTTGTAGTCATCTTTTAATAGCCGCACCAGGTACTCAACCATAGGTGTTTTACCTGTTCCTCCTACAGCAAGATTGCCAACGCAAATGACAGGAAAATTAAATGATGCTGATTTTAAAATATTTTTGTCGTACAGTTTATTTCGCAACCAGATAATGAATCCATATAAAACTGACAACGGAAACAAAACAAATCTGAAACTCTTGAGCATTACTTATTTTTTTCAGCAGTATAAACGTCTGCAAATTCTGGCGTTTTATCTAATACTTTCATTGCAAAAGGACAAGTCGCTTTTATCAAAAGAGAATTTTTTCCGGCATAATCACCAGCAGCAACCAACTGCCTGCCAATGCACCTGCCTGCAAGGCTTTCACTAAATTCAGTATGTGTTATCAATAAATTAATTTTATCAGCAAATTCATACTCCATTTTAGCTAAGTCGTTGCCTTCTTCAATATAAAAGCGTCCTGTGTTCCCAGCCATTTCCTGTTTCATCTCCATGTTTAAATATTAAAATGTATAAACTGTATGCGGGGTAACACAGTAATGCAACGGCATATCGTATTGATTAATGTCATCAATTATTTCTTCAGCATTAAAAAAACTCAACCCAATTCTTATTACATTGTTATTACATTGCTCAAAAAATTTATCATAAAAGCCTTTGCCATAGCCAACACGATTACCTGCGTTATCAAATGCCAGTAAAGGAGTAATCACCATATCTATTTCATCAGCACAAACCTTTTCACTTTTAACCGGTTCAACTATTCCAAATGAATTGGAAGCCATTTCAACATCATCATTAAAAATATAATGCTGCATCTCTGCTTTATCTAAATTTATTTTAGGTACAACTATCTTTAAGCCAGGGTTTTTAAAAGCAAGATAACGGGTGATGTTTTCTGTGTCAACTTCATTTTGATTTTGCATAGCAAGATAAGTGTGAACACAATTAATAAAAGGCAGATCAAGTTTTTGAAAATTAATAAGTATAAGATGAGCCCATATCTCAATATCTTTCGTTGAAATTTCTTTTCTTTTCTCTTTATATATTTTTCTAAGAGCTGCCTTGGTCACAAAAATTATTTAATTATTTATAAAGATAGAAAAAACAGTAGTGCCATAATTTCGCTGTGTTTTATACTGCGGAAAAGTTTTGTAATTGTTTGCAGGTGTATGCTCAAGGATAAACCATCCAATTGGGTTAAGAAGTTTTTTTTCAAACACAATTTTTGGAAGATCATCAATAGTTGTAAGCGCATACGGGGGTCCTGCAAAAATAAGATCGAAAGTATCTGAACATTGTTGCAGAAATCTAAAAACATCCATCTTAACCACTTTAAAATTTTCAAAATTCAATGCAGCGCTATTCTTTTTTATAAATTCATACATCGCTGTATCCTTTTCAACAATAGTAAGATCAAATGCACCTCTTGATGCCAGCTCATAACTGATACTGCCGGTGCCCCCAAAAATATCCAGGGTTTTTAATGATGAAATAGTAAGATTATTTTCTATGATATTAAATAACCCTTCTTTTGCCATATCAGTTGTGGGGCGGGTGTACGGCATTTTTGCAGGAGGTGATATTTTTCTTCCGCCATGTATGCCACTAATTATACGCATGATGCAAGTGAAAACAAATGACTAAAATAATGAGGCGGTAATTCTTTCAGGCCATTAGTAAATTCATATTCAGCGGGGAGTTCATCAAAACTTACATTTTTAAAATAGTGGCTGATCTCTTTATGCAAGTCTGCATCTGTTTCTATCATACCACCTATACGTACAGGCACATTGATAATTTTAAATTGTTGGCAAATATTCAACAGATGATAGACCACGTCTGTACCCGCCTTATAGGGATACGTTTGAATGATCTGTAGTTCACCTGCTTTTATTAATGCTGCTATAAATGTATCCCTGTAAAAAATTACTTTAAGTAAATCTGCATTTGTGAACTGCTGTTTTAGCAGAAAAGAATAATGATGAGTAAAGACAGCTAAAGGAAATTGATTACTTATTACCTGGTAAATTGCGGCGGGCATTCTATATATATTGTAAATTTTTTTATCAGTAACCAAATCAGTTAAAATAATACTATCGCACAAATCCCCATAAACTGTGTTAAGAATAAGATCATTTTCATTTTGCTTATACAATTCTTCGGGAAGCAATGCACTTTCTATACCTGAGTAAGAAACAAAAACTTTTTTATAGTTTTTATTCAACAAAGGTTGCTCTTTAAAAATTTCTTTCAACTGGCCAGGAATATCAACATCAGTAAAATGATACTCTGAAAGGCCATAAAATTTTTTATCAATATCATTTTCAAAAACATAACAAAACCCATCCCTGCTTATTTCGCAAATAAGATTTGTTTGCTGAAAAAAAATTGCTTCAGGTATTATTTCAAAAACAGGAGACAAAATTAAAATAATTAATGTGCGGCAATTTACAACAATAGGTTAATCTGTTTAAAAGTTTATTCATTTAAACAGGTAAACAAACTAACTGATTACAGATTAACCTATTAACGTATTATGTTTGTAAACTTTTTATGAGCACAACTATTGACAAAAGTTTACAGGTAAAAATCACTAACAGGCAAATATTAAAAATTGCATTGCCTATTTCTGCTGCACTTATTATTCCGAATATAAATTTTATTACCAACAATATTTTTTTAGGAGGATTAGGAGAAAGGGCGCTTGGTAATGCCGGCACCGTGGGTGTATTTTATTTGATACTGATGGTAAGTGGTAACGGGCTTAGCAATGCTTTGCAGGTTTTAATATCGCGGCATGGAGGCGAAGGAAATACAGGTGCAATAAATAAAGTGTTTGCACAGGGCATCCGTATCGCACTGCAATTTGCTTTAGCAGGCATGCTGCTTACATGGTTTGTTGCACCCCTTTGCTTAAAGCCATTTATTAAGCCTGAAAATTTTGAAATGGAAATGGCTTTTTTAAGGATCAGGGTATGGGGGCTGCCCTTCCTGTATTTATTTCAATGTGGCAATGCTTTTTTAATTGGTACGCTTAACAGTAAGTACATGATGACAGGCATGATAGGAGAAGCATTGATTAATATTTTCTTCGATTATGTTTTGATCTACGGCGAACTCTCCTTTCCGCAATTAGGATTTAGCGGCGCCGCAGTTGCTTCTGTAATTGCGGAGTTTACAGGAGTGTCTATTGTGTATATCGTTATTTTTAAAAAAGGATTAAAAAAGAAATTCAATTTATTTTCAGATTTTTCTTATCATAAAACAACCAGCATATCCATTTTAAAAATTGCTGCGCCACTTGTTTTACAATTTGCGATAAGCTTAATTACATGGCTGGTATTTTTTATTTTGTTAGAAAACTATGGTGAGAGAGCAAAGGCAATATCGAATGCAATGCGTAATGTATTTAGCATTGTAGGGATTTTTATCTGGGCATTTGCCAGCACAACCAATACAATGGTGAGCAACCTTATTGGCCAGGGTTTACAGAATAAAGTGATAATTGCGATAAACAAAATAATGCTGCTTAGTGTAACCTCCACATTCATCATGGTTGCATTACTGAATTTATTCCCAACCTATTTTTTGCAACTCTTCGGGCAAACTGATGCATTTGTTCATGATGCGACTCCTGTAATAAGAATTATTTCAATTGGCATGCTGGGTATGAGTATTGCAACCGTTTGGCTAAACGCTGTAACAGGAACAGGAAAAACAAAAATGAATTTACTTATTGAACTGATGGCAATTATTTGTTACCTCATTTATATTTACTTAGTAATGGTAAGGTTCAGGTTATCGCTAACCATTGCATGGACAAATGAATTTGTTTATTGGACAGTAATATTTGCTATAGCATTTTGGTATATTAAAAGTGGCAGATGGAAAACTTCTGAACCATTGTCTGAACCATGATTTTTTGGATTAAAAGATTAATAGGAATAAGAATAAAAAAAATATATTGATTGCCAGCTTTTTATTTCCACTATAAATATCATTTGTCACTCATTTATACGGAATACCATTATGCAGCTTCCTTTTAACCAGTGCTGCATCAATTGCATATCTCGGATTACTACTCATTTCATATAAGTTATTATAGATTTTTAAAGCAGCCTCATAATTATGATTAGTTTCCATTTGCATTGCAAAGATGTGCAAGCCTAATTGATTTGTACTATCAATTTTAAGAATTTGTTCAGCATCCTCAAATGCGTCTTTAAAATTTGAAACCCAAAACAACATTCTCGCCCTTTTAATATAGAAATTTAAATTGCGGTCATTTGTATTAATTAATTTTAATTTGGCAATTTCCTTTATCAAGGAATCTTTATTCAGATAATTATATAAAGAATAACGTGCAGTATCCATTAATTCTCTATAAGAGGAACATGAATCAATTAATTTTAATGATACATTTAAGCCAAAGTCTTTTGCAAATTGGATTGCTTGTGTTTCAGTAACAGACTCTCCATATTTAAGTATTCCTTCCTGTATATATAATTCACTTTGGTTTTCATTTTCTTTATTAACGCAATTAATAGCATCATTATATGTTAGCAATCCTCGGGCTTTTTTATAGTTTAAGCAATTGCAAATATTCTTGGTTAAGACATTATAAAGTGTATCCTGACAATTAGCCACATTGTAAAAGACGATAAACAGAATTACAAATATTAATCTCATATATATAAGTTTACCTTCGAACCCTACTCTTTCCATTTATTATTATCATAATTTACATCAGGGAAAACCTTGTCAGGATCTATTGTAACTGATCGTATTCTTTCTGTTGTATTTAATTTTACAACCCAGCTAATATTGTTTTGCCAAACCTCTACAGGTATTTTTACAGTCTGCCTTTTGCCACTTACTGTTTCATATTCAAGATAAATGGGCATTGCCATTTGTTCAAGATTATCAATAACAATTAAGGCTCCTCTTGCAGGATCACCCCTAACATACACAGGCTCATTAACCCTTTGATCTAACTTATAATTCTCTAAAAACATTTCTTTCCAAAACCAGCCAAGGTCCTCTCCTGATGCATTTTCTATTGTTCTAAAAAAATCAAAAGGTGATGGATGCTTATAAGCCCATTTTTTTATGTAAGTTTTAAAGGCATAGTCAAATCTTTGAGTACCCAGTATTTCGTTTCGCAATAATTGCAAAGCATAAGCAGGTTTATAATATAATGCAGTACCGATATTACTTTCTTTTAATGCATCCGGAATATTCATTATGGCTTCAGTTCCTTCGCCGAATTTTTCATAAGCCTTGTAATAAAGGCTTGGTTTTTTGTATTCTCCATTATTAAAATCCTGTGCAGATAACTGGTTTATAAATGTGTTGAAGCCTTCATCCATCCATCCATATTTTCTTTCATTACTTCCCACAATCATAGGGAACCATGTATGTCCCAATTCGTGATCGGTAACAGAAAAAAGCGGCTCCTTCACTTTATCATAATCACAAAAAATAATCCCGGGGTATTCCATACCACTTATATTGGTAGCAACATTTACTGCAGAATTATACGGGTATTCAATCCATCTTTTTGAATAATTTTCAAGAGTACTCTTTACATATTCAGTAGATCTGTACCATCCATTTTCTCCAATTGATTCAATGGGGTATACACTCATCGCAAGCGCTTTTCTTCCGCCTGGTAAATTTATTTTTGCAGCATCCCAAATAAATGATTTTGATGATGCCCAGGCAACATCTCTTGCATTGTTTATTTTAAAATGCCATGTCAATCTTGCTTTTTGCGGCCTTGATGATGGATTATTAACTTCTTCTGCGCTTCTTATAACAATTGTTTTATCGCTTTGCTTTGCAGTATTTAATCTTTTAAACTGCTCAACAGTTAAAACTTCATTTGGGTTTTGCAGATCACCGGATGCGACTACAATGTGACTGGCCGGAGCATTGATAGTAAAATCAAAATCACCATACTCAAGATAGAATTCTCCTCCACCTAAATATGGCAATGTATTCCAACCCTGCAAATCATCAAACACACACATGCGTGGATACCATTGTGCTATTGCATAAATGTCTCCATTCTTTGCAGGCAAAATCCCCATCCTGTCAGAACCTGCAGAAGGAATAGAAAATGTATAATCAATTTTAAATTTGATCACACTTCCGTTTGCAAGCGGCTTTGGTAAAATGATTTGCATTCTTGTATCCGTAATAACAGGAGTAATATTTGTTTCAATTATTTTTTCCCCGGTAGTAATTATTTTTACAGCGCTTATTTTATACCGGCCATTGAAAGTGGAGTTTAAGTCTCCATATCGGCTTTTACCAATTGCAGGAAGTTTTAAATGCCCACGCGAATTAATCTCATACAAATTTTGATCTAACTGTAGCCATAAATATTCCAGCGCATGAGGGCTATTGTTAGTATACGTTATTGTGGCACTGCCTGTTATTTCATTGTTTATATCATCGAGAGAAGCGCTTATCTGGTAGCTGGCTTTATTCTGCCAATACCTTGGCCCGGGCTCTCCATTTGCTGACCTGTATTCATTTACAGAGTAAGGATAAAAAAGAGGGGAGAATAAAAAGTGTGGATCATATTTTGAATTTGATTGTGCAAATGATGTAAAAGAAATAAAAAGCAAGAGTAAGAAAGAGCTATTTTTCATCCCGTTAAATTATTAAAGAAGCAAATGTAAAACATCGCTTATAGTGAGAAGTACTTCGTATCCTAAATATTATCTAAACTCTTTATGCCAGCTTACGCCAACAGAGCCTTCGATCCCTTCAATTGGCGGATGATTTTTTTTGAGTGAGATATGAATACTCCTGATGTAATTATATTTTTCATGAATTGTAATACCAATATCCATTACAACTGTTTCTAAAAGAGAAGACGGAATGTTCATTCTATTTTTTATTATATTAAACAGATCAACATAATTAATTGTTTGAGATAGTGAATGAATTAGCGCATCTTCTTCATGAAACTCTACATATGCATTCACTTCATATTCATTACCCAAAAGTTTTTCCTCTTCATGCACGCCATGAAACGAATAAAATTTTAAATTGTTTAAATGTATTGTTAACAAAGCTTCAGGATTTAGCTGTTTAAGAAATTCATAATTTCTCATTCTCTCCTTAGGTAGTTAGAGGGTTTCTTTTGCACTTAAATACCTTTCCGCATCCAATGCTGCCATACATCCGCTACCAGCCGCCGTTACTGCCTGCCTGTAAATTTTATCCTGCAAATCGCCTGCTGCAAAAACACCTTCAATATTTGTTTTAGATGTTCCGGGAACAGTTTTTATATAACCGTTTTCATCCATATCAAGCCATCCTTTAAAAATTTGTGAGTTAGGGGTATGGCCTATCGCAGCAAAATATGCACTCACATTTAAAACCTGCTTCTCCCCTGTTTGATTATTTTTTATTCTTACTGAATCAACTTTATGCTCGCCTAAAATTTCATCCACTTCTGTATTCCAATAAACTTTTATAGTGGAGGTTTTAAGTACACGTTGCTGCATCACTTTACTTGCCCTCATTTCTCCTTTGCGCACCAACATATGAACAACACTGCATATCTTACTTAAATAAATTGCTTCTTCAGCGGCAGTATCCCCCGCGCCAACAATAACAACTTCTTTTCCTTTAAAAAAAAATCCATCACAAACTGCACAGGCACTAACACCATAG
>JANXQO010000018.1 GCA_025353485.1 Chitinophagales bacterium
TCCGGTACAGGTATTTGATACCCCTGAACAAAATGAATTTGGAGACAATCTTTCTTTTAACTCCTGGCATACGTTGGCGGAACACAGGCCGCTGGGTAACTTTAACCGGGTGAGAAAAATAATTTATGAAGCGCTCTACAAGTTCAGGCGTAAACACAATGGGGTAAAGGAAAAGGTACCGCACGCAGGCCCTGATTTTTTTAAGGATACAAATATTTCTTTTACTGAAAATCTAACTCTTCTATCTTAATGTTTTAAATAAAAAAGATATTTACTCAAAATTTGCATAGAAGTAAACCTTAAAAAGTAAGAGAACCGATAAAGATTTACAAGAAATAATTGCTTCCCATAACGAAGATACATCCATCTCAAAATTTATGAATACAATCACTCACAGCATTGCCGTTTTACCTTTTACCAATATGAGCAACGACCCGGAACAGGAATATTTCAGCGATGGAATAAGTGAAGAGATTATTAACACTTTAGGCCAGGTAGCCAATCTTAAAGTTACCGGCAGAACATCTTCTTTTACGTTTAAAGGCAAGAATGAAGACATGAGAAGTATTGGTGAAAAACTAAATGTAAATACTTTACTGGAAGGAAGTGTAAGAAGTTCCGGAAACCGGGTTCGTATTACCGCACAGTTGATAGATGTACAGAACGGATATTATTTATGGAGTGAAAAATATGATCGGGTACTGAATGATGTTTTTGAAGTGCAGGATGAAATTGCAAAAAAAATTGTAGAGATGTTGCAGATAACATTAGACGGAAAATTAGTGGAAACAAAAAGCCGGGAACAAACACAAAATGTAGAGGCATACCAGCTCTATTTAAAAGGCAGGTCTTTGATATACAAAAGAGGGAAATTTGTATTTGAAGCCATCCCACTTTTTGAAAAAGCATTGGCTATTGACCCTGCCTATGCGCTGGCCTACGCCGGTCTTGCAGATGCCTATTCGATAATTTGTTACTATGGTCTTTTAAATCCAAAAGATATTTGGCCAAAAGCAATTGAAAATGCAAAACAGGCCCTGCAATTTGGTCCGGATTTAGCGGAGAGTTTAAATTGCAATGCAGTTATTTCACTTACTCATGAGTGGAACTGGGACAAAGCAAGAAAACAATTTCTACAGGCATTGGAACTTAATCCGGGTTACGAACAGGCAAGAATATGGTACGGCCTTTATTATCTGCAATATGTTTGTGCCATGCATAATGAAGCCATCCATAATATGCGTTTAGCATTGGATACACATCCACTTTCACATTATTCAAATAGTACATTGGCTATCTCTTTATTAGTGGCGGGACAAATAAACGAATCCATTGAGAAAGCAAAAAAAGGTGTTGAGCTGGAACCTGATGCCTATTTTGCTGTTGGAGTTTTGGCCCTTGCTTACGAGGGAAATAATCAATTTGAAGAAGCAGAAAAGTTATTAGAAAAAGCATTGATAATTTCAAATTATCATTCATGGGCATTATGTATGAGGGTAGTTGTTTATACTCAATGGGGCAAAAAGGAAAAGGCTATTGAAGATTATCAGGAATTATTATCAAAATCCGCAAAGCAATATATACAACCTACTATTTTGGCCATTGCTGCCGCTGCTATTGGTTATGATGGGGAAGCAATAAAATTTGCACACCAGGCCTGTGATGAGCATGACCCATTTATGGTATTTGCCTGCAAATGTTTTCCAAACAGTAAGGCCCTAAGGAAAATTGATGGGTATGATGAGATACTTAAAAGAATGAATCTTATTGATTAAAAATTATTGTTGTCCGAGATAAATAATTAAAAGAAGGGTGGTTTTTATTGCCACCCTTTTATCAATTTTGTAGTTACGACACTATAAAATATGATATGAACAAATCTACAGATTTTATCGGACAGCCCATTTTCACTCAG
>JANXQO010000136.1 GCA_025353485.1 Chitinophagales bacterium
GGATTAAAATTAATCATTTGTGAGGAAGCGTAAAAAAAGCCCGGCCAAACCCTGCGGAAAGGAATGCTTAAAAAAATATTTAAAAAAAGGTCATCAAATACGAAATTAATCGTATGTTTGATTTCGGATTAACTCTTTATAGTTTATAACAAAAAAAATTATTGAAATGAAAAAGCAACATTCAAACAGAAACATTTTAGTTGGTATCTCCTTTTGTATCATTATTGCCTTAACTGCTATGGCTTTCCAGGATTCTACAAAAATTAATAACCAGCATAAACAAACTGTGTTGGATACGGTACCACAAAATCATGATATAGATATTGAGTTAAATTTTAATGCCGATAGCTATCGGGACCTTGATCAGACTATAAAGAAAAGTTTAGAGATAGCTGAAAAGAGCATGAAAGAATTTGACTGGAATAAAATATCAAAAGAGATTGAGCAAAGCATGAAGCAAATTGATATGGCTAAACTACAAATTGAGATTAATAATTCTATGAAGGCTGTAGACTGGAATAAAATTAAAAGTGAAATTGAAAGATCAATGAAACAAATTGATAAGAGTAAACTTAAAATGGATATTGAAAAAGAGATAAGCAATGCCATGAAAAATATTAATATGGATGAATTGAAAAAGAGCATGGAAGAAATGAAAAAAATAAATTTTGATGAACTGAAAAAAGAAATGGAGAACCTGAAAAAGGAAATGGAATTAAATAAAGATCATTTTAAAATAGAAATGAATAAAGCTAAATTAGAAATGCTGAAATCAAAAGCAGGGCTAAGCGAATTAAAAGAAATGACAACTGAAATGGAAAAAGACGGATTGATAAATAAAAAAGAAAGCAATACCATTGAATATAAAAACAAAGAATTATTTATTAACGGCAAAAAACAACCGGCAGAAGTAACAGGAAAATATCGCAGGTATTTTAAAGGCGATAATTTTAAATTGAAATTTAACGGGGAAGATTAAAAACTTGGACAGAGAGTTTCCCTGCGGTTTCCAGCGTATTCGTTATAAAACCCTTTCTTCAATACATTAAATTCACTGGCGCCTCTGTAGCCGTTAAAATTATGAAGAGACGAAGTAGTAACATCGTAGCTGAAGGTAAAACGAACATTCTTTAGTTCAAACCCAATCATAGGCACAACCGCATCACCGAGGCGATAATACAAACCACCTATCAATTGTTTTTCACCATCACCGGAAAGGTTATAGGCTCCATTCATTCCTATCACCACTTCACTTGCTTTTGCCTGTGTTGTATAATAAACATTTGGGTTAATAATAATGTTATCATTTACTTTAAGTATGGCATTCAAAAATCCAATATGCCGCATGGCAATCCTTGCAGTATCAGCAGCTGCATCAATAAAACTTTCAAGAGGTTTGTTTACATGCTGAATAGAATAACCTGCATTAATATAAATATTTTCAGAAGGAAAATAAGCATAGTTCATTCCTGCCTGCACATCAAAATAACTGACGTTATTTTTGCTTAGTATCACACCTGTAGGTATATTGGAATCAAAAAATTTTCCATCAAACTGATCAGGGAATTTTAATTTAGATTGATCTATTCTCTTATTTGCCCAACCAATATTAAAGCCTGCTGTAAGTAAGCTGCTGTTACCAAGCAGTTGATGATAAGCAACAGATGCATACACTTTAGTAGAGGTTAAACTTCCGCTGCCTGCAACATCTCTTAGTATCACTCCACCCAGGCCAAGCCACCCATTTTCTAACTTATCTCTAAAAACTTGTGCATCCCCATAAATACTTATTGTTTTATAAGGCACTGCCATTATAGAAGAATATTGATTTCTATAAGAAGCGCTAACCCTATAATCAGCATCGGGAATAAAACCGGTGTTGGCAGGATTTGTAAGGAGAGGATTATTAAAGAACTGCGAAAAATGTAGATCCTGTGCATGGATGCAGGTAAGAAGGAAGGAGTGATAAGTAAAAAGTAAGAATATGTATTTTAGTTTTTTCATTTTTTATTTAAACCTCACCCTCAATCCCTCTACTTTAGAGAGGGAGACCGGGCATTTATTATTACTTAAAATTTTATTTTTCACACATCCACATAAAATCTGTTATCAGCACATTTGCACATCAGCACATTTATATTATCTTATTAAAGTAATGTCGCCTACTTTTCTAATTTTTGTTCCATCAGAAAATAGTACATCAAGCGTATAAGTATAAACATCCATTTGCTGCAATTTCCCTTTGTAATATCCATTCCATCCATTGGCGGGAGTTGTTGATTCAAAAACTTTTTGTCCCCATCTGTTATAGATTGTCCAGTGCATTTCTTTTATACCAAATCCTTTTACACTTATTATGCCATTAATACCAAATTTACCTGGTGTAAATGCGCTTGGCACATCAAGTAACGGATTTATAATTGCCCTAACCGGCATACAAATACTGTCACTGCAGCCCGCAGCATTTATTGCAGTAAGACATACATTATAACTACCGGTTGCATTAAATAAATGTTGAGGATTTACTTCTGTTGAACTATCCCCGTCGCCAAATTTCCATACATAATTCGTAGCTCCTGATGATTGATTAGTGAACTGTGTAAATGTATTTTCCTGTGGTGGTACAGGGCTAAAAGTAAAGTTTGCAATGGGTATATCAACAACCGTAATTGTGAAATTTGTAGAATCCAGTTTATTGCATGATGTAGAATCGAATGCGTACAACTTAACTATATAACTTCCTACGGTTGTATATAAATGAGTTGGATTATCGGCGGTTGATGTGGTACCATCACCAAAATCCCATAAAAAATTTAAACCACCTGCAGATGTATTTTCAAACACTGCATTGTAGGGCACACAACCACGGGCAGGAGTTTTAAATTGTGCTTTTACAATTGGCGATAGTCTTATTGTTTTAGATATACTGTCAGGTGAATTACAAAAAGAAGTATCTGCCAGTATCAATTTTACAATATAAGTTCCTGCACCGGCATAAGTATGGGTTACAGGAGGTGTTTGTCCTGTGATTATTCTTGGTGAGCCATCACCAAAATCCCAGGTAAAACTATTTGCTTTAAAGGGAGCAGTTGATGCAGAGGATGTGTTTGTAAATAGGTATGAGAGATCAGTACAAAGTCCTGTTTTAGCAGGAATAAAATTTAAGGTGGCAATATTATTTCCTACACGAATTTTTAAATATGCAGTATCAGCAATATTACAGGTAGTGCTATCAATAGCAATGTGAGTAACAAGATAAGTACCTACCGCATTGTAAGTGTGAGAAACATTGGCTGATACAGTTGTAACTCTTGGAGATCCATCTCCAAAATCCCAGACGTAGCTTTTTGCATTTTGAATAGTATCAGTAAAATCTACTTTTAGCGGCACACAACCTGCCGTATCATTAACCACACCATTTATAGAAGCCTGTGGAGCTGCTTCTACTCCTGCAAAATTCATTTTAATTTTCAGCATTCCTAAATTACATTGCCCGCCACCCATAGCATTGTTAGTAGTAGACCATGCCCCCGGAGTTCCAAAAAAAGAAATTGATTTATTGCAATTTGCACATATAGCCTGGTAAATAACTCCGTTTCTGTCAAAGCGGCTGGTACCCCCATCAACATGATCTCCAAAAGATAATGGTGTATCACCTATCGGATCATCCTGACCAAAAAACGTTCCATACAAAAGTGATGCAGCATCTTTTTTTATCACAATAAAATAAAAATCACTTCCGGATGCATCCGTTACACCTTTTATTGCGTCAGCTGTAACACGCATACCCCTTGTTGTTGAATTATTATATCCAAGTTTGTAATCTGCCTTGCCTCCCCAGCCGGATACATAAACGTTTTCACACCTGTCTACTAAAAAAGCTGTAGGAGAAATATTTGGCAATGGGGAACCTGAACCAAATACAGTTGAATAAATAAAACCACTGAGATTTGGATCAAGTTTAGAAATAAACTGTTTGCTGTTTGGATTTGAATAAACTGCATTTACAACCGGCCAGCTTCCTTCTGTAGTGCCCATTACATATACTTTACCTGAATTATCAGTTTCTATTCCATAAATCTGGTCTGACGAATTAGTTCCAAGATAAGTTCCTCTTATAGCAGTTGTTCCATTGTTATTTAATTCCACTATAAAACCATCACATGCCCCGCCGGAATTTGTTGAACTTATTACACCCGATGAAGAAATTTCTGACATATCATTACTTGCAGTTCCTCCTGCCACATACAAATTATTATTATTACCGAGCGCTAATACATAAGCAGCATCATTATCTGACCCGCCTAAAAAACTGCTCCAGATAACACTATTACAATTTGCGGATAATTTAATTACAACGGCGTCCTGATTTTTTGTCGGATCAATAAAGGCAGCAGGATTTGGCTGAAATACTCCCGGCGTTGTTGGAAACATACCTGAAGATCCCGTTGATTGTGTACAGGAAGCAACATAAATATTTCCAGCACCATCAATTATCACTTCACTTCTTGCATCATCGCCATAATTTCTTTTTAATGATTTCATTCCTGATCCTTCATCACTGGTTATATTAACGCCATCATCGCCGCTTCCTCCAATCCTCATAGATCCGATTAATGCATTGCCGGCAGCATTTAATTTTGTTACAACTATATCCCATCCACCTCCCGGCCCTAATGTACCTGTAACAGGATAATTAGCAGAATTTGTGCGGCCTGCCAATATTAAATTTCCTTGAGGATCCACTATTAGGCTGTGAGGTTGTTCACTTCCACTACCGCCAATATAAGTTGCATATACACGATTTTTACCATCCGGGGTAAGTTTCATTATTGCAATATCTCTCTCACCTCCTGCAAAAGTTGTTTGATATGCTCCTGTAGAAACAGGGAAGTTATTTCCAAATGCAATCCCCCCGGAAAAAAAACTACCATCAGGTCCATAAGTAGCTGTAAAACCCCAGTTATCCGTAACACTTCCGGTATAGGAAAAAAATACTAAACTTGGATCAATAATAAGCGTACTGTTAGCGGCATGATCTTTTACCTTAAATCTTACTACATCACCTTTAATTTCATATTTAGTTTCAACATCCTTTCGCTGATTATTTATTATTTCGTATGTGTATGGGGAAAGCTCTTTATTTTCTCCTACTGATGTTTTAATAACAAGCTCTTTATTTTTTATTGCAAGGTTATCAGCACCTTTATATTGTATAGCGATCTTATTAATATCACCACCCGGATGAACAATGATATCATATTTTAATCTTGCACCGGCATCTGAGTAATAACGTACATCAATATTGGGATATACATTTTTATACGTTACGCCGCCATACAATTTACAATCACCTGCCCATTTGCTTTTATCATTACCAATAAAATAATTATTTACTGATGGCAAAACTTTGTCGGGGATAATTTCGGCGTTTTCACTTGCGCCAACAAACTGTACCGCATATGCATGGGAATGCAGTATAGCCTTTTCAAAGGCTGAGGCTACCCTGTTTTGTGTATGATTTTTATGTATGAGATTTTCAAGATCTTTCGCATCATGCTGCAATACAGTAAAGCCTTTCTTCTGCAGAAAAAAAGCGCCGTTGCCTGCAGTGGTCATAAATGTAACCTGCTTATCCCACTGCCCTTTGTTCTCAATAAATTCAGTTTGGGAAAAAGCATTGCCAGTAACAAATGAAATTGCTGATACAATAAGAAAAGAAAATAATTTAAAAAATTTCAAGACAAATTATTTTTTACCAATGTACGAATTTAAAAATCAAAATATTTGCAAGAAGAGCTGAACCGGAATTAAGCTATACCAGATGCTAAATTTACGAAACTAAGATTACAGAAGTTTCTAAAACGATGGCTGCATTATTCAATTTAATACCACCTTAACAAAGCCCCCTATCCCCGAAAGGGTATAGGAGAAGATCAATGGAGGTATCCACCATTTAATAACATAGTCATGAAATTTTGCTCCACATTGTTTTGCCTTTCTGTAATTGAAGAAAATTCTTTAACCTCAAATTTTCCGGGGAGTTAAGATCCGGATCTTTCTCAATTAAAATTTCAGCAATATCCTTAGCTTCCTGCAATAACGCTTTATCAGCAACAATATTGGCCAATTTAAAATCAAGTATTCCACTTTGCTTTGTTCCTTCAATATCACCAGGCCCACGCATTTCCAGGTCTTTCTCTGCTATTTTAAAACCATCATTAGTATCGCACATTATCTTTATACGCAGTCTTGCTTCGCCGGATATTTTAGCAGAGGTTAATAATATGCAAAAACTTTTTTCACTTCCCCGCCCTACCCTTCCTCTTAACTGATGCAATTGAGGCAACCCAAATTTTTCAGCGCTTTCAATTACCATTACAGAAGCATTGGGCACATCTACCCCTACTTCTATAACTGTTGTTGAAACCATTATTTGTGTTTCACCTTTTACAAAACGCTGCATGTTTGCTTCCTTTTGTGCAGCCTTCATTCTGCCGTGTACCATGCTTATCCAATATGCAGGCTCAGGAAAAAAGGCTTTTACCTCTTCATATCCTTTCATTAAATTTTCAAAGTCCCCGCCTGAATGACTCAGCCGGGCAGGCATCTTTGCAGATTCTTCTATTAAAGGATAAATAATATATGCCTGTCTTCCTTTTTTTATTTCATCCTTTATAAAATCCATTACCTGTGGCCTTCTATATTCATAACGATGAACAGTAGTGATTGGATGCCTGCCCGGCGGCATTTCATCCATAACGCTGTAATCAAGATCGCCATACGCTGTAAGGGCAAGTGTTCTGGGAATTGGTGTTGCCGTCATTACTAAAATATGCGGGTGTATCTCATTTTTTTTCCAAAGTTTTGATCTTTGTTCTACCCCAAACCTGTGTTGCTCATCTACAATTGCCAATCCTAAATTTTTAAACTGAACTGTATTTTCAATAACAGCATGTGTTCCTATTAAAATATCTACTTCCCCATCCTCACACATTTGTAAAACCTCTTTTCTTTCTTTTGCCCTGGAGGAGCCTGTGTGTAATTTAACAGTAACGGCCATATCCTTCAACAGCTTTGTAATACTGTTATAATGCTGCTGTGCTAAAATTTCTGTTGGCGCCATTAAGCAACTTTGAAAATTATTGTCGGCAGCAATCAGCATGGTTAATAAAGCCACCATAGTTTTTCCGCTGCCTACATCTCCCTGTAAGAGGCGGTTCAT
>JANXQO010000137.1 GCA_025353485.1 Chitinophagales bacterium
TGTAGATTTGTTCATATCATATTTTATAGTGTCGTAACTACAAAATTGATAAAAGGGTGGCAATAAAAACCACCCTTCTTTTAATTATTTATCTCGGACAACAATAATTAAAATCCTATTAATCTACCCAAATCATGGTTCAGAAATTATTTTTAAAAAATCTTCTTCAGAAATAATATTTATTGTTCCGATTTTTTTTGCTTTATCGAGCTTGCTGCCTGCATCTTCACCTGCAACAAGATAATTTAATTTGCTGCTAACGCTGCCCAAAAGTTTGCCTCCGTTCTTTTCCACCAAACCCTCTGCTTCACTACGCTTCAGCGTTGGCAGGCTACCGGTAAATAAAAATGTTTGCTTATCAAGTTTGCCGATAACTTCAACTTCCTTATTTATATTCCTGAGATTAACACCAAGCGTCTCCAGTTTTTTTATCATTTCAATATTATCTTCCAAATGAAAGAACTGGTAAATACTTCCGGCAACTTTTATTCCTACATCTTCTAAATTTTGCAATTCTTCTAAAGAGAATTTTTCAAAATCAAGTAAATGATCAACAGCTTTGGTAAGGGTTTTAGCAGTTGTTTCACCAACGTACCGGATACCCAAACCAAATATCAATCTGTGCAATGGTTGTGTCTTTGAATTTTCAATAGCCGTTTTAAGATTGTCAATTGACTTTTGTCCAAAGCCTTCCAGCTGAGAAATTTTTTCATACTCTACTGTATAAATTTCAGGAATGTTTTTTAATATATCCTGCTCAAAGAATCTGATAATATTTGCGGAACCAAAACTCTTTATGTCCATTGCATCTTTGCTTACAAAATGAATGATGCGTTCAACAACCTGTGCTTTACAATTAATATTTACGCAACGCAGAACCGCTTCTCCTTCCGGCTTTACCAATTCATCTCCGCACACAGGACAATTATTTGGGAAAACAATTTTCTTTTCAGTTCCATTCCTTAATTCAATCAAAGGTTTTACAATGTAGGGTATTACATCGCCGGCTCTTTCCACCAAAACTGTATCACCTATCCGCACATCTTTTTCTTTTACAACATCGGGATTAAAAAGTGAAATGGAAGTAACTGTTACACCACCGATATGCACAGGCTCTATTTTGGCAACCGGTGTTATAGCACCTGTACGGCCAACCTGGAATTCAACATTTATTAATTTGCTTGTAGCCTGCCTTGCTTTAAATTTAAACGCCATAGCCCAACGTGGATGATGTGTTGTGCTTCCCATGCGTTGCTGCAATTCTACATCATTTACTTTAATAACTATTCCATCTATTTCATAAGGAAGATCTTCCCTTTTCTTTTCAAAATCACTACAGAATTTTATTACATCTTCTATTCCAGATAAAACTTTTTTTTCTTTCGCAGGTGTTTTAAAACCCAGCTGCAAAAGCATTTCAAGAGATCCTGAATGAGAGTCCAATGCTTTATCTGATTTTTTATTTGAAGATTTTTCAACATAACTTATGTGATATAATATCGCTTCAAGATTTCTTTTTCTAACAATCATTGGATCTTTCATACGCAAAGAACCTGAAGCTGCATTGCGGGGATTTGCAAGAGGCGCTAATCCTTGTTCCACCAAGTGTTCATTATATTTTTTAAAGCTTTGCCTTGTCATCAAAACCTCTCCGCGAATTTCCACTCTTTGTATTCCGTAATTAGAAAACTTTGCTGATAAAGGAATAGATTTTATTTGTTTTAAATTGAACGTAACATCATCACCGGCTGCACCATCACCACGTGTTGCACCTCTTATTAAAATATCGTTTTCATAAATTAAAGAAATACTGGCGCCATCAAATTTTGGTTCTGCACTGTATTCTATCTCATCTGTCCCGATAGCTATCGGGATTAATTTTTTGGTCCGTTTATCCCATTCTACCAGATCATCTGCATTGTAACTATTATCTAAACTAAGCATTGGCACAAGGTGCTGCACTGTTATAAAATCTTTGTTCAAACTGTTGCCAACCCTTTGTGTAGGAGAATCGGGTGTAATTATTTCAGGATTTTCCCTTTCAATCTTTTCTAAATCCTTGTACAATTTATCATATTCAAAATCACTTATCAGCGGATCATTTAAAACATAATATCTATGCTCATGAAAACGCAATGCATCTCTTATATCCGTAATGCTGCCAGGTTCCTTAAGAAGTTTTTTGGTGATGGACTGTAATTTTTGGATTTGCTCTTTGGTATACATTAGAAGGATTGTAAAGAAATAAAATTACAGTCTTATATCATTATTGACAAAGAATGTAATTGAGCAAAAATTTTTGAGTAAAGATATTACCGGGCAAAAAATTTACATGATCTTTAGTGCCTTGGCAAAAGTAGTTACCACAAAAGGAAGTGAAAGCCAAAACCACGGCCTTAAATTTGGCATTATCAGCATGATAATAATTACAACTGCGGATATAAAAAAATACAACCACCATTTGCCTGAACCTTCTGTACTATTCATATGTTTTTAATTTCAAGCAAATATAATTGCAATACACTTCTTTATAAAAAATAAATCAGAAAATTATATTCGATAATTTGTATCAATAATTTTTCTAATCAAATTTATTATTGAACAGCAGTTAGTTATAATGCCCTTCACAAAATTAGTTGCTTAATTTCTTGGTAGATTAATTACATTATCTCACCTTTGCCCTCCATTAAAAAATCCATCGGGATAGCGGTGGTATCACTAAATAAATTATAAATGAGCAAATTACATTTCACCACTAAACATGCGAACGAGGCTACCGTGCAACGTGATTGGTACGTTGTTGACGGCACTAATCAAACCGTTGGTCGTATGTGCGCTAAAATAGCGTCCGTTCTCCGTGGTAAGAACAAAGCCTATTATACGCCCCATGTTGATTGCGGCGATTTTGTTATCGTAACTAATTGCGATAAAATTAAATTCACCGGCAACAAGCTGGATGATAAACTTTACATTAATTACAGCGGTTACCCCGGTGGTAAAAAAGAAGAGACCGCAAGGGAACTTTTACGCCGCCGTCCTGATGCAATAATTGAAAGAGCTGTAAAAGGCATGCTTCCAAAAAACCGTTTGGGCCGTAAGATGTATAAAAAATTATTTGTGTATGTAGGTACTGAACATCCTCATGGTGCACAACAACCCAAAACATTAACTTTCTAAAACCTCTCCCTATCCCGAAGCTTCGGGAATAAAAACAAAAAAATGGAAAAACAAAAAAATGCAGTTGGTCGCCGTAAAGAAGCTGTAACAAGAGTTTTCCTCACTAAGGGTGAAGGAAAAATAACAATTAATGATAAGGATTATAAAACATATTTTCCTTTGGTTTATTTACAAAACCAGGTTGAAGCACCCTTCAAAACAATTGAAGCTGCTGATAAATTTGATGTAGTTGTAAATGCACAGGGTGGTGGCGTAAAAGGCCAGGCAGAGGCAGTGAAATTAGGAATTGCACGTGCATTATTGCAGGTGAATCCTGAGTTTCGTCCGTCACTTAAAGCAGCAGGATTATTAAAGCGTGATCCCCGTGCTGTTGAGCGTAAAAAACCAGGTAAGAAAAAAGCAAGAAAGAGCTTCCAGTTCAGCAAGAGATAACAACGAGCTACAAGCTTTTAGCTACAAGTCACAAGAAACATTCTTGAAGGTTGCAGCCTGAAGCTGATTAAAAAATTACAAATCATTCAAACGTAATAAATGGAAAATAATACTTCTTTACAACAGCAACTTCTTGAAGCAGGCGTTCATTTCGGACATCTGAAAAAGAAGTGGAATCCCAAAATGTTGCCTTACATTTTTGCTGAGAAAAAAGGTATTCACATCATTGATCTCAACAAAACTGTTGAAGGTTTACAGGAAGCGGCAGCTGCATTAAAATCAATTGCCAAAAGTGGTAAAAAAATAATGTTCGTTGCAACCAAAAAGCAGGCAAAGGAAATTGTAACCGAGTGTGCACAGCGTGTAAATATGCCTTATGTAACAGAGCGTTGGTTAGGTGGTATGCTTACCAACTTCAATACAGTTCGTAAGAGTGTAAAGAAAATGCAGAGCATCGAAAAAATGCTTAACGATGGTACGCTTGACAGCATAACAAAAAAAGAGCGCTTAACACTTGCCCGTGATAAAGAAAAGATGGAAAAAGTTTTAGGTGGTATTGCACAAATAAGCCGTGTACCTGCAGCTTTGTTCTTAGTGGATATTGGTCATGAGCATATCGCATTGGCTGAAGCAAGACGCTTAGGTATTACAACATTTGGAATGGTTGATACCAATTGCGACCCTAATAAAGTTGAGTTCTCTATTCCGGCAAATGATGATGCTACAAAATCAATTGCAATAATTACCAATTATATAGTTGCTGCAATTGCTGAAGGTCTTGCTGAAAGACAGGCACAGAAGGATGATGAACCTGCAGAAACACAGGATGACACAGAGAATAAAGCCGCTAAATTTGAAGTTGGCAGTGATGAAGACAGAGAACGTCGCCGTCGTGGACAAAGCGGTGGTGGCAGAGGCCAGGGCGGATCGGGCGGTCAAGGTGGACCACCAAGACGCCGGACGACAGGCGGGCCAGGTGGCGGAGGTAACAGACCAGGCGGACCAGGGGGGAGAAGATAAATCCATCCCCTAAAAGGGTTGAGATATAAATAAAAATATTATTCATTTAAAAAATTAGTCCCTTTAGGGATATAGGGTATGAGTACAACAATAACTATTACAGCAGCGGATATAAATAAATTACGCCAGCAAACAGGCGCAGGCATGATGGATTGCCGTAAAGCATTAACAGAAAGCAATGGAGACTTTGAAGCAGCTATTGATTACCTAAGAAAAAAAGGACAAAAAGTAGCAGCGCTTAGAGGTGATCGTGAAGCGAAAGAGGGTGTGGTTATTGCAAAAACAACTGAAGATAATAAAACAGGTTTTATTATTAATGTTAGTTGCGAAACTGATTTTGTAAGTAAGAATGCCGAATATGTTGAATTTGCAAAATCTATTATGAATGCAGCAGTTGCCAACAATGTAAAAAGTATTGAAGAATTAAATTCAGTGAAGATCGGCAGTGATACCGTTGCCGATAAAGTAAATGAACAGGTTGCCAAAATTGGTGAAAAAATAAGTGTATCAAAATTTGAAAGAGTAGATGCAGAATATGTATCAGCTTATATTCACGGTGCCTACAGAATGGGCGTATTGGTTAGCTTTAATAAAAATGCCGGCGAAGCAGGTAAGGATATTGCTATGCAAATTGCTGCCATGAATCCTATTGCGGTTGACCAGTCATCAGTAGCTCCTGAAGTTATTGCAAGGGAAAAAAGTATTGCAATTGAGCAGGTGAAAGCCGAAGGTAAGCCTGTAGAAATGGCTGAAAAGATCGCTATGGGAAAGATCAATAAATTTTTTAAAGACAGTACTTTGCTTGCACAGCCTTTTGTAAAGGATGCAAACAAATCAGTATCTGATTACTTAAAAAGTATTGATGCTGACCTTAAGGTTATAGAATTTAAAAGAGTAGCGCTGGGATAATTTTTTACAACCTCAGAATAACAAAATATAAATTAGAACTGCCCTATGGCGGCTCTTTTATTTATTCCTATTTTACAACTCATTTCATAATGGGTAATAAAAAATATATATCAGCAAATAAAGAATTGTGGAATAAACGTGTAGCAATACATGTTAATTCAAATTTCTATGATGTTCCTTCATTCAAATCTGGGAAGACATCTCTGAATGATATTGAATTAAAAGCATTAGGTAATGTAAAAGGAAAATCCCTGCTTCATTTACAATGCCATTTTGGAATGGATACACTAAGTTGGGCAAGGGAAGGTGCAAGAGTTACAGGTATTGATTTTTCTCAGAAAGCCATCGAAACAGCAATCTTATTAACTAAAGAAATAGGTCAGGAAGCAAAATTTATTTGCAGTGATGTCTATGATCTTCCGCAAAATCTTAATGAAAAATTTGATATTGTTTTTACCAGCTATGGGGTTATTGGCTGGTTGCCCGGTCTTGACAAATGGGCGGCTGTAATAAGCAATTTTTTAAAACCGGGAGGAATATTTTTTATTGCAGAATTTCATCCGGTGCTTTGGATGATGGATGACGATTTCACTTATCTCAAACATTCGTATTTTAACGATGAAGTTATCAGGATAAATTCAAAAGGCTCTTATGCCGATCCTTATGCCAACATATCATGCAAAGAATATGGATGGAACCATAGTTTTGATGAGATTATTGGCAGTTTATTAAAATACGATCTGCATATTATTCAATTTCAGGAATTCCCTTTCTCCCCTTATAACTGTTTTAATAACACAGTTAGAGGTAGAGATAACATGTACCGCATAAAAGGTTTGAAAAATAAGTTGCCAATGGTTTATAGCGTTAAGGCAATAAAAAAATAGTCATTGTAAGGATCAATAGGTAATACATCAACCTATATTTATTTTAATTTTATGCTTCAATCAAATTTCTGCTATGACAAATAAAACTGATTGGGCACACGCCATTAAGCCTCTCATCAAAAAATACAAAGGCAAAAAGCATCCTCTTGAATATAAAAATATTTACCAGCTATTGGTAATGGTTGTTTTATCCGCACAGGATTCTGACAAACATATAAATTCACTTGCCCCTGAATTGTTTAAACACTTTCCAAATATGGAGGCGCTTAGTAATGCTGCTCCGGAAACACTTTTTCCTTTAGCAGGTAAAGTGCGCAATTTTACCAATAAAGCAAAGTGGCTTGTCGCCATTGCAAAGCAAATAAAAAAAGATAAAAACATTCCTGTTACAATGGAGGAGCTTGTTGCATTAACCGGCATTGGAAGAAAATCTGCAAATGTTATTATGCGTGAAGTTGGTGAAAAAGCAGAAGGCATAATGGTAGACCTGCATGTAGTTCGTGTGGCGCAACGCTTAGGGATTGCCACCAGTGCTGATCCTAAAAAAATTGAACAGCAAATAATGGAAGTAATTCCACAATCAGATTGGGGAGAAACAGGAATGGCCATTTCTTTTTTAGGAAGAGAAACCTGCCGGCCTTCGCATCCACAGCATGAGGAATGTGTGATGAGCAGTGTTTGTGAATATTATAAGCAGAATAAATAAAAAGAGAATATTCCATAGGCAACTTTCCATTATCTTGCAGCGATTTTAAATTAAAATCTTTAAAAGATTATGCTACCCCGCTTCAAACGTGTTCTCTTAAAACTTTCCGGTGAATCTTTAATGGGTGATAAAAATTTCGGGCTTGATTCCGATGTGATATCACAATATGCAGAAGATATAAAATCAATAACTGAACTGGGTGTGCAGGTAGCCATTGTTATTGGTGGAGGAAATATTTACCGCGGTATGAATGAGGCGGAGACTGGTATTGAGCGGGCACAGGGAGATTATATGGGAATGCTTGCCACCGTAATAAATGGTATGGCACTGCAAAGTGGATTGGAAAGAGCAGGTGTTTATACACGTTTGCAAAGTGCAATAAAAATGGAGCAAATTGCCGAGCCTTATATCCGTCGCCGTGCAATACGGCATTTGGAAAAAGGACGGGTAGTAATATTTGGTGCAGGAACAGGCAATCCTTATTTTACTACTGATACTGCGGGTTCACTAAGAGCCATCGAAATAAAAGCGGATGTTATTTTAAAAGGAACAAGGGTAGATGGAATTTATACAGCAGATCCGGAAAAAGATCCTGCAGCAGAAAAATTTGAAACCATCACCTTTAATGACTGCATAACAAAAAATTTAAAGGTGATGGATATGACTGCCTTTACATTATGCATGGAAAATGAATTACCTATTATCGTATTTGATATGGACACTGCCGGCACATTATTAAGAGTTATTACCGGAGAAAAAGTAGGCACACTTGTTACAGGATAATCTTTTTGTTAATGTGAAATGTTAGATTCCAAAAATATTTCTGATTTACATCTTTTATTTTCCGTCTCACGTTTGGCGTTTCATAAATTTATAATGTATCCAGATAAGTCTTAATGTCGCTTAAAGAGGTAGGCTGTGGTTTCAGAGGTATAACCTGGTTACCGTTAAGACTTGTTTGCCCGGTAGTAATTGTTTCATGACCAAGGTAATAACTGTTGGTTCCTTTTTTTGTAATTGAAATAACAATGGCTACTTTACCAGAAGGAACTTTTGACGACGAGAATTTTTTTGCTGTTGCATCTCCATACATTCCGGCTACAGATTTTATATCTTTAAAAACAAGGTAAACAGAAGTGTTGGCATTTGTATAATCTGCCGGAAGGCTGGCAGTTACATTTACTTTTGCTCCTGTGGTATCTGCCAGAAAATAATCGCAATTTATCCAACGTAGTTTATCAGTAACCATTTCATATCCCTGTGATGTTACCGCTATCCCTGCTGACGTGTTTGAAGTAGTGGGCACCCAATTGAATCTTTCAGGGTTACTCTCATCGCCAAAAAATAATTTCATTAATGAAGATGGGCTGCTGTCATTGTATTTAATATAAATTGTTTTGCCTGGCGCTAAATGTAATTCTTCATTATCTTTTCTTATTCTTATAAATATTTCTCCCCCGGAAATTAATAATCTGCCAAATGATGTAGTTGGTTTATCAAGCTTTACCATATCACCTCTTTGTTTTATCACAAGTGTTTCAACATAAATTTTACCTGTTGCTACCTGGCCATTTGAAAGTTGTAAGCTCCCCGGAAGTACGATTACGGTTAATCTTTCTGATGTTTGAAAGGTGCCTCCAGCAATGGCATCAACACTATCAAGAGAGTTTTCTTTTCTTAATAATCTTTTTACATCACTTACAGGAGATAGATCAGTAACTGCAGAAACCCAGTTTGTATCTAAGCCCACTGATGTTGTATCAGGGATAAATATATCTGTATCCTTTTGGCAAGAGGTAAATAACATTGCTGCTATCACCAAATGGAATAAAATTATTTTTGTCTTCATCATTATTATTATTATCAGATGCTTCTGTTATTAAAATTGCTGCCTGCTACTTCAGATCAAACCGCAGCCCTGCATGCAAACCTGCTATATGATATTTTTGCTGCAGGTTTAAATTCTCTTTACTCATTGGCGATAAATTATACCTGAAATACGGCTCTACAAGCACGTGAAGCTTTTCTGTTATTTTATAATACACAGATATACTTCCTAAAAATCCCACTCCAATATTATTTTTAAATTGATAGGCGGAATTGCCTTTTCCTGTTGTGATGGAAACGGGCTGATATAAAGTATCCAGTACATCACCTTTATACCATGAATACAAATTTATTATAACGCCTGCATTTATGTTTGCATGAATTTTTCCATTTCCTAATTCATAGCCAATCACTATCGGAATATCAATATTACGATAACGGTTATAGGTTGTTTTTATCCTGGTACCCGTTTGCTGGTATTGCAGTGTATCGCTTATATAAATGGTGTCTCCGGGAGCTCTTATCACAACACGGGTTGTAATTACAGTTATGTTTTTTATTTCATTAGGATTAAAATACACGAACTTTTCATTTACCTGGGTATAGTTTACGCCTGCTCTTACACTGGTGCCATTGTTAAATACTTTTGTATAGCGAACACCTGCACTAAATGCTGATGCGAATTTTGTACTGGCTTTTCTCTTTTGCAAATAATTATTACTTGCTGTATCACTATAGCTTTTATAATTTTCAAAAGCACGATCAGGGCCTGCATAAACTTCCCAATAGGTTTTGTTTCCTGCTGCATTTTTTTCTATAGTGGGGCAATCGGGAAATTTTACATTTTGCGAATTAAGGATATTGGCGCCGGATAATTCTCTTGCATTGCTAAATTTAAATGGAGAAAATAATATAGTATTCGTTACTTCTTTATTATTTTGAGTTAGGGATATATCGTCTTTATTTATTTCTGTATTATTATTCTCAATAACAGTAGTGTTTTTTATTCTCTTCTTATGTGATGAAGGTGTAAAGAAATTATTTTTGCTTGATGATTTGTCTGAATTTACAGAAGGCTTATCTGAAACTACATCGGTAATGTTTTTTTCTTCCTCTACCGGTTTATCACTAAAAGTTGCTGGGTTATTTTCACTAACCTTTTTTTCAGGTGATGCGTTTACTGTTTGAGAAGCAGGAATGTTTTTCTCTGTAATAATATTTTTTATTGAGGTATTATTTTTTCCTGAAGAAAGTATGAGATAAGATGTGCCTCCTCCAATAAGCAGCATAAGCGACAGTATTAAAAGATTACTTCCACTAAGCATACTCCAGAATCCTTTTGGTTTTGACTTTCGTTTGGCAATAATATTCTCCCAAATATGCCCGGGCACATTCGCAGAATAATCGCTAAACTGCCCTTTTACAAACTCATCAAAAGGTTTCTCCCTCATATCGCTATTCTTTGTTTTTGTAGTATTCGTTCCTTCAACATATTTCTTGCTTTTACTAATTGGCTTCTTGATGTGCCTGGCTGGATTTTTAGCATTTGCGCAATTTCTTCGTGTTGATATCCCTCAATAACATAGAGGTTAAAAACCAGGCGATAACCATCAGGCAAATTACTTATCATACCAAGCAATTCTTTTTCATTTAAATGAGCGTATGCCGAAGCTTCCATCGAACTCTCATTCCTGTCTGTAATTTCATAACCACTTACCTCTTTATCATAACGGATAACCGTATATTTTTTTAAAGCAGTATTCACTACTATCCTTCTTATCCAACCTTCAAAAGAGCCTTCAGATTTAAACTGGTAAATCTTTTCAAAAATTTTTATAAAAGCATCCTGCACTATATCTTCAGCATCGGCTGTGCTACGGGCATATCGCTGGCATACTCCAAGCATCCTGCCTGCGTATAGGCGGAAAAGTTCTCTTTGGCATGATTCATTTTCCTGTATACATCCTTTTATTAATTCATCATCTGTCAAAAAAATATAGATTTTACCCTTATTTTTACAAATTAAGATACTCTGATAACCATATACGCTGCCCCAAAGCATTTATTGTATCAAAAGTTAAGTAAAAAAGCTTTACCGCAGCTTAACCTTGTGTAATACGTAGAAATAATATAAATTCACGGAACCCCTGGGGTTTCAATTTTTTTATTAGTAAATAACGACTTATGTGGGTTTGGTGGATAGTATCGCTGTTGATTCTAACTGCGTCTATAATATTTTCTTTATACATTTTTTATAGCAGCTACAAAGCCTCGCCTGTAAAAAAAAATTTCGCATT
>JANXQO010000019.1 GCA_025353485.1 Chitinophagales bacterium
AAAAGAAATCTTTTAAAAGAAAAAATTTTGAGTAGACAGCGAATATCAAAATAATTTGTTGAAAAAAAAATTTTTTATTCTGTTGTTTTTTAACCTATAACTACAGTATCTGTTTTTGCCCGATTTTTATTTAAAAAATTAAAAAATTACATAAACCAGTAACGTAAAAACAATTCCGTAATGGTAGTTACTTTTTATTTTATAATTGGGAAGATACAACAAGTATATTCCAAAAAAATATATTTAATCAGATATCCAAATGTTTATTTATCTACCTTAAAAGTAAATTTTTAATATACCTTTATCCATTAAATTTATTAAAAATGAGTTACGAATTATCCGGCAAACTACTGGCCAAATACGATACTGTTCAACGTACAGAAACCTTTAAGACAAGGGAATTTGTTGTAGAGAAATCGGAAGATATAAATGGCAGAACAATTACCAACTATATTAAGTTTCAGGCGATACAGGATAAAACAAATATCCTTGATAAATTAAATACCGGGGATGATATAAAAGTACATTTCAATATTAAAGGAAGCAAGTGGGAAAAAGATGGCAAGACCAATTATATCACCAATTTAGATGCATGGAGAATTGAGCAGATGCTGCAGACAAATAATGCCGCCGCCGCTGAAGACGGGCACCTGGAGCCACTTGATACATTTTCATCCTCTCCATCTGATGCTGTAGATGATCTTCCATTTTAAACCTCAAACCCTTAAAGGATTTAAACAGGATTTCAGGATAAACACCTGGCTCTTAGAATATGCAACAAAAAATTTCTCTTAAACTTCTGCCTTCTGAAGCAGCTGATGAAGCTGTTATAAAAAAATTACTTGCAAACGCTTCCGGTAAAAAAAAAAGTGAAATAAAAGGGTTTCATATCCTAAAGCACTCAATTGATGCAAGAGGAAAAACTGTTTGGATAAATGTTACAGTTAACGCTTTTATAAATGAGCCCTTCCGTACAAGAAAAATTCAGGAGTTTCATTTTACAGATGTTTCCAAATCGGTAAAAAGAGTAATTATAATCGGCGCCGGACCGGCAGGATTATTTGCAGCATTAAAATTAATAGAGCAAGGCATTAAACCAATTATGCTGGAAAGGGGTAAAGATGTAAGGGCACGCAGAAGAGACCTGGCATTATTAAATAAGGAAGGCATTATTAATCCGGATAGTAATTATTGTTTTGGTGAAGGTGGTGCCGGAACCTACAGTGATGGCAAGCTGTACACACGCAGCAATAAGCGTGGTGATATAGACAGAATTTTAAGCCTTTTTGTATATTTTGGAGCTGAAGAAAATATTTTATATGATACACATCCGCATATCGGAACCAATAAATTACCGCAGATAATTACTGCTATACGCAATAAGATAGTTGAATGTGGCGGCGAATTTTTATTTGAAAAAAAAGTTACTGATACTATTATTTCAAATGAAGAGATTAAAGCAGTAAAAACTACAGACGGTTTATTTACAGCAGATGCTTATATTTTGGCAACCGGCCATTCTGCAAGAGATATTTTTACTTTACTGCATGATAAAAATATTTTGATCCATGCAAAACCATTTGCAATGGGCGTTCGCATTGAGCATCCTCAAAACTTAATTGATAGTATACAATATCATTGTACAACAAGAAACGAATTTTTGCAGCCTGCATCTTATGGCTTGGTGAACCAGGTAGATAACAAAGGAGTATTTTCATTTTGTATGTGCCCGGGTGGAATTATTGCACCGGCATCCACTGACATCGGAGAACTTGTTGTTAATGGATGGAGTCCATCTAAAAGAAATAACCCATATGCTAATAGCGGCATTGTTGTGCAGGTTGAAATGGAAGACGTAATAAAAACAATTGGCAATTGGCAATTGGCAATAGACAAAGATTCGCCTCTGCTTCTTATGGAATTTCAAAAAACCATAGAACAAAAAGCATTTGTAGCAGGGGGTGGAAAATTTGTTGCTCCTGCCCAGCGTTTGGTTGATTTTGTTGAGAATAAAATTTCTTCATCGCTGCCTGATTGTTCTTACTTACCGGGGATACATTCTGCTGAGATAAAAAATATTTTGCCGGAGTTTATTTCTGAAAGATTAAAGATTGCCTTCAGATCATTTGGGAAAAAGATGAAAGGATATTTAACCAATGAAGCAGTGATAGTAGCTACCGAAAGCCGGACATCATCGCCGGTACGCATACCAAGAGATAATGAAACACTACACCATCCTCAAATAAAAAATTTATACCCTTGCGGCGAAGGCGCAGGCTACGCCGGTGGTATTGTGAGTGCAGCAATGGATGGCGAAAAAATTGCAGGCAAATTAGCTGATGTGCTGATTAGGTAATGCCCTGGTTTTATATCTTTCTTATTTAAATTAAATACATTTAGAATTGCTATTATATTTGTATGCACTAACTGTTTGTTACCTGCATTAAGCATATTATCAAATCATCATATTTATTTATGAATATTATTGAGTTACATAATTTAAAAAAATATTACAAAACACAAAAAGCTGTAGACGATATAAGCTTTAGCATACAGCAGGGAAGCATATTTGGATTACTTGGACCAAACGGTGCCGGTAAAACAACTTTATTAAGAATGATAACCGGAATTTTTTATCCTGATAGCGGCGAAATAAATTTCCAGGGAAAAAAATTTGATGCAGCTAATGATATTTATAAGATCGGCTACATGCCCGAGGAAAGAGGACTGTATAAAAAAATGAAAATAGGTGAACAGGCGCTATACCTGGCGCAGTTAAAAGGGTTAAGCAGGCAGGATGCAATGAAAAAAATAAAAGAATGGTTCGTGAAATTTGAAATGCAAAGCTGGTGGAATAAAAAAGTTGAGGACCTAAGTAAAGGCATGAGCCAAAAACTTCAATTTGTGATTACTGTTTTACATGAGCCTCCCCTGTTAATATTGGATGAACCCTTTAGTGGTCTCGATCCTGTAAACAGTAATTTAATTAAAGACGAAATTTTTAATCTTGCAAAAAAAGGGACTACAATTATTTTTAGTACACACAGGATGGAACAGGTAGAAGAAATTTGCGACCACATTGTATTGGTAAATAAAGGAAAGAAAATTTTAGATGGAAGTGTAAAACAAATTAAACAGGATTGTAAAGAAAATTTATTCAGAATAGGATTTGAGCAATTGCCAACAAACTTTGACAGTACCGGGTTTGAAGTGATTCATGAAGAAAGTAATTCGCTGGTGGTAAAAATTAAAGAGGGATATAAACCCGCTTCCGTTTTAAATACCTTTTTAAAACACAATGCAGGTATTATTTCATTCAACGAAATTTTACCATCATTAAATGACATATTTATTAAGAAGGTAAACGACACTGAAGCAACAAGACAATTTCAAAAGGTATAGTTGTTTAGAGGGTTTAGGAATTTAGGAGATTAACAGAATTAAAAAGTTTAGAAAATAATAATAAATAAAAGAACGTCTTAACCCTTCTAAACCCTCTAAACAATTAAACCTTTTAAACCAATATAATCACTAAATATAATAACGTATGAGCAAAGTTTGGCTTATCATTAAAAGAGAATATCTAACGAGGGTTAGAAACAAAACTTTTATATTATCTACTATCCTTCTGCCCTTATTTTTTATCGGCTTTATTGCAGCATCCACCTACCTTTCAATTAAAGGTGATGATAAACATACCATTGCAGTAAACGATCAGGCGGGAATTTTTAAAACCAGTTTTAAAAGTGATAAGTCAATTACCTACAAATTTCCACCAGATGTGAATGCAAATAATTTTAAAGAAAAAGGTTACTCGGCTTTATTAAATATTCCATTAACTTTTGATTCTCCACAGGATTCGATAACACTAATATCTGATAAAACTTTAGGTTTTTCTACGGAAGATAAAATAAAAGACCAGATAAATATCGCTATTAAAAACCGTGCTTTTTTACAAAAGAATATTGATAAAAAAATATTGGATTCAATTAATGATCTTGATGAAGAGAAGCTTTATAATTTTAAACCGGTAATAAAAAAAGGTAATACCACCCTGAAAGCTAATTCAGGGCTGGCTTATGGTATAGGCTTTGGCAGTGGCATGCTTATTTATATAACATTGTTTATTTATGGCGCTGCAGTAATGCGTGGTGTGATGGAAGAAAAAATGAACCGCATTGCAGAAGTGATAATAAGTTCTGTAAAGCCCTTTCAATTGATGGCAGGAAAAATAATTGGCATAGCTGCAGTTGGCCTTACACAATTATTGATATGGTTCGTTTTAATAATTGCATTGTCGGCTGCCTTGTCATCTTTCATATCACACGATGTTTTGCAGCAGGCACAGAGTGCAAATACTGCAATGGGGCCATCTGCCAATAACACTGCGGCATTAAGTTTTTTAACCGCAAAAAATACATTTGCGCAGGCAAACTGGGCGCTTATCATTCCTTGTTTTTTATTTTATTTTATTGGGGGATATTTATTTTATGCAGCATTATTTGCTGCAATTGGAAGTGTTGTAAATGAAGACCCGCAGGAAGCGCAATCATTAATGCTTCCCATCACCATGCCTATAATTTTATCTTTTGTAATAATGATGAGTGCGGCCACAAAACCGGATACACCTATTGCAGTATGGGCAAGCATAATTCCTTTTTCATCTCCCATTGTAATGATGGCAAGAATACCATCGGGTGGTGTACCGTTTTGGCAACTGGCACTTTCAATGGTTTCACTTGTTGCAGGATTTATTTTAACTACGATGCTTGCCGCCAAAATTTATCGTACAGGTATTTTATTGTATGGTAAAAAAGTAACTTTGAGAGAAATGAGCAAATGGCTTTTTAGAAAATCATAAAGAACAATTAGCAATAGACAAGAATTACCGATTGACCGTTGTAATTGCCAATTGCAATGTTTTTAAACAGTGCTGGCCGTAGTAGTTTTTGAAGCACTGCCAAAAATCGCCTTAGTAACTTCGAGCCTGACAAATTTTAATATAATTCCGGCTATTGCTAATCCGGCAACTAAGATACTTCCCAGAAAAAAACCTAATGCACCGTAGATGGTTGCAGATTTGCCTTGAGGAGAATATGGCGGCTCTGGTTTATCCAAAACTTTAATAAGCGGAGTTGCTTTTTGCAATTTATAAGCTGCGTTTTCCCTGTTGGAAACTGCCTGTAAATATTGGTTATTTACCATTTGTTTTTCCATGATAAGATTTTCAATAGGTACTTTAAATTCCAGCTTGGAAGGATTGGTAAAAAGAGTTCTTTTATCAATAGCAATTAATTGGTAATCTTTTGCATTAAGAACCCTTTTGAGTGAATCAACTTTATATTCTGAAAATTGATAATCACGCTTTGCCTTTTCACGTTTAAGATCAATATAGTATTGGGATATCTTATCAATAAATTCATAGCTTATCACTTTTACTAAAGGTTCGCTTCGGCCTGTATAGGTAAGAACAAGCATGTTATTTTTATTTATGGTTGCTGAAAGGCCGCCCTCTAAAACCCCGCCTCCCCATATTATAAGCCGCTCCTGTGGAGAGGGTGCCTCAATTTTTTTTTCCATCCAGCTAAGATGATTATTTATATCCTCAACCAATAGGGCAGCAATTGTTTTATTACCCATTGCGGGTACTACTGTTGCCGATACAGCTTCCCTTGTTGTGCGGCTTAGTGCCAGCTCAACAATATTTATTGATGCATCATCACTAAAATTTTTTGAATCTGTGCCCAATAAAATACTGAGTGCTGAAGTAGCGCCGCTGTTTTCAGGAGAGCTGGTTAAAGGAAAAACGGTAGCCCTTGAAGTGAATGTTACAGGCGTTCTTTTTGCATATAAATACAATAGAACTGCAACTATTAAACCTGCTGCCAGAATTATAAACCTGAATTTTTTTAAGCGTTTAAAAATAAGTCTTGTAAGATCGGCTGTGGTCACAATTTAATATTTATTATTTTATGTTCTTTATTAATAGGTAGGTTAAAACTGCAGGTATAACTGTGGTTGCAACCTGTTGCGCAAAATCGCCTAATGCCTTACCTTCAGGCTTTACAGGAACAACAATTGTACTTCCTTCTTCTACCTGCGGAAAAAAATGGAAAAAACCAAAGTTCTTTGTTCTTCTGCTTGTTCCATTGGCGTAGGTTACATAAATTCTTTTTCTCCATGGACGTATTCCATAACCACCTGCTTTATCAATATAATATTGAAGATTTGTATGCTCTTTATCAAAATATAATTTAAGAGATGATTGAACAGCGCCTTTTACATTTACCAATGGATTTATCTCAGGAACATAGACCACATCACTATCCTGCAACACAAGATCGTACTTGGAGCCTTTATATTTTATTGCCCGGTATAAGTCAATACTAACAGGCTCTTCAGGATTATAGGATACACTGTCAACAATTTTACCCAACGTATCTTTTATGTATTTAATGTTCTGAACTTTTGAAAATACATCATGCCTTATTCCAATATTTTTTTTACGATAAAGAATAGCGCCGGAAACATTTGCATTTTCCTTTAATCCCCCTGCTCTTATAATATAAGAAGAAAGTGTTTCCTGTTTATTTAACCTGGGATAATTTCCCGGATATTTTACTTCGCCTTCTAAAGAAATATTTTGTTGCAATTCAAAAGTCGGGTTCTTTCTAACGAATACCTGATCGTAAGGTTTTAATTTAATATTTTCTGCCACTGAATCAAGTTCGAGGTTGGGAAGTATAGTATAAGTTCGCACAATAGTCTTGGTAGGTTTTAAACCTTTTTGTGCAGAATCAACATCAACTATACTGGATATTTCAACCCTGCCAAATTCAGCAGTAGGTTTTAAACCATTGGCCAGATAGATCAAATCTTTTAATGTCATTCCCCCATACTTTTGAATTTTGCCGGGCTTACGAACCTCACCTTCTATTGAAACAAATTGTTTTTCACTAAATTGGTTACGGTTAAAAACTTCAACCACGTCATTGGGATAGATCTGGATGTTATAAATACTGCTATTGTTTTTATTAAGATCACTTAAACTAATATCAATTTTATCTGATCTTAAATTGGCAGAATCTCCTGCCCCTCTATATACATAAGCCCGCTCTACATATGCGTTTGGCGTAATACCTCCGGCCCTGTTAAGTATATCAAACAACCTGTCACCCTTTCTAATTTCATATACATTTGGATAAGACACTTCGCCTTTTACAATTACCTTATTAGTTAACCCGGAATTTATAGGGCTCACTACTACGATATCACCATTATACAAAGGTTCATCAACAATTTTATCCCCCGTTTTTAAACCGATGGCATTAAAGTTTACATTTTTTATTGTCTGCTTCTCATTAACGTTACGAATAATAATTCCTCCTGAAGCATACGCATCAGGCGTAAAGCCACCAGTATATTTTAGAAGATCCCTAAATCCTTCATTCCCTTTTAGCTGGTAATACATTGGCCTTTTGAATTGCCCTGATGCCAAAACTTTTTTATCATAAATAGGAACAATAACAAAATCTCCATTTTCCATATAAAGATGTTTGCCAAAATCGCCACGGGTTAAATACCGGTAAATATCAACTGAATCAATTATCCTGTTATTTCTTTTTATCTGGATATTTCTAAGATTGCCATACTCATTTAATCCTCCCGCCATCGCTGCCACATTTATTGCATTGGTAAATGCTGAAACTACAACGGGTCCAGGATTATTTACTTCGCCGGAAACATTAACTACAATGCTTCTGGGCTGGCCCATTGTAACAGAAATATTTGTGGAAGGTGGAATTACCCTGCGAAAACGATCCATAATTATAGAACGTGCATTATCAAAAGTTAAACCCTGTACAGTTATTTTGCCTAATCCCTGCGGAAATATTGATCCATCTCTTGCAACAATATAATCGGTTTCAACATCCGCACCGCCCCATAAGGAAACAACAATATGATCGCCTACACCAATTGGATAATCTAAGGGAGGTGTTGACAGTTCAGATAATTCCAATATAGCAGAATTTTGAAAAAGATTATTTCCATAAACATCTTCGGCTGTATTAGCCTTCTTTTTATATTCTTCTTTTACGGCACTGTCTTTAACAACCTTTGTATCATTTTTTAATATATTTTTTTTATGGATATCCTCACCGGGTTGTGACTGGTTTTGATTTTTATCTTTAAGATAATTCTGCAACGCAGATGGAGAAGCGTTTTTTAAAAGATTGGGATCTATAGGTTGCTCCTGCGGATCAGTAATCTGTGCAATGCAATTGGTTTGAAAAAAAAACTGGGAAAAAGAAACAAGACACAAGGCTAAAAACAACTGTTTATATGCAATACGGGCTTTGTTTGCAGACATTGGGTTAGGGGGTTGATTCACAATATATTTAAAACGAACAAATATACCATTTTATTTTACGGGCTGCTGTAAAGTATCATTAAATTCCTGCCACATTTCATTGAGAATTTCAGCGGCCGGCTGAATATTTTTAAACTCACAAAATTTCTGATCTTATAAATTTACGAGCCTAAATCAATTTCAGTATTATCGCCAATGTTTAACGATCTTGTCTCTCCTCTTATTTCTGTATCGCTGCCAATTAGAGAATCATCCAACACAACATCGTATAATTTTGAGAAAGAACCAATGATAGAATCTTTTACAATAGAAAAATTCACAATTGTATTTTCTCCCATGGCCACATTAGGGCCTACGATTGAATTTCTTATATCACATCCTTCGCCAATACTAACAGGCGGAATAAAAATAGTATTCTCAAAAGTATTTGATTCAGCGATAGTACCGCCAAACTTTTTAAGCAGCGTGGCATTGGATTGTAGTAACGATTCTTTTTTCCCGCAATCAAACCAGTTCTCTACTTTAAACGGTTTTAATTGGGCGCCGCTTTGTATCATGCATTCAAGCGCATCTGTCAAATTAAATTCGTCATAACTTTTTATATCATTTGTAATAATATTTTCTAAACAATTAAAAAGAAATGATGTGTCTTTTATCTTGTACAATCCAACCAATGCCAAGTTTGATTTTGGTATGGATGGTTTTTCCACTACCCGGTTTATAAATCCATCCCCGTCAATTTCCGCAACACCAAAATTTCTGGGATCATCAACTTTTTTTACACCCAACATGGAGTAAGGGGATTTCAAAACAGCTTCAATATCATATTCACAAATTGTATCTCCCAAAGCAATAAAAACTTCATCGTCACCAATTATTTGTTTAGCAAGATTGATGGCATGTCCGGTTCCTTTGCGCACATTCTGATAAATAAAATGACAGTTAAGATCAGGATATTTTTCTTTGATATAATCCTGAATCTTTTCCCCGAGATAGCCAACAATAAAAACAAATTCATTAATACCAGCATCATGCAACTGATCTACATTAATGCTTAAAATTGTTTTACCGGCTAAAGGGATTAAAGCTTTTGGCTGAGTGTATGTATGGGGTCGCAGCTTGGTGCCTGCACCCGCCACAGGAATAATGGCCTTCATTAATATGGTATTTATTATCCAATCTTCACAAAACAGTGCGTGAAGTTAGTAAAATATTTTTTATGTACGATGTGGGATGTTTGATGTACGTAGATTAAAAGTTATTGCAGAATAATATATCATTTCAACATCCTACATCTTACTTAGTACCTCGTACATTTGTACAAACGTATTACATGCAAAAAGACAAGCAGGTATTTGATATAATAAATAAAGAATTACAAAGACAAAGGCACGGCATTGAACTCATCGCTTCCGAAAACTTTACTTCTTTACAGGTGATACAGGCAATGGGTACATGCTTAACAAACAAATATGCAGAAGGTTATCCGGGAAGAAGATATTATGGTGGCTGCGAATTTGTTGATGAAAGTGAACAACTTGCCATTGACAGGTTAAAAAAAATATTTGATTGTGAGTATGCAAATGTTCAGCCGCATAGCGGGGCACAGGCCAATGCGGCTTTAATGCTTGCTATTCTGCAGCCGGGAGATAAAATTTTAGGATTAGATCTCAGTATGGGAGGTCATCTTACTCATGGCTCTCCGGTAAATTTTTCCGGCAAATTATACCAGGCACATTTTTATGGCGTAAAAAAAGATACAGGCCTTGTGGATTATGAAATGCTGGAACAAAAAGCAAGAACAGAAAAACCAAAACTTATTATCTGTGGTGCATCAGCCTACAGCCGTGACTGGGATTATGAAAGATTAAGAAAAGTTGCTGATGAAGCAGGTGCATTTTTGTATTGTGATATGGCGCATCCTGCAGGACTCATTGCAAAAAATCTTTTAAAATCTCCTTTTGATCATTGTCATTTTGTAACCTCCACTACACACAAAACTTTGCGTGGGCCACGAGGTGGAATTATATTAATGAAAAAAGATTTTGAAAATCCTTTCGGATTAAAAGATATGAAAGGAAACGGGAGGATGATGAGTAACCTGCTTGATATGGCGGTGTTTCCCGGCACACAGGGCGGGCCGCTGGAACATATTATTGCAGCAAAGGCTGTTGCATTTGGTGAAATTCTTACTGATGAATTTACTGATTATGCAAAGCAAATTCAATTGAATGCACAAAAAATGGCGCAGGCATTTGTAAAAAAAGACTATAACCTCATCAGCGGAGGAACTGACAATCATTTAATGCTTATTGATCTTAGAAATAAAAATATCACGGGAAAAAAAGCGCAGGAAACATTAGACCGGGCGCAGATAACTTTAAATAAAAACGCAGTTCCTTTTGATGACAAGAGCCCTTTTGTAACTTCAGGCATTCGTGTGGGTGTGCCGGCCATTACAACAAGAGGAATGAAAGAAGAGCACATGCAAATTGTTGTTGATTTGGTTGACAAAGTTTTAATGAACATTGATAATGAGAGTATAATAACAGAAGTGAGAAATGAAGTAAGATCATTCATGGATCAATTTCCTTTATACCCTGAATTAGGATAAATTTATGTATGCGACTTTCTACAAAAGAAATATCAGCAATAAAAAATAACATTCTGAGCTTTGATCCGGATGCAAAAATTTATTTATTCGGTTCAAGAGTAAATGATAACGCAAAAGGTGGAGATATAGATGTGCTCGTGATCTCGGATAAAATAGGCTTTACTGAAAAATTAAAAATAAGAACAGGAATTTTTAAGGAAATAGAAGAACAGAAATTAGACCTCGTAGTAAAGAAAGATTTTAATGATGTTTTTGTAAAAATGATAAAACCCGATTTACAAAGTTTGTGAAACCTGAATTATTATATTTAAAAGAAAACTTTGCTCAGGCTGATGAAGCAGCAAATCATTTGGCAACTTCAATAGAAAGATGTGAAAGTTTTGTTTTCAATAAAGATTTTACAGAAGATCAATTGATAGAACTTGAGGCGCTTACGAGTCGCTTTGCAAGGGTAAGTGATCTGTTGATACAAAAAACTTTTAAAACAATTGATCAGCTTGATGGCACAACTCCGGGCACAGTTAGAGACAGGCTTTTGCTGGCAGAAAAAAAAGGGTTATTTAACAGTGCAGATGAATTTATACAAATAAGAGATGTAAGAAACAGAATTGCTCATGAATATGAGATGGATGCTCTAAAAGATATTTTTTTATTTGCATTTAAAAATTCCAGTATTTTAATTGATGCTATAAAAACTGCTAAAGAATATTCTAAAAAATTTTATACCTGATTATATGATACAACGTGTACAAACTTTATGGATGTTACTTGCTTCGGCAGCGGTTTTTCTTACTTTGAAGTTCCCATTTTATAGTGGAACAGTTGCAGAACTTCATGCCACATATAATACCACCACCCATTATTTAAAGGCAACTGATAATTTTATTTTAATGGTTTTAACCAGCGCTTTAGGCACAATCATTTTAATTAATATTTTTTTATTCAAACACAGAATGCTTCAATTCAGAATTTGCATACTTACTATCTTAGCTGAAGCCTTAATATTATTTCTTTATTACAGGCAGATAAAATTATATTCACAGGGTATTCTTTCATGGTCTGCAATTTTTCATCCAATAGTTATCATTGCTTTAATACTCGCTGCAAGAGGAATTTACAAAGATGAAAAATTGATCAAGGATAGTAACAGGTTGAGGTAACTTTCAAATATATTTCCCCGTCCAACTCTCCTTCACTTTTTTCAATCCTGCCGGAACACCTGCGTACACAATATTTCCGCCGCCATCTCCGGCTTCAGGGCCAAGGTCAATAACCCAGTCAGCAGATTTAATAACATCGGTATTATGCTCGATTACTAAAATGGAATGCCCCTGTTCTATCAATGCATTAAAAGAAGTGAGCAGTTTTTTTATATCATTAAAATGAAGTCCTGTTGTTGGCTCATCAAAAATAAATAATACATGTCCCTGCCCCCGTCCGACCAGATCATCCGGGCGGGCTTTGCCCTTACCAAGAAAAGATGCAAGCTTTACTCTTTGCGCTTCTCCTCCTGAAAGTGTATCCGATGATTGACCAAGTTTTATATAACCTAATCCAACATCGCTTAATGGTTTTATTTTTTTAGCAACGGCCCCCTCCTGGCCTCCACCCGTGGAGGAGGAAAAAAATTCCATTGCTTCATCAACACTCATTTCAAGCACATCATAAATATTTTTTTCCTTGTAAGTAACTTCTAAAACTTCTTCTTTAAATCTTTTACCACCGCATACTTCGCATAATAAATGTACATCTGCTAAAAATTGCATCTCTACAACCTGCTCGCCTTCTCCTTTGCATGCATCACATCTTCCGCCTTCTACATTAAAAGAAAAATGCTTTGGCAAAAAGCCTCTCATCTTACTCAAAGGCTGCTTTGCATACAGGTCTCTTATTTCGTCATAGGCTTTTATATAAGTAACGGGATTGCTTCGTGATGATTTACCAATAGGGTTTTGATCTATCATTTCAATTTGTGTGATATAATCAACATCACCTACAATACCCCTGTGCAATCCAACTTTATCAGCAAATTCTCCTTTTATTTTTTTCAATGCAGGATACAAAATTTGTTTTATTAAAGTTGTTTTCCCGCTGCCGCTAACACCACTTATAACACACAAAACATTTAAAGGAATAACAACATTAATATCCTGCAGGTTATTTTGTCTTGCACCCTGCACAGTAATTGAGCGATTCCATTTACGAACAACTTTTGGAGGATCAATTTTTAATTCTCCTTTTAAATATTTTCCCGTAAGACTTTTTTTATTTGCAATTATCTCATCATAATTTCCTTCAGCAACCACTTCACCACCCAGATGACTTGCCAGTGGCCCCATATCAATTATATGATCTGCTTCTCTCATCATCATCTCATCATGTTCTACAACAACAACGGTATTTCCAAGGTCTCTTAATTCTTTTAAAACAACAATCAATCTTTCTGTATCTCTTGAATGGAGGCCAATTGAAGGCTCATCTAAAATGTATAATGAGTTGGTAAGATTACTTCCTAAACTTCTTGTAAGCTGAATGCGCTGGCTCTCACCGCCGCTTAATGAATTGGCCAAACGGTTTAACGTAAGATAGCCCAAGCCCACATCCATCAAGGTTCTTATCCGGTTATTAATCTCTACCAATATTCTTTTACCAACTGTAGTATCATATTCATTTAATTCAATTTCAGCAAACCATTTTTGAAGATCTTTTATGGGCATCTCACACAGTGCACCAATATTCTGATGTGCAACCTGAACATACAAAGCTTCTTTTCTTAATCTGTAGCCGTTGCATTCAGGACACAAAGTTCTACCACGATAGCGGCTTAATAAAACACGGTATTGAACCTTGTATAAATTTTGTTCCACCTCTTTAAAAAAATCATTGAGTCCTCCAAAATGATCATTGCCTGTCCATAATAAATTATACTCTGCAGTTGTAAGATCAAGAATAGGTTTATGAACAGGAAAATCAAAACGCTTTGCACTTCTGATCAATGCCTCTTTCCATAAACCAAGTTTTTCTCCACGCCAGGGTGCAATTGCATTTTCATAAACGCTTACTCTTTTATCAGGAATTACAAGATCAGGATCAATGCCAAGAACCAATGAAAAGCCCCCACACGCAGGACAAGCTCCATAAGGATTGTTGAAAGAAAATAAATTTGGTACGGGCTCTTCAAATTTTAATCCATCTAATTCAAACTTATTAGAGAATGACAAAGTACTATCAGCATTAATTTCTACAACAACTTCACCTTCTCCTTCATAAAAAGCAGTATTAACTGAATCAGATATGCGATGTATGTCATTTTCATCAAAATTTTTTACCACTAACCTGTCAATAAGTACATGTGCTGTGCGATGTTGGAAGTACGATTTAAAATCTTTTGTTTCCATTACATCTTCTATTCTTAAAATTTCTTTATCAACATAAATTCTTGAAAAACCTTTCTGCATCAGGATATTTAATTCTTCTTTTATATCCCTTTTATGATGCTGTTTAAAAACTACCAGCAATAAAACTTTATCTCCTGTTTTTAATTTTGTGATTGCTTCTACAACATCTTTTACATCGTCCTTCTTTACTTCTCTTCCGGATACAGGAGAAATTGTTTTACCAATTCTTGCAAACAATAATCGCAGGTAATCATAAATTTCTGTCATACTCCCTACAGTAGAACGGGGCGTACGTGTGGTAACTTTTTGCTCAATGGCAATTGCAGGACAAAGTCCTTTTATATAATCCACATCCGGCTTATTCATCCTCGCCATAAACTGGCGGGCATAGGAGCTTAAACTTTCAGCATATCTTCTTTGCCCTTCTGCAAATAATGTATCAATTGTTAGTGAAGATTTACCGGAACCTGAAACGCCTGTAACAACAATTAATTTATTACGTGGAATTTCTACAGTAACATTTTTAAGATTGTGCATACGGGCACCTTTAATAAGTATCCCGTTTGTTTGCTCAATTTTTTTTACTGTTGATTTTTTTTCTTTGATAGTTTTTACTGTACTCATTGCGGATGGCAAAGGTAATTGCTAATACTATTTTTTATCACTTCAAATACAATAAGAGAGATTTAAAATTATTGTTGTCCGAGATAAATAATTAAAAGAAGGGTGGTTTTTATTGCCACCCTTTTATCAATTTTGTAGTTACGACACTATAAAATATGATATGAACAAATCTACAGATTTTATCGGACAGCCCATTTTCACTCAG
>JANXQO010000177.1 GCA_025353485.1 Chitinophagales bacterium
GCGAAATTGTAAATGAATTTTTAATGAGTGCCGGTTATTTGCCCGGAGCCCATGCAGAAAATTGCCCGGTTTATAAAAAAATTATAAAGAAAAAACCGATGTGGATGAATACAAAACCGAAAAAAAAAAATTTATAACGATTTTATATAGAACACCGTTCAATGCCTTTAGATATTAGTAAATGGAAAACAACCGGGTAGGGTGCCAGCTTCCTGCAGGTAAAATAAATAAATATTTAAATTTTATTTTTAGAAAACCCTTAAAGCGCAGGCTTTTAAATAATATTAATTAATTTTTTGTGGCAATGTATTCAGAAAGGGGTTTCACAGCTAATTTTATTTATTTTTTTCCTCTATGATGGCATTTTTAAAATGAACTGTTTCTGCTATATAATGCATTAACTGTTTTTTGCGACAAGCACGTTTAGATGACCCCGATAAAGTAGATGCTATGATAAAATAGTTAAAAGAGAAAGCCAAGAGCCATATGGGCGGTAGGTTTAAACACAGGTGTAAAATTAAAGATATTATCCGAAGGCGGATCCATAAAAATAAGAGGATCAATTCCGGCAGTTAAAAAGAAGTTGCTGTTTATTTTCTGAAATCTGTAACCAATACCTGGGGTAATGTAAAACTGCTTATCTGAGAGATCAGTTTTATGCAAAAAGGTTTTGTAGTCTTTTAAATAAAATGTAACGCCAATGCTAAACTCAAGGTGGTGTTGCACTCCATTCGTAAACGCACTTATTGCAAGTGGAACTGACACATCATGCGATAATAAAGAAAAACCGGCCCGCCAGTTATAAATAAATTTTTTGCTATACTTAAATATCCTCCCATAGTTTACTGAATAGTATGGCCCTTTGCCGCCTGCTTCAATAAAAAAAGAATTCTTTTTTTTAAATAGCAAAGTAGTGTCAGCAGCAGATGACTTTGAAAAAATAATTAGAAATGAACGCAGTAGTATGTTTTTTATCATTAGAATAAGTTCGCATAAAGATAATCTACAGATTTAAAAAACCATGTGTGAAAAAATGAAGGTTGAAAGATCAAAGTGAAAATCCTGTACATGTCATCAAACATTATAATCCTGTTACGCCCTGAAATACAGTAACTGTTTTTTTTGAATTGCCGGTGGGATTAAGTACACTTATTTTTCTATAGCAAAAGTATTAATTTGAGATACAGTATTTGCTAATGACGACGAATGCCCGTTTACAACACCTGGAATAGCAGTGCCTGCAGCAAGTTTTCCGGATATCAGTTTATTGCAGCAACTACATTTGAAGGGAGAAGCTAAAAAGTCTTCCGTTTTACTGTAATCAAAGGTTATAGAACCCCCTTTTTTAATTTCCTTTATACTTATGAGCTGGTTACCGCTTACAATGCAGGATGGATAACATGAATGATTGGTAAATTGCCCTAAATCATCCAGTATGTGTTTGTTTTCACCTATTTGAATTGATTCCCGTGTAGGGTAGGGTGATCAAATATTTTTCCAGAGAGGGTTAAAACGACTTCACCTTTAAGAAGTTTTTTATTATTTGAATAAATCAAATCTTTAAAATTATTTTTTTTGGTTATAACTTTTAGCATTCTGTTTTCTAGGTTAAATGATTTATGGGGAATATATCTCTTGATTAAGTTCTAAATATAATTTCTATTTCTTAAACGAACACATCTACTTTTTATTTTATTACAATATAAACCGGAGGTAATACCTTTCCTGCTATTACAGCATGCCACACCAATATTTAATTAATCAAATATAAAAGACTTCAAGATTATTTGTGTAAATGGAATGTATATCATTTCTCCTAAAGGCTAAATATAAAAATTTGCTTTTTCAACCATGCATTAGCTATTGGGGGAGTGCCGTTGAGGTTAGGTCCGCTTCCCTGCGTTTTGCACGTAAGTGAGTATTCTTCATAATTTTATATGTCTTATCCCAGGCCTATCAGTTTTAATATAGATGGGAAAGTAGTTTGCTTTCTTCTTAAATTATAAATTTCAGCTATAGCAGGATATAAGGGTAATACTTTAGAAGATGCAGTATTATTTTGGAGTTCATTTAATAACTGCTGCTGAATTTCTTTATCATAAATCATTGCGATTTTGCAGGCCTGATCAAAATTAGTATGCATGCCATAAGTTTCAAGAATAGGTGGAACATTTTGGTATTCCGGAAAGGCCTGATATGATTTTACAAAATAAAAGGTTGTGCCATTAATTGTTTTTGCATACGCCGTGTAAAAATTTTTCATGTTAAAATGTTTTAGAGGTTAAACTTATAAAACAGTTTTACACGGGAGACTGGGATTATACCATACTATTTACGGGAGTTGTAATTCAAAGGATGTGCCTAAAAAATAAAAGTAATAATAATTTATAAAGAATCATAGTAAAACAAGATGAAATATAAAATCTTTACAGATCATCAGGGGTGTGGTTATGCTTTATTTTTTCCTGTTAAGTAAACAAAATCCCTTGCTCATTAAAATTCCTAAATGTTTAGGCCTGGGGATAGCAAAAAGACCAGATAATTTTATTGGGGTTTCATCTAATAAATACTTTGGGGAATATAATGCTCTAATTAAAATTTTGTGGCTATGAATTCTACAAGATTTTCATCGCTCATTTTGTTGGAGGTGCGTTTTTCAGGTCTTTATAAATCGGATAATCGAGGTAGGGTTGCAGATCAAATTTTTTTACTTCTCCGTTTGTGAAAGTAACAATGAGGTTATAATGACTCTTGTATAAAATATTTTTTGCTCTCGGGTTCATTATTTTAAAGGTTCAATTTTAAAAATTGCATTACCACTTACTGCAAGCTGCCAGTCAGCCATTAGATCTTCTTTATGTATTTCAATCCATGCCTGGATTAATTTTTCTTTATTTGATGGTAAGGAACCTTCCAACAAGAATCCTTCAGGGATTTGATAAATACCTTCCAACTCTCCCTACTTTACATGAATGTGCGGATGATTATGCTGTTTGGTATCAAGATAATACATGCTTACAATCAATCCATAAAACATTGCTATTACAGGCATATTGCTTTGATTATTACAAAGCTAATATTTCTTTGCATTAATTAAATTTTACGGCAATGTATTCTACAAGATTTTCATCGCTCATTTTGTTGGAGGTGCTTTCGGTGGTGATGGTGTTTTTAAATTGTGGTGTTTCTTTCATAAAATGCATTAGCTCCTTCGATGTGCCGGTTCCGGTTAGATATACTTCTTCTGCGTTTTGCATGTAGGTTAGTATTTCTTTAAAAATTTTTGCTGCAATGTTTAAGCCCCCTCCCAACCTCCCCCGACAGGGGAGGAGGAATGCAGCTAAGCTTTTTCGCTGGTATTAAATGCAGCCCCGGCATTTTCTGCTACGCCGGGTACACTAAAGTTTTGTGCTTCTGCATCTGATTTGCCTACTACTGTTGCATGATGTGTATCCATCCATACACCAATTTTTTTTTTTGTTCTTTTGAGACATAATTTTTATTTAGGTTACAAGCAAAAAATAGTTAACGACAACCTTTATACTTCCTGAATTACATCAAATCCTTTAAAACTTCCTGTTATTGCAAGGCCAATAACTGTTTTTGCAGCCTGTTTAAATTTAAGTTTTACTGCTGTTTCATTTATTGTAGCGCCGGAACCTACTGCATCATCAATTAAAAGTATTTTATTAAACTTACGTGTATCCTTCACAATGATGCTTACCTGCGCATTAATTATGCGGTCTTCTATTTTACTCAATCCTTTTTGAGGAACAGGAATTGCCCCACTCACCTTTACCAGATTTATATTTGGCAATGAAAGATTTAAACCTTTTTTCAATACCTGCATAAATTGTAAATGACGTTTTATTGTTGGAGGAATAAAGCCTACTGCATCTATCTTTTTTTCTTTTACCAGCTTTTCTGTTCTTTCCTTTACTATATTAATTATTTCCTGCATTAGCTTTTTATTTTGTCCCTGTTTTGCAAAATGCAGCAATGTTCCCAGAACTGTTTTGCCAAACCGCTCAATTGCATAAAAATCGCAATAAAACATTTTATCAACTGCTATTTTAGTAAAGCCTTTGGTATTTTTAATTTTATCGGTTCCATCAATTAATCCATTTGGTAAACAATATTGCAGATATTTTTTTTTGGTTGTAATGAATTCCTTTACAGTTTTTTCAAATGGAAGTTTTTGGCGGGTACACCAAAATTGCATTGCAGTTATTCCTTTTAGTCTGTCACCTGTTTCAGTTATAAGTAAGAAATGTTCTTCTAAAAAAGATATTTCTATTTCACTGAGGGAGTGAACAATTTCTTTTGCAGCTACCGTTTTATCAAGCTTATAAAATACTTTGGGGGGCTTACCCAGCTTCACCAGGTAATTATCATCTATCATTTTCTTAACTACACGGTGAAGCATTTGCCGTGACACACCAATATGTTCTGTTAACTCATTTATAGTAGCTTCCCCCAGTTTTGAAAGATAATTAATTATCTGATTTTCAGTATTCATAGTTTACAGTTAACAGTAAACTGTAAACATAATAAATAGTATTGAAAAAGTAAGTTGCTAATAAAAAAATTGCGTACAATGATTTGTCAACTTAAACTTTATAATACTGCTTTAATTAAATTTTGCCCCAATAAATTCTACAAGATTTTCATCGCTCATTTTGTTGGAGGTGCTTTCGGTGGTGATGGTGTTTTTAAATTGTGGTGTTTCTTTCATGTAGCGCATTAACTGTTCCTGGGAAGTACCGGTGCCGGTTAGGTGTACTTCCTCTGCGTTTTGCATGTGGGTTAGTATTTCTTTAAAGTATTTGTGCTGCAATGTTCTTTCATCATTGTGGGCATTTTTTTCGCTGGTATTAAATGTTGCGCCGGCATTTTCTGCAACGCCGAGTACACTAAAGTTCTGTGCTTCTGCATCTGGTTTGCCTACTACTGTTGCATGATGTGTATCCATCCATACACCAAATTGTTTTTTGTTCTTTTGAGACATAAGTTTTATTTTATTGTTGGGTAGCTAAAACCGTACCCCGAATATAGAAGCCGTTTGTAGCATCACTTGTTCCTTAACTTGTTCACACGTTCATCAAAATTTATGTTTGTGTCTATAGTATCTTCAAATGGCTTAAAGGAATCAAACAGGTTTGGGAATGATTCTCGGGCTTTTGTGTTTTAATATTTATGTGTACTAAATCGGTCCACATAACAGATTTTAATTATCCTTACGCTCGTTCCACATTTTCATTTCAACCAGCAGGCCTGCTGCTCCCAATTATAAGAGAACAGAATCTATAACAACGGTCTCCATAAGGAAGGCGGCTTAAGGTAAGCGATCTGATTTTTATTTACTACCCAGCCCAGGCCATACTCTGCGGCTAAATGATAAATATTAAAATTAATATTTGCCATGATGTGGTCTTCATCGGGCATTGATGAAATAATCAATGTAGCGTACATTGTTTAAATGATTGAAGGGATCGCAATCAGAAAAGCGAATAAGCACTTTGCTTTTTATGAGCAGTAATTTTATTTAGCAACTTTTGTAAGTATAGTATGGGGAATAGAAAAAACTTTTCCTAATTTTCTTTTATTAATGATTGCTGAAGTTTTTTTTGCATCAGCTTTTTTACGGATTGCTGAAATTTTTTCCTGTGTGCCCACAAAGCCAATTTCATCTAATTTGTAAAAAGTTTTTTTGTCAGCCATTGAAGTAATTTTTATAATACGAATTTACTAATTTTTTCGCAGGCAAAGTAGAAATAGTCATCCTGTCTTTAAAGATTAATTCTGCATCAAGAGTTTGTTTATAGTGTTCTATCAATTCTGTTTTTGCAGTAAATGCAACGTATCCCTCAAAGCCTGATTCAAAACTTAATTTACAGGCATAAGCCACCAAATTGCCTGCAACACCCATATATTTTTTTTCTTTCCCAAAATTGTGAGGAGCAGTTTCTATAAGATGCATTTCTATAAAGTTCTCCATCACCTGCAGACTTATTAAACCCTGTACCATTGCATCATTTTTAATGGCTAATTTATAAACTTGTTTTTCTTCATTATTGATTTCAGATTTCCAGTTGAATCTCCAGCCGTTCTTTTTTAAAATAGTTTTGAGATCAGATTTGTTTGCAGGAAGAATTTCAGTATCTAAGCTTTTACCAGTAATAGCATCTTCAATACTATTGGTTATTTTATCTATTAAAAAATTCTGCATAATGCAATTGTATAGATAAAAGTAACAAAAAGAAAAACAGCTTAAGCCATTTGTCAGCAGCTTACAACTTTATAAATATGCTTTAATTAAATTTTGCTGCAATGTATTCAACAAGATTTCCCCGAAGCATTACTTGTTTCTCAACTTGTTCACACGTTCATCAAAACTTATGTGTGGGTCTATGAGATCTTCAAATGGTTTAAAGGTATCAAGCAGGTGCTGCGAATGATTTTCGGGCTTTTGTGTTTTAATATTTATGTGTACTAAATTGGTCCACATAACAGATTTTAATTATCCTTACGCTCATTCCACATTTTCATTTCAACCAACAGGTCTGTTGCTCCCAATTGTAAGAGTGCAGAATCTATAACAACGGTCTCCATAAGGAAGGTGGGCTTAAGGTAAGCGATCTCGTTTTTACTTACTACCCAGCCCAAGCCATACTCTGCCGCAAAATGATAAATATTAAAATTCATATTTGCCATAATGTGGTCTTCACGGGGCATTGATGAAATAATCAATGTAGCGTGCATTGTTTAAATGATTGAAGGGATCGCAGTTAGAAAAGCGGATAAAAACTATTTTCTTATCCTGGTCGCATTTGGCTGAATTACTGTAAAAGAGTTTATGAGTTCGTCTTTATGTTCAACTATAGTTTGTAAAACTATTTGTGCCTTCAAAGCAGATTTATAGCCCTCAAGGCGTATAAGGATTACTCCATGATGTGCATTCTTTAAACGAAAAACTAATTCACCAAAATCTTTATCCTGCGTTAATAATATTCTTTTGTCATCATTTGCTAAGGCAAGAATAAATTCATCATCAGCTCCCTGGTTTGTTTCCAAAATATAAACAACATCAAAACCATTATTGCGTAACAAATCAACAATTGGTTTATCAACTCCTTCGTCAGCTAATAAATTCATACTGTGACAGGATAGATATTTTCACCTTTTAAAGATTGAGCGGCAAAAGCAAGCGCTGCTTTTATATTTTCTTTTGTGATGTGCGGATGAGAATGCAGAATGTCTTCTTCTGTTTCGCCTGAAGATAATTTTTCCAGAAGTAATTCAACTGTTATACGAGTACCTTTTATAACAGGTTTACCCATCATAATTTTTGGATTGATTTCTATGTGTTGTGAAATATCCATACAAATTGTATTTGTATAAAGATAACTTTTTTGTTTTGGTGTTGAAATGGTATCGATGTTAATTTAATTTTGCTCTGTGCCTATGAAACAATTCCTATATTTATTAAATGAGCAAAAAATATAAGTTTGCGGACAATGATAAAATTTATTTTGTAAGTTTTGCTGTTACTAACTGGATTGATCTTTTTATTCGAAATGATTACAAAGAAGAAATTTTAAACAGTATAAGATATTGCCAGGAAAAGAAAGATATGGAATTATACGGATGGTGTATTATGACCAGCCATGTGCACCTTATTATAGGAACAAAAGGAAATCCATTGCAAAACATTATGAGAGATTTGAAAAGACATACATCGGAAGTTTTACATAAAGCTATTTTAAGCAATAATACAGAAAACAGGAAAGAGTGGATGTTATGGATGATGGAAAGAGCTGCAAAGAAAAATAATAATACAGCAAAATTTCAATTGTGGCAACCTGAAAGTCATCCGGTACAATTGCTCAATAATAAGATGGCTCATCAAAAACTGGATTATATACATTACAATCCGGTGGAAGCAGGATTTGTTACAAAAGCAGAAGAATGGAAATACAGTAGTGCAATAGATTATTCTGGAGGCAAAGGTCGTTTAGAAATTATTAAGTTAGACACTTTAATAGTATGAAATTTTTGAATGCGCACAGATACGCAACAACACAAAGCCATGCTGCATATCTGCGCCAGTACGGGGCCAGTACGGGAAGACCAACCTTTAGATTTGCTTTTAAATTATTTATAAAATATTATTACTATTACTACTTTCTTTTTTTGCTTCTTTTTTTCTTTGTTGATAATTTTAAAATATTAATAACACAATCAGGAAGAGCCTGTGAACTATAGCACCAGACA
>JANXQO010000049.1 GCA_025353485.1 Chitinophagales bacterium
TTTCTTTTTCTAATAAATCTTTTTAATCTCCCCAAATCAAGGTTCAGAAATTAAATTTCATGGCTCTCTTTTCTTTCTTTAAAAGTGAAATGTTTTTGAGAAAGAAAACTAAATGTAACAAGAATGCAGGTTGTAAAAACTCTGGCAATGGTAGGATAGAAATTCATGTACTCAACCAAAGTTTTTAGAAAGGCATAATTTAAAATAAGGTTTACACCCACAATTAATAAATATCTGAATAATTGAACCCTTCCACGCAATTGTGAATTATCGAAAACGATATATTTTGAAAGCAAAAATCCTACAGGAAAACTGATACAGAATGCCATCCATAGTGCAGCGATGTGCGGTTTAAATGCAATGAACCCAATATCCAGGATTTGCTTGTGAAGAATAAAATTATAGCTGATATAAAAAACCAGAATATCAAGAAGCATATTGCTTCCGCCACTTACAGCATACCTAAATGTACGAATGGGCATGAGCCTTTTAAAAGGAGGGTAAAAAAAATCTATAAACCGTTGTATTTTTTTGCGCACACTATTATTTAAACCGAAGATACCTACATCAATATTAAATAAAGAAAACCTTGTAATAAAAAGACCTTGAAGATTTTTAAAATCTTCAAGGTCTGCTGATAAAAAAGGCATTATGTTATAAAAAAGATTTTAGTTGAGTGTGTACCGAATACCTATGCCACCCCAATTTCCGGAAAAGCCATTGTTAAAACCATTGCCAAATTCTATTGAAGGCTGCCAGTCAATTGAAAAATCCAGCGGTGCAGAATTTATTTTATAATCCAAACCCAAAACACCATCAACACCTATTGCAGTAGCGCCGCCATGTTTGTTATTATAAAAACCAATGTGAGCGCCCGGACCTACATACCATTTTAAGCCACCAGCATTATTAATATTACCATATATTTCATATAATCCTGTTACTCGTGCACCTTCATTATAAAAATAACCAAGACCTTCCAATGCATTTTTAGCAGAGACAAAATGTTTTACTGTAATCCCGGTGGGATAAAATTTTACTCCCAATGCAGTTTTGTAATCAGAAGAATTATTCGATTGCGCATTTACAGCAGATACCGTTACAAAAAAAGCGAACAATAATACAAATGTAGTTTTCATATAAAAATTTTATTGCATAAAGTTAAAACCCGTGCCAAAGAGTACAAGCCTATGTTTTGTTAATTATACATTTCCTCCTGCAATAATTTTATTCTATCATCAGCAATATATTCATCATAAGTATACAGCCTGTCAATTAAACCCTTCGGCGTTATTTCGATGATACGGTTGGCAACCGTTTGTATAAACTGATGATCATGTGTGGTAAATAAAACTATCCCCGGAAAGGTTACCATACCATCATTAAATGCAGTAATGCTTTCAAGATCAAGATGGTTAGTTGGCTCATCAAGAATAACCACATTAGGATTTTGCAACATCATACGGCTTACCATACAGCGAACTTTTTCACCACCACTCAACACATTTGTTTTCTTTACTATTTCATCCCCGCTAAATAACATCTTACCCAAAAATCCTCTTAAAAAATCTTCATCTACATCTTTTACATAAGGTGGAACATATTGCCTTAGCCAATCCATCAGCGTTAGCGTACCCTTAAAAAATTCTGTATTATCATTAGGCAGATAGGCAGTTGTAATGGTTGTTCCCCATTCATACTTTCCGCTGTCAGCCTTCATCCTGTTATTTATTATTTCAAAGAAAGAAGTTAGTGCAACAGGGTCACGGCTTAAAAAAGCGATCTTCTGCCCCTTTACTACATCAAAAGAAATATTATTGAACAATGTTCTGCCATCACTTTTTTTAGTAAGCTTTTCAATATTTAAAATTTGATTTCCTGCATCTCTTTCAGGCTTAAAAATTATGCCGGGGTATTTTCGGTTACTTGGTGTAATGTCTTCAAAAACCAATTTATCCAAAGCCTTTTTACGGGATGTTGCCTGTTTTGATTTTGATGCGTTAGCGCTGAACCGTGCAATAAATTCAAGAAGATCTTTTTTCTTCTCTTCCTGCTTTTTATTTTTATCTGTGGCCTGCCTTGCAGCCAGTTGGCTGCTCTCGTACCAGAAGGTATAGTTACCTGTGTAGATCTTTATTTTTTGTTTATCAACGTCTGCAACATGCGTACACACTGCATCTAAAAAGTGACGGTCGTGGCTCACCACCAAAACAATATTTTGATAATCGGCTAAAAAATTCTCCAGCCATGAGATGGTTTCCACATCCAGATTATTGGTAGGTTCATCAAGCAATAAAATATCGGGGTTACCAAACAATGCCTGTGCAAGCAATACCCTCACTTTTACATTAGCACCAATATCTTTCATCAACGTTTGATGAAACTCATCTTTTACTCCCAATTCGCTAAGCAATGTTCCTGCATCACTCTCAGAAGTATATCCGCCCATTTCTCCAAATTCTTCCTCAAGGTGAGCTGCTTTCATTCCATCGGCTTCACTAAAATCTTCTTTAAGATAAATAGTATCTTTTTCATGCCTCACATCCCACATTTTTTTATGTCCCATTAAAACTGTATCCAAAACTGACACTTCATCAAACTCAAACTGATCCTGCCTTAAAACAGCCATTCGTTCGCCGGGAGAAATACTTATAGTACCTTTATTAGGATCTATTTCTCCGCTGATTATTTTTAAAAAAGTGGATTTGCCTGCGCCATTTGCCCCGATAATTCCATAGCAATTCCCTTTGGTAAAGCCAAGATTTACTTCATCAAACAAAACCCTTTTACCGTATGCAAGCGTTACGTTATTTACATTGATCATTCATACCTTTTTTTAGAGGCGCAAAGGTAAGGCATAATGATGGATGAAGCACAATGTGAGAGGTACGATTTTTTTGTAAAAAAGAAAAAGGCACTTCCGGGGAAATGCCTTTTTATCTTTGAAGAATGCTTATTTTTTTTTATTGGCTTTATACCTCATATCAGGAGTACCATCTTTTTTAGCTGGCCCTGTAACAGTTTTTGCCTTGGCCTTATCTTTATTTTCCTTCATGCGCATATCAGGAGTGCCGTCCTTTTTCATCGTTGAAGTTTTTGTTTTTTCTACCGTTTTATTAGTTGAAGGGGTAGTTTTTGTAATTGTTTTATCAGTTGTTTTTTTAACAGGGGTTTTTTGTGCATACGTTAATCCAAATCCTGCAAAAAAGAAAACAAGGGCAATAATAATTTTTTTCATCATTTAAAATTTTAATAATTAAACAGGTACCAATTTATAGTAGCATAAAAATTCTTTACTAATATGCAGAGAGCGAAAGTTAACAGATAGATTTTGGTGGAGGGCTTATCTCCTTTATAAACTGATAAGCATATGTATTATTATAAGTAAAAAAAACTTCTTTTACATCCGGATAATATAAAGCAAAATTATTTGTATAGCGCATAGTATCACAAATTACCTGATACAACTTATGCTGTTGCCATTGCTTCTGATGTGTTTTGCCTGATTCAGGAATGGCATTTTCGTAGTTAAGAATTACTTCACTTACATATTCTATATAGGTATCAATGTAATTAAAATTATCAGCTCCCTTATAATAATTATTGCCTCTTGCATTTGGAGAATCAATGCTCATATTCAATATCTGGAAAGCAATAATGAATGCTGTGGATTTTATCAATATTTTTTTATATAACTCCATTGTGCAGGTAAATGTAAATATAATTTGCGCAAAAAACAGGATGGTATTGTTTAAACCTCTGCTTACCTAAAATTACCATCAACAGCCTTATTTTTGCAGCATGTCAATAACAAAGAAGATACAGGAAAGCGCAGTGGAGAGTCTTACGCATTTGTATGAACAGGAATTTAATGAAAAAGATTTTCAGGTAAGCCAAACAAACCCTGAATTTGAAGGTGACTATACCATTGTATTATTTTCTCTTATAAAAAATTTAAAAAAATCTCCTGATGTAATTGGCAAAGAACTGGGTGACTATATTGTAAAAAATTATTCGCTTCTTTTTTCAAAATATAATATCATAAAAGGCTTTCTTAATCTTACCGTCACTGATAATTATTGGTTTGATCTTCTCAACAAAAATTATAATGATGTATGCTTTGGCAAACATGCAATGAATGGCAAAAAAATAATGGTTGAATATTCTTCACCCAACACAAACAAGCCTTTGCATCTTGGGCATTTAAGAAATAATTTTTTGGGATGGAGTGTTGCAGAAATATTAAAAGCTAATGGCTATGATGTTGTAAAATCCTGCATCGTAAATGATCGTGGCATTCATATCTGCAAAAGTATGATCGCATGGCAAATGTTTGGCAATATGGAAACACCTGAATCAACAAAAACCAAAGGAGATCATTTTGTAGGCGAATATTATGTGAAGTTTAATGATGAATATAAACGTGAAGTTGAAGAGTTGATAAGTAAAGGAGTTGAAAAAGATAAGGCAGAAAAAGAAGCGCCAATAATGCAACGGGCACAAAAGATGTTATTGGATTGGGAGAATAATAAACCTGAAGTAATTGATCTGTGGAAGAAAATGAACGCCTGGGTGTATAAAGGTTTTGATGTAACCTACAAGCGTATTGGCAGTGACTTTGACAAAACTTATTATGAAAGCAATACCTATTTATTGGGCAAACAAATAGTAGAAGAAGGGCTTGCAAAAAAAGTTTTTATAAAAGATGATGATGGCAGTATCTGGATTGACCTTACAGAAGATGGGTTGGACAAAAAAATTGTTCAGCGTAAAGATGGCACTTCCGTTTACATAACTCAGGATATTGGGCTTGCAGAAAAAAAATATGAAGAATATAAAATTGATAAAAGTATTTATGTTATTGGCGATGAGCAAAACTATCACATGAAAGTTTTAAAACTTATTGCAGAAAAACTTGATTTGCCAAATGCGAAAAATATTTTTCACTTGAGTTATGGTATGGTTGAGTTGCCATCAGGAAAAATGAAAAGCCGTGAGGGAACTGTTGTAGATGCTGATGATATGGTTGATGAAATGATAGCTACGGCAAAACAACACACAGAAGAATTAGGTAAGGTAAAAGATTTTGAAGAACACGAATTACAGCAACTATTTGAAACGATAGGGCTTGGCGCCATGAAATTTTATTTGCTTAGAGTTGACCCAAAAAAAAGGATGATATTTAATCCGGAAGAGAGCATAGACTTTCATGGATTTACCGGGCCTTTTGTGCAGTACACGTATGCAAGAATACAATCGGTTTTGAAGAAAGTTACCAGTAACCTCCCGATAGCTATCGGGATACCTGTAACCGGAAACCGGCAACCGGCAACCAATTTACTTTCTTTAGAAAAAGAACTCATACTTACCCTTGAACAATATTCGCAAATTATTGAGCAGGCAGCAACTGAATTAAATCCATCTGTAATTGCGAATTATATTTTTCATCTTGCCAAAACATTTAATTCATTTTATACAGAACACTCCATTGCCAATGCAGAAAGTGAAGATAAAAAACAAGTGCGTTTACAAATAGCAACTATGACTGCTAATGTTATTAAAAGCAGTATGCAATTGCTGGGCATACCGGTTCCCGAGAGAATGTGATAATGTGTTGCTGGCTTCACAAGGTTTTATTAAATTTGATACATGAAGACTTTGACCCTGCAAATACCGGATAACTTAGATGAAAAAGAAGCCACTACTTTGCTTGCGGCAAAACTATATGAGAAAGGCTCTTTATCATTAGGCCAGGCTGCAGAACTTGCAGGTTATTCCAAACAAATTTTCATGGAACTTTTAGGGAATTATGGCGTCTCAATATTTAATTATTCTGAAACCGAATTAGAAAAAGATATTGAGAATGCACAAAACTATCATCTCTGATACAAGTTGTTTGATCCTGCTCCACAAAATCGGAGAACTTGAAATCTTACATAAATTATTCGGAATAATAATTACTACATCTGAAGTTGCAGATGAATTTGGATTACCCCTTCCATCATGGTTTGAGATTCAACAGCCAATTGATAAACATTATCAATCCATAATTGAAGAATCAGTTGATAAAGGTGAGGCAAGTGCGATTGCATTAGCTGTTGAACTGGATGATTGCTTACTTATAATTGATGATCTTAAAGGAAGAAAATTTGCTTTAAATATAGGTCTAACAATTATCGGGACAATTGGTGTTATTGTAGATGCGAAACTCTCCGGTATAATTACTTCTGTTAAGCCAATATTATCAAAGATCAAAGCAACAAATTTTAGGATCACAGAACAACTGGAATTATTAATTTTAAAACGGGCAAATGAATTATAATTTCACTCTCATAAAATAAATCTAATATGAGAAAACTAATTTTATTCATGCACACATCACTTGATGGTTTTGTGGCCGGACCAAAAGGAGAAATGGACTGGATAATTGTAAGTGAAGAAATGTTCGATCATGCAGCACAACAAACAGCCCAAGCTGACACTGCTTTGTATGGAAGGGTAACTTATCAAATGATGGAAAGTTATTGGCCAACAGCAGGCGATAAACCAAACGCCTCAAAGCATGACAAAGAACATTCTGCATGGTATAATAAAGTTGAGAAGGCTGTTGTATCTAAAACAATGCAGGGAGAAAATTTACCCAACACAAATATTATCAGCGAAGACATTCTCGGCAAAATCGTTTCGCTTAAAGAGGCATCAGGAAAAAATATTGTAATGTTTGGCAGCCCTGCTGTTGCGCATGTCCTTATGGCCAAAAACCTTATAGACGATTATTGGTTATTTGTTAATCCTATTTTATTGGGAGAAGGCATTCCACTTTTTAAAGACATAAAAGAAAGAACAAAATTAAAGTTTGTTGCAAGTGAAACTTTTTCATCAGGTGTTGTTTATCTTCATTATAAGAAAATTTAACGAAACGGATTGTACAAAATGTATAACACTAAAGTTTGATTTTCAATAGCGGATTTTTTTTAAGCTGTG
>JANXQO010000066.1 GCA_025353485.1 Chitinophagales bacterium
TGATTATGGTTATTTATGGTGGCTTAAATATTTAGACGCTAATGGTGTTAGATATTATGGCAAGGCTGCCCAAGGTAACGGTGGACAGAAAATTTATATTTGGGAACAACAAAATATGGTGACAGTTATTACGGGTGGAAACTATAATACACAATCACCTTCTGACGAACTGATTAGGAAATACATATTACCAGCTTTTAATAAAAAATAACAAATTTTAGACCTCGAGAAAAGGCACAAACGCACAACAGGGGGTTTTGTACAATTGGGGCTTGGGCTATCATGCCTTACTTGCTGAAGAACGTTATCCTGATTCAGCGGCCGTTTTAGAGGATAGCGAAATTGCATTTATTCCTAAAGAAGATTTTTTTGAAGTGCTGGAAAAATCAAAAGTATTACCCCAACGGTTATTAAAAACATTAAGTCATGAATTTTTTGTTCTTGCCAACAGCATAGCTCTTTTTGCGCAACGAAGTGTGAGGGAAAGATTTGCAATGCAATTGGTATTAATGCGTGAAAAATATAAAGAAAACTTTACGCCGGGAATGGCAGTTGAAATAAATATGTCAAGAGAAGATTTGGCAAGCCTTGTAGGAACTGCAAGAGAAAATATTTTACGGATACTTAAAGATTTTAAAGAAGAAGGTATATTAGAAACGAAAGGAAGAAAAATTATTATTAAAGATGTAAATAAATTACTTGTAGTGGTTAACTACTAAGTTACCGCTTCGGCGCATTTTTTTAATGTCTTCTTTCTGATCATCCTTTGCAAGATGTGTATCCGGTTCAGTATTATTTTTTTCACATAAGTGCTGTGCAAATTCGCGTGTCCAAAATATTGGTATCCGTCTGTTCCTGAATTTTACTGAGCCGTTAAATGTGATCATGTTTTGAATTTTGATTGATCTTATTATAAAATTCTTACGTGCAATATCTTCTTCATCTATCTTAGCGAATTTTACAACTTCGCCCCATCCTCAATTAAAGATAGCCAGCTAAAGCAAAACCTGCGTAAAATTTTTCCCGCTTTGCCTATCTCAAACTGCCGATAAATAGGCTATTTTCGTAATATTAATTTTCACCAATATTGGTGTGAAATTTGAATACATATAGGCACTATAATTTCCAGTTAGTAGTATATGCAGTCAAAAGATAAATCCTTACCCGCAAAAAAGAGGACGGTGGTGGCAAAGATTGCTAATGTTCTTGCATACATTCTTGTAACGGTTATATTACTTTTCTTTCTTGTTTTTATATTTCTTCAAACACCTCCCGGGCAAAATTTTATTAGAGGTAAAGTGCAGAGTTATCTTCAAAATAAATTGCATACAAAAGTTGAGATCGGTAAACTTGATATTAACTTTCCTAATTCAGTTGTACTCAAAAATGTTTATATAGAAGATCAAACAAAGGATACACTTATCTCCGGCGGGCAATTAAAAGTTCAGCTCGATATGCTAAAACTTCTCACCAACGAAGTGCAGATAAAAGAAATAAGCTTAGAGAATATTACAGCAAAAATTAAAAGAGTAAACCAGGATACTGTTTTTAATTTCCAGTTTATTGTAAATGCTTTCATGAGCAATCAAAAAGATACCTCTGCCATACACGATTCTTCTACCCTAAAAATGAACATTGATAATATCGTTATCAATAATGCACGGATAATTTATAAAGATGTAATTACCGGTGATGATATGAATATGTTCATCACCCACATGGATGCACCCATAAAAAAGTTTGATCCTGATCATCTCTATTTTGATATTCCAACTTTTACTCTTACCGGGCTTAAAGGATATTATTACCAGAACGAACCCCTAAGGCCAAAAATTGACAGTTCAATTGCGCAGGCAATTTTACAACCTGATAATTATCTAAAAATTAAAAACACTGAGATATTATTAAAAAATATTGATGTTGATTATAAAAGTGTACCTACAAATATCACAACCTATTTAAAACTGAATAAACTTATTGCGCATCCGGATACACTGGATATTAAATCACTAAAATTTGCTTTTAAAGATATTTCTCTCGACAGTTCGGATATTGCGTTGCAAATGGGTGCAACTAAAAAAACAGAGAAAACCGCCCCACAGCTTCAGGTTAAAGAAGCGCTTTCCTCTTTTTCTATTTCAGCAAAAGATGTGGCAATAACACAAAGTAATTTTAAACTTGATAATTCTTCCATGCCCGTAACACATTATGGAATGGATTATGGTCATCTTGATATTCAAAACATTGACCTTGCTGCAAGCAATCTTTTATACAACCTTGATACAACGATGGCCACTATAAAAAAAGCAGGTTTTAAAGAAAAAAGTGGTTTTGTTTTAAATGAATTAAATACAGATTTTTTATTTACCAATACAGGTACTTCTTTAAAAAATCTTTATATAAAAACACCAGGTACAATTTTACGCAGAGACCTCGCCATCAGTTATCCATCACTTGATAAACTTGTTGCAAATCCTTCTTCTGCTCTTGTGCTTGACCTTGACATTGAAAGCAGCAGCGTACAGGTAAAAGATATTCTAACGTTTGCACCAATGCTGCGCACATTGCCTGCCTTTGCAAATCCAAACCAGGTATGGGATCTGAATGGAAGGGTGTTTGGTCATCTTAACGAAATGCACTTTAACGAACTTAGATTTAAAGGATTGAGCAATACTACAATGTTTGTTTCCGGAAGTTTAAAAGGTGTGCCTGATACTAAAAAATTAGTTGCCGATGTTGATATTAAATATTTGCATACAGGCAGAAAAGATATTTTATCTCTTATCCCTAAAGAATCAGTACCCACAGCTTTTACATTTCCTGAATCCATTTCTGCTGCGGGTAAAATAAAAGCCAGCATGAATGATCTTGTATCAGATATAAGCATCAGCACAAGTCTTGGTACTGCAAAATTAAAAGGCAGTTTGACAAATTATTCAAATCCCAAATTGGCAAAATATGATTATGCTGTTAATGCCAACGGCATTGATCTTGGAACGATTATGAAAGACAAAGCAACCTATGGAATTTTATCAGCCACATTTAAAATAAAAGGTTCCGGGTTTGATCCTAACACAGCAAATGCAAAAGCCAACGGTGTAATAAATTCAATAAGTTATAATAAGTACACTTATAAGAATATAAATTTTGATGGCTCGATAGCCAGTGGCGCTTATGCTGTAAATGCAAAAGTAAAAGATCCGAACATTGATCTTAATCTTGTGGCTAATGGTGCATTCAATGGCAAGTATCCATCTATAAAATTTACGGCTGATGTTGACAGCATTAAACCGCAGGCACTGCATCTAACTACGCAGGCAATTATTTATCATGGTAAAATAGAAGGTGATCTTACCAATATTGATCCTGATAATCTTAATGGAAATCTATTGATAACAAATTCTGTTTTGGTAAATAATGGAGAGAGAACGCAATTGGATTCAGTAAGATTATTTGCAGATAATTCCAACGGTCAGCAATTGATACGTTTACAAAGTCCTTTTATGTTTGCAGAAATTAAAGGCAAGTATAAACTTACCCAACTGGTTGATGTTATCCAGCAATCTATTGATCCCTATTTTTCTCTTAGCAGTAAAAAAAATTCCAATAGCTACCGGAACAAAGTTGATGAACATGATTTTACCATTACAGCAAAAGCATTTGATAACCCTGCATTGCGTGCATTTCTTCCCGACCTTAAAAAAATTGATTCAATAAATATGAGCGCCGGTTTTTCTACAGCAGCGGGAATGAATGCATCCGTTAGCGCACCCATTATTGTTTATGGAACTAACCGCATCAATGATATAAAACTTAATGCAGTTACAAGAAATAACCAGATAGAATACAACACTTCTTTTTCGCATTTAAAAAGTGGAACATTTGCAATGTTCTCAACCAGTCTTCACGGCTCCATCTCAAATAATCTTATAAACTTTTCATTACACATTAATGATCCAACTGCAAAGAATAAGTATCATGTATCGGGAACTTTTAGCCAGCCTTCTGCAAATAATTATAACTTCCAGATAAAGCCCGATAGCCTGATGCTTAATTACGAACCGTGGACAGTAAATCAAAACAATCTTATCCAGGTATTGAACGGTGACCTTGTAGCCAATCAATTTGTATTGAGCAAAGGTGTTCAGCAATTAAGCTTAAACAGTATTGGGAGCGGCACCAACCGGCCACTCAGCATTGATTTTAAAAACTTTAATATAGCTACTCTCACAGCATTGGTTCAAACAGATTCCCTTCTTGTAGATGGCGCACTTAATGGTAATGTGTTGCTAAAAGATTATAAAACCCAACCAACATTTACAAGTGATGTTACCATAAATAATTTAAGTATTTACAGAGACACGCTTGGCAATGTTATAGCGCAGGTAAGCAATACCACATCGAATGTTTTTAATGCAAATGTTGTACTTACAGGGAGAGGAAATGACCTGAAAGCATCAGGAGTTTATTATGTAAAGCCGGGCAACAACAGCAACTTTGATTTTAACCTTGACATAACGACACTTCAAATGAAGGCACTTGAAGGACCCTCTTTTGGTGCCATAAGAAATGCATCAGGAAGCTTTAGCGGAAACGTAACCTTAAAGGGAACGATGAATGACCCCATTCTTCGCGGCAAAATAAATTTTGATAAAACCGCTTTTAATCTTGCTGCTATTAACAGCTATTTTAAAGTAGATAACGAAAGCCTCACAATTGATAATAATGGATTTGCCTTTAACACTTTCACAATACAGGATACTGCAGATAACAATCTTATAGTTGATGGCCGCATCAACACAACTGATTTTAAAAGTTACGCATTCGATCTGAAAGTGAATGCTGATAATTTCCAGATATTAAATACTACTAAAAAAGATAACAGGCTTTTTTATGGTAAGATGGTGCTTACAACTGCGATTAATATTAAAGGCACTAATGATGAACCCATTGTTGATGGATCATTAACAGTAAATGATAAAACTAAATTTACTATTGTAATGCCGCAGTCCGAACCGGGTGTAATAGACAGGGAAGGCATTGTACGGTTTGTTGATCTTAATGCTACCACTGAAGATTCATTATTCATGTTGCCGTATGATTCTTTAAATATTTCACGCCTTGTTGGATATGATATCTCCACCAATATAACTATTGACAGAAATGCAGAATTTAATTTAATAGTTGATGCAGCCAACGGAGATTTTATAAATATGAAAGGAGAAGGTTTGTTGAGCGCAGGCATTGACCCCAGTGGAAAAGTTACATTAGTTGGCTCTTATCAATTAGATGAAGGTTCTTATCAATTATCCTTTAATTTTTTAAGAAGAAAATTTGATATACAAAAAGGCAGCAGAATTTTATGGACAGGCGAACCAACCCATGCCGACATTGATGTTTCCGGGGTATATATAGCAAATGCATCTCCGCTTGATCTTGTACAAAACCAAATAAGTACTACTAATGTTGCAGTAAGAAATACCTACCGCCAAAAATTGCCTTTCGAAGTTTGGCTTACTTTGAAAGGAGATATTTTAAAGCCTGCAGTAACATTTGATATAAGGTTACCGGAAGATAAAAGTTACGTGGTATCAAAAGATATTATAGCAGCAGTACAAAATAAATTATTACAAATAAGAGAAGAACCCGGAGAAATAAATAAACAGGTGTTTGCACTTTTATTGCTAAGCCGTTTTGTAAATCAAAATCCCTTTGATAACAGCAACGGTGGTTTAGACCCTGCAGAATTTGCAAGGCAAAGTGTAAGTAAATTTCTTTCAGAACAATTAAACAGTTTAGCCGGTGGATTGATTGCAGGAGTAGATATTAATTTTGATCTTATCACTGCATCTGATTATACCACAGGCGAAAAACGCAACAGAACAGATTTTACGGTTGGGCTTACCAAACAATTATTGGGTAACCGTTTAACGGTAACAGTAGGCAGCAATTTTGAACTGGAAGGGCCGGCTGTTCCTAATGGTAAGGGCGCAAATAATATTGCAGGAAATATTACTGTTGATTACAACATCAGCAGAGATGGCAGGTATGTTTTAAGAGTGTACCGCAAAAATGAATATGAAGGGGTTATTGAAGGCTATATTATTGAAACCGGTGTGGGCTTTATCATTAATGTAGATTATGATCATTTTAAAGAATTACTGCAAAAATCAAAACAAAAGAAGAACAGCAAAACACCGATAACAACACCTGCATCTGATAAAATGAAAACAACGGATCTTAACCCTGACAAGCGTATCAAGTAAAAGAAATTTAATGGAGACTATTTCAAAAATTGCATTTCTTATTTTAATTATATCCATTGCTTCCTGCAGTAATACACGGCTGTTGCCACCAGGTGAGGCTTTATATACAGGAGCTACGGTTAAAATAAAAGATGCCATCTCCAAAAAAAATAAAAATATTCTTGAAGATGATCTTTCAAAATTAACCCGTCCAAAGCCTAACAGTAAATTTCTTGGAATGCGGCTTAAGTTATCTTTTTTTAATCTTGCCGGCAATCCAAACAAAAAAAATTTTATAAGAAAGACTTTAAGAAATATTGGAGAGCCTCCTGTTTTATTAAGCGATGTAAATCTTGAGAACAATAGTAAAGTGCTGAAAAATTACCTGGAGAACAAAGGATATTTTCACGCAGCAGTAAGCGGTGATACAACAGTAAAAAATAAAAAGGCGCATGCGACCTATACAGTGCAGGCAGGTACATTGTACACTATAAAAGAGGTTGTATTTCCTCACGATTCAACTAACCGGTTAGGAGTAGCTGTTAAAAGTACCGAGCCTGCTACGCTGATAAAAACAGGAACTCCTTTTAATCTTGCGCTGATAAAAGATGAAAGGCTGAGAATAGATGCAGCACTAAAGGAAAAAGGATATTATTTTTTCAGTCCTGATTATATTTTGGTAGATGCTGACAGTTCCATTGGCAACAACAAGGTAAATTTATACATCACAATAAAAACCAACACTCCGCTTGCTGCAAGAAAACCATACACGATAAATGAAATTTATGTTTACTCTAATTATACATTAGCTACTGCCGCAATTGATACATCGCATACCAACGAGGTTTTTTATAAAGGATATTATGTTATTGATAAAGACAAAATGTTTAAGCCAAATTTATTTGAACATGTAATGCAATTTAAACCTAACGATCTATACAATAGAAAAGCGCACAATCTTGCATTAAACAGGCTGATAAATCTTGGCGTTTATAAATTTGTAAAGAACCGTTTTGAAGTTGATCCCTTCACGGATGAACTTAATACATTTTATTATTTAACTCCGTTGCCTAAAAAAACATTGCGTGCCGAAGTTTCGGGCAATACAAAATCCAATAACAATGCAGGCTCAGTAGTTAGTTTTAGCTGGAGAAATAAAAACTTTTTAAGAGGAGCAGAACTATTTGCTGTTAATGCCTATGTTGGATCGGAGGTACAGATAGGTGGCAGGCAGAGGGGCTTTAATACCAATAAGCTTGGCGGAGAAATTTCTATTACTGTTCCTAAATTTATTATTCCGTTTTTTATATTTAATACAAAGGGCGCTTACGTTCCAAAATCATATGCACGTATTGGTTACGACCTGCTTAACAGAACAAAACTGTACACGCTAAATTCTTTTAGGGCCGACCTTGGCTATACCTGGAAACCCAGTGTACGCAAAGCTTACCAATACAATCCCATCTCAATAAATTATGTACAACCGCTTAATGTTACCCAGCGATATAACGATAGTATTAAAAATGATTTTACTTTAAAAAAAGCCATAGAAAAACAATTTATCATAGGCTCCAATGCCACTTACAGTTATGATGAAATAATTGATGATCCCAATGGCAGAGGATGGTTTGTAACAACCAATCTTGATCTTTCAGGGAATGTAATTGGCTTACTAAAACATCCTGACTTAAAGAATGGTGATACCATAAAAATTTTTGGGGCACCTTATTCTCAATATGTAAAAACAGAAGCTGATGTTAGAATGTACTCAAGGCTTGGTGTAAAAACAATTTGGGCAAACCGGATTGATGTGGGCGTAGGAATTCCGTATGGAAACAGTTACCAGTTACCATTTATTAAACAATTTTTTATTGGTGGTACCAATAGCCTGAGAGGTTTTAGAAGCAGGACTTTAGGACCCGGCACATACAGACCGCTAAATGCTGACAGCACCAACTTTTATCCTGATCAGTCCGGAGATATTAAGTTTGAAATTAATACAGAATTGCGGCAAAAATTATCCGGAATTTTAGAAGGCGCATTTTTTATTGATGCAGGAAATATCTGGCTAAAAAACAAAGATGCTTTTAAACCGGGCGCAGAATTTACCGGCAAATTTTTAAGCCAGCTTGCCATTGATGCAGGTATTGGCATACGGTTCGATCTGCAAATTTTATTACTGCGCTTTGATGTTGCGGTGCCTTTAAGAAAACCGTGGTTGCCTGCCGGGCAAAGAGCAGTTCCTTTTAATTTAGGCAGTGCTGCCTATAGAAAAGAAAACCTGATATTTAATTTCGCTATCGGTTATCCGTTTTAAAAAGCTAAGAAATAATTTTAGGCTTACAGCTTTTCATTACACACCCCTGAAAAAATTATTTTTTATTCTGTTGTGAAGTAAAAATTGAAAAGAGAAAAAGCTACTTGCGCCGCTTTAAAATGGGAAGTGGAATCATCCTTATTCAGCAAAGAAGATGTTAAGTTTGAAAAAGCAATTTATAAACTATATTTATCTTTCGACAATACCAAAGCTAAAATGCCTAAAGAAGCGAAAGCCCGTATTAAAATAAATAAATTGCTTGAGGAAGCCGGCTGGCGATTTTTTGATAATGCACAAGAAAGGGCAAATATTATTTTAGAGAACAACGCAAAAATTTCTCAAACCGTTTTAGATGATTTTGGTGATAATTTTGAAAAAACCACCAATGGATTTATAGATTATTTATTACTGGATAATAAAGGCTTTCCTTTTATTGTTTTAGAAGCTAAGAAAGAAAATATTCATCCACTTTCTGCAAAGGAGCAAGCCAGGAAATATGCCCAGTCTCAAAATTGCCGCTTCATTATTTTATCCAATGGCAATCAACATTACCTGTGGGATTTGGAAAGAGGAAATCCAAATATTATTACAACTTTCCCTTCACCGGAAACAGTAGTTGGGTATGGTTCATTTAAACCTAATAAAGAAAATTTAATTAATGAATCAGTAAAGGAAGACTATATCGTAATAACACAAAAGCCGAATTTTGATCTTGATCCAGGATGGATAGATGAAACCCAAAGAAAAAATTATTTAGAAGAAAATAAACTTCGCTTATTAAGAAAGTACCAGGTAAGAGCAATTGAAAGAATTCAGGAGGAAGTTAAAGATGGCAAAGACCGGTTTTTATTTGAGATGGCAACAGGAACAGGCAAAACTTTAACCGCTGCTGCTGTTATAAAATTATTCCTGCGTACCGGAAATGCAAGACGTGTTTTGTTTTTAGTTGACCGCCTGGAGTTAGAAGATCAGGCTGATAAAGCATTTAAGGAATACTTACGCAATGATTATAAGTGCAGCATCTACAAAAAGAATCGTGATGATTGGAGAAAAGCTGAGATTGTTGTTTCAACTGTTCAATCATTTCTTTTTAAAAATAAATACAAGCGGATTTTTACGCCTGTAGATTTTGATTTGGTTATTTCAGATGAAGCGCACAGGAGCATTGGAGGAAACAGCCGTGCAGTGTTTGAATATTTTATCGGTTACAAATTAGGATTAACTGCAACACCTAAAGATTATTTAAAAAAGATTGATACAGGAAAATTAGGAGCAAATGACCCAAGAGAATTAGAAAGGAGAATGCTTTTAGATACTTATACAACTTTCGGTTGCGAAGATGGAAAGCCTACTTTTCAATACAGCTTATTGCATGGCGTTAGAGATGGATTTCTTGTAAATCCTGTTGTTGCAGATGCAAGAACTGAAATTACAACCCAACTTCTTTCTGATGAAGGATATAGTGTTATTACAACTTCAGAAGATGAAGAAGAAACCGAAGTTTCTTTCACGCATAAGGATTTTGAAAAGAAGATTTTTTCTGAAAATACTAACAGGAGTTTTTGTAAAACTTTTTTAGAAAATGCTTTGCCTGATCCTGTTACAAATGAGATGGGTAAAACTATTATTTTTTGCGTAAGTCAGAATCATGCTGTAAAAATCACACAAATTTTAAATGAGTTTGCGAATGAAATGTATCCCGATAAATATAAATCTGATTTTGCAGTTCAGGTAACTTCATGGGTAACAGGAGCCCAACAGTTTTCAATAAACTTTGCCAATAACAATCTAAACGGTTCACGCAATTTTAATGACTTTTATAAAACAAGCAAGACAAGAGTATGCGTAACTGTTGGGATGATGACTACAGGGTATGATTGTCCTGATTTGCTGAATGTTTGTTTGATGAGGCCGATATTTTCGCCAACAGATTTCATACAGATAAAAGGCAGGGGAACCCGTAAGCATAATTTTACAAATGATTTATTGGATAAAGAGCTTGCTGCTACAATAACTAATCCTGATAAGACAAAATTTAAGCTATTTGATTTTTTTGCTAATTGCGAATTTTTTGAAACGAAATTTAATTATGATGAAGTTTTAAAAGTTCCTGTTAAGGCTTCAAAGGGTAAAGGAGAAAGTAGCCCAAGCTATGATATTGATGAATATGATAGCACTAAACATGATCCTTTAAAAACAATAAAGTTTGCAGAGATTGATGAAAAGGGAATGAAGATAGACCGCATGTATTTTGACCGTTTTGAAGAAAAAGTAAAAGATGATGTTACTGTACAAAAAATGATGGAGCAAAAAGATCTGGATGCAATTGAACAATACATAGTAAACAATATTTTTAATAAGCCGGAAGAATATTACAATCTTGAAAAATTACGCAATTCAATGAAGGTGGACCGCAGGTTATCCCTCCGGGAGATAATTGAAAAGCTGTTTGGATTTATCCCCTATTTTAAAAGTAAAGATGAATTGATGGAAGATGAATTTGATAAATTTGACAGCAGATATTTACCGGATGAAAAAGTATTTGATTATGCTAAAAATTATTTTAAAAGTTATATAACCGATCCTGAATTCAGGGAAATAATTGAACAGAAAAAATATGCCTTACTCAATACAAATCCTAACGGAAATGTGTTTAGGCAATTACCACCGGAGTTACGTACTTTAATTCCTGAATATATTAAAGACAATATTTCTTTAAATCAATTCATGGCTTAAACTAATTAACGATGAAGAGAGAACTTATAGTAGAATTATTCCAAAAATTTGAACAGGCATCTTACACGTATCAAAATGTTGAGTGCTGGAGTGCAAGAGAATTACAAATCATTTTCAATTATGGTGAATGGAGAAACTTTTTAAAAGTTATTGAGAAAGCAAAAGTTGCCTGTGGAAGCAGTGGTGCTAAGGTTTCTTATCATTTTGTTGACATCAACAAAATGATAGAATTAGCCAAAGGAGCACAAAGAGAAATTGAAGATGTTGTACTTACAAGATACGCCTGTTACCTGGTTGCACAGAATGGCGACTCTTCAAAAAGTGAAGTAGCCTTTGCGCAAACTTATTTTGCAGTGCAAACCCGTAAGCAGGAAATTATCGAACAAAGATTATTAGATGTTGCAAGAGTTTCTGCAAGAGAAAAACTTTCAAAGTCTGAGAAAAAACTTTCAGGTATTATTTATGAAAGAGGTGTGGATGATAAAGGTTTTGCCATCATCCGGAGCAAAGGAGACCAGGCATTGTTTGGTGGCTTTAGTACCAATGATATGAAACACAAATTGCAGGTTACTGATAACAGGCCGCTTGCAGATTTTCTTCCTACGCTTACTATTAAAGCAAAAGATTTTGCCACGGAATTAACCAGCCATAATGTGGTGGAGAAAGATTTGAAAGGCAATGAGAAGATCAGCAAAGAACATATTGATAATAATCTGGCAGTAAGAAAAATGCTGATCGAAAGAGGTGTAAAGCCGGAACAATTGCCACCATCAGAAGATGTAAAAAAATTACAGCGCAAAATAGAAGGTGATGAAAAGAAAATACTGAAGGACGCAAAAAAGAAAAATAAATAATGCTCGATAACGAAACGAAAAGAAGAATTGACGAAGCCCGTGATATTTTAGTTGGCAAATTGCCTGACCCCAAAAGCCAGGTGGAACAAATAACCATTGCTCTTATTTACAAATTCATGTACGACATGGATAAGGAAGCTTTGGACTTTGGCGGCAAGGCAACTTTCTTTACCGGTGAATGGGAAAAATACAATTGGACAAAAATATTTGATCCAAAAATTGGCGGGCATGAAATGCTTAATCTGTATGGAGAAGCAATTGTAAAGCTTAATCAAAATCCAAACATTCCTCAACTGTTTCGTGATATTTTTAAGAATGCATACCTGCCTTACCGTGATCCTGAAACCCTAAAACTTTTTCTCAAAACAATTAACGGATTTACATACGATCATAGCGAAAGATTGGGCGATGCTTTTGAATATCTCTTATCTGTATTAGGATCACAGGGCGATGCAGGGCAGTTTAGAACACCAAGGCACATCATTGATTTTATTGTAGCTGTTTTACAACCAAAGAAAAATGAAACCATTTGCGATCCTGCATGTGGTACGGCAGGCTTTCTTATTTCCTCTTACAAATACATATTGGGGCAAAACACAAAAAAGAATAAAGGCGACCTGCTTACGCCTGATGATAAGAAGAAAATGATGCAACGTTTTACAGGTTATGATATTTCGCCGGATATGGTAAGGCTGAGTTTAGTGAATATGTACCTGCACAATTTTACAACGCCAAAAATTTTTGAATACGATACACTTACAAGCGAAGAGAGGTGGAATGAAAGCTTTGATATCATCATGGCTAACCCGCCGTTCATGTCGCCAAAGGGTGGGATAAAACCGCATAAAAAATTTACGATGCAGGCAAGCCGCAGCGAAGTTTTGTTTGTGGATTACATTGCCGAGCACATCAACCCCGCGACGGGACGTGCAGGTATCATTGTACCGGAAGGAATTATTTTTCAAAGCGCCAATGCATACAAACAATTGCGGCAGTTGTTGGTTGATAAAAAATTTTTATATGCAGTAGTGAGTTTACCTGCCGGGATATTTCAACCGTATAGTGGCGTAAAAACTTCTATCCTTTTAATGGACAGAACGCTGGCAAAAAAGACTGATAATATTTTATTTGTAAAAATTGATAATGATGGTTTTGATTT
>JANXQO010000050.1 GCA_025353485.1 Chitinophagales bacterium
GCTGTAAAAGTGCCGGTAAAAAAAGGAATTGAAACAGGAGATAAAATAGAAATTGTTTCTCCATTTTTCAATCCTTCTGAAAGATTTTTGCTTACAGGTAATTATGGATTGGGAGATACAGCAAAAATTATATTGCCGCAGGAAGGAAATGTAAAAGCCGTAAAAGATTCTGCTGCAGAAAAAAAATGATGCCTGCAGGTATCCAGGTGAAGTGATCCCGCCTTGCGGGACGATGATGCTATGAAAAACAAAAGCAGGTATCAAAAAAAATAATAATTTGAACAACTTTTTTATCTCTCATAAAAACCCGCTTACCGTTCTTTTGGTAATGATATTAATGGGTGGAATTTTTGCCTACAGCAAATTACAAACCTCTCTTTTTCCAGAGATTACTTTTCCTAAAATAAAAATTATTGCAGATGCAGGTTTACAGCCTGTTGATAAAATGATGGTGACCATCACCAAGCCTTTGGAAGGTGCGATAAAACAAATACCCGACCTCATTGATATTAGAAGTACAACAAGCCGTGGCAGTTGCGAAATTTCAGCATACATTGACTGGAGTGCAGACGTAGACCTAAGCCAGCAACGCATTGAAGCAAGAATTGGTGAGATAAGAAACACCATGCCTGCTGATGTAAATATCACAGTGGAGAAAATGAATCCATCTATTTTACCGGTGATGGGATACTCTTTGGAATCGCATAATTTATCCCCCATTGAATTAAAACAACTGGCGCTTTATACCGTAAAGCCTTTCCTCTCGCAGGTGGAAGGTGTATCAGAAGTTAGAATAATTGGCGGAAAGAAAAAAGAATATTGGCTGCAGCTTGATGTGCAAAAAATGAGTTCACTTTCTTTAACGCCGGATGCAATTACAAATGCTTTAAATCAAACAAATTTTGTAAAATCAAATGGATACCTGGCAGATTACAAACATTTATATCTAACCGTTACGGATGCAACAGTACATGATGTTGCTGAGTTGAAGAATCTTGTTATAAGCAACACCGGTAAGCGGGTTATTCAATTGCAGGACATAGCAAATATAGAAGTGAAAGAAGGTGTTGAATTCACAAAAATAAATGCAAACGGAAAAGAAGGTTTGTTGATTGCAGTTGTAAAACAACCCAACACAAATCTTATTGATCTTTCAAACAAAATGAAAGAAAAGATTACTGCGGTTAAAACAATTCTGCCAAAAGGAGTTACCATAAAACCTTATTATGTTCAGGCAGATTTTGTAAACGAATCTGTAAAAAGTGTTACTGACAGTTTATGGGTAGGTTTAGTGCTTGCAATAATTGTTGCCATAATTTTTCTTCGCTCGGTAAAAGCAAGTGCCACTATACTTATCACAATTCCGGTTACCCTTGGCATTACATTAATTGTTCTGTATGCCATCGGTTACACTTTAAATATAATGACGCTTGGCGCTATTGCTGCAGCCATTGGTTTAATAATAGATGATGCAATTGTAGTGGTTGAACAAATTCATCGAACGCATGAAGAGCATCCTGCCGAGCAATACCCCGGAATTGTACAAAAAGCGATTGATTATCTTTTTCCTGCTATGGTAGGCTCTTCCATCAGTACCATTGTAATTTTTGTTCCCTTTATGATGATGAGTGGCGTTGCCGGCGCCTATTTTAAAGTGATGACCAACACTATGATTATTACATTGGTTTGTTCCTTCTTTGTTACATGGATTGGTTTGCCTGTGGTTTATTTATTGTTATCAAAGAAAAAAACAAAAGAGAAATTAAAAGAAAGAAAAGATGCAGGTCAAAAAGTGAAAAAGCAAAAATGGGTATCGTATTTTATTTTCAGGCCATGGTTAAGTTTTTTAATAATTGGTTCTCTGATAGCGGTTATCATTATTATTCTCCCCAAATTAAAAACTGGTTTTTTACCGGAGATGGATGAAGGAAGTATAGTGCTTGATTACAGCTCTCCGGCGGGAACAAATCTTGAAGAAACAGACAGAGAGTTACGTGAAGTAGAAAAAATAATTGTCACTGTTCCTGAAGTAGAAGCTTACTCCCGGCGCACCGGAACACAGATGGGATTTTTTATAACAGAGCCAAACAGAGGTGATTATCTTATTCAATTAAAATCCAAAAGAAAGCGAACAACTGAACAGGTTATTGAAGACATTCGCAAAAGAATTGAAACGACACAACCTGCATTACGTATAGATTTTGGACAGGTTATAAATGATATGCTTGGTGATTTGATGACATCAGTTCAACCGATTGAAATAAAGATTTTTGGTGAAGATAAAAAGCAACTACAGGAACTTTCTAAACAGATTGCAGGCATTGTAGAAAAAACAAAAGGTGCCGCAGATGTGTTTAATGGTATTGTAATAACAGGCCCATCAATTAGTATACAACCCGACTATACAAAGCAGGCGCAGTTTGGTATCACTTCTTCCAATTTTCAATACCAGGTACAAACATCTTTACAAGGCAATGTTGTAGGAAATATTTTTGAGAAAGAACAGGTATTACCAATAAGAATTGTATATCCTAACAGCAAAAAATTAAGTATTGATAACATAAATACACTACAGATTTTTCTGCCTAACGGAAGGCTTAAACCTATAAGTGAACTGGCAATTATAAAAATAAATGAGGGTGACGCAGAGATAGAAAGAGAAAATTTACAATCCATGGGTGTAGTATCTGCAAGGCTCGAAAGCCGTGACCTGGGCAGTGTTATGAAGGATATACAAAATAATATCGCCTCACACATTTCTTTACCAACAGGCTATCATATTGAATATGGAGGATCGTATGCCGAACAACAAAAATCTTTTAAAGAATTATTGATGATACTGATTACATCAAGCCTGTTGGTTTTTTGTGTGATCCTTTTTTTATACAAACAAATTAAAGTTGCTTTTTTAATTCTCATACTTGCTGTACTTGGTATTGCCGGAAGTTACCTTGCCCTTTTTATTACAGGCACACCCTTAAATGTAGGAAGTTATACAGGATTGATAATGATTGTGGGAATTATTGGCGAGAATGCCATCTTCACTTTTTTGCAGTTTAAAGAATCGTTACTTACACAATCAGTTGATGATTCAATTGTATATTCTATATCAACAAGATTACGTCCTAAACTTATGACAGCCCTTGGAGCAATCATTGCCCTGATGCCTTTGGCATTAGGAATAGGCGCTGGCGCTGAATTGCATCAGCCATTGGCCATTTCTGTTATTGGTGGATTTTTAATTGCACTTCCTTTATTATTAATTGTTTTGCCAAGTATGTTGAGGATTTTGTATAAAAATTATAAGAAGAAACATCCAACTCTTCCAATTGAGCCTGCAGGATAGATTACGGAATAACAGGTGCTATTTATTTTTTTTAAAATGAAAAACAATTTCTCCCGTTTTGTTTTTGTATTTATTTGAAAATTGTTAGTATTAGTAGCAACCGGCATTACATTTTTTCACGAATTTTAATTCTCTTTTTTTGGACTGATGCTCACAATAAGTGTCTCAGCGGGGTCTTCGTAGTTTGGGTTTGTGTGTTGGCACGAGACCCTGCTGCTGGAAAAAAACAACAAATTTTTGGTAGCCAGTTCATTCTGCATCGTGGTCTCGCTTTCGCACATGCTCTGCTATAAAGACACCGCTGTGCAATGTCATTAAGTTAACAGAAACCAAGAAGGTTTGAGAATATCTTTTCTTTATTAGAGACCGTAAAAAACCTTCTTGGTTTTCATAGTGTCTCAGCAAAGTCTTCGTGGTTTGGGTATGTGTGTTAGCAAGAGACCCTGCTGTTGAAAAGACAAGAATTTTTTGGTTGCCGTTCATTTTGCATCGTAGTCTCGCTTTCGCACATGCTCTGCTGTGAAGACCCCGCTGTGACACCATTTTTGTGAGGCTTACCTGCAAGAATATTAAGAAAGCTGCCCATAGATATGCCGATAAAGTGATTGCAACCAATGATATAAAATAAGTATCGCAAAGAAAACAAAGAAGCGCAAAGTAGGCAAAGCCTTTGCAAACTTTGCGATACCTCTGCGTACTTTGCGATACTCTTTGCTCAATAAAGTGATGTAGTACAAGAGTGCGACGCCAATGAAGTTTAATAGCAGTACTAAAGCTGACTACCAAAATCTAAACACACGACATTAATAAAACTTCAATAGTTATCTTTGCGCACTTTATGAAATACGCAAACGAAATAAGCAGGCGGCGCACATTCGCCATCATCAGTCACCCCGATGCCGGCAAGACAACCCTCACCGAAAAATTTTTATTATTTGGCGGCGCCATACAAACGGCAGGCGCTGTAAAAAGCAATAAAATAAAAAAACATGCTACATCAGATTTCATGGAGATAGAAAGGCAGCGGGGAATTTCTGTGGCAACCTCCGTAATGAGCTTTGAATACAAAAACATGCTGGTGAACCTGCTGGATACTCCCGGCCACAAAGACTTTGCTGAAGACACTTACCGCACATTAACGGCAGTGGACAGCGTAGTGTTGGTGATAGATTGCGTAAAAGGCGTGGAAGAGCAAACCAAAAGACTGATGGAAGTATGCCGGATGAGAGATACACCTGTAATTGTTTTTGTAAACAAAATGGACCGTGATGGCAAAAACCCTTTCGACCTTTTGGATGAGATAGAAAATGAATTAAAAATAAAACTGCATCCGCTGAGCTGGCCTATTGGCATGGGCAGGGACTTTAAAGGTGTGTATAATTTATTTGATAAGAGTTTGCTGTTGTTCAATGCAAATCAAAAAGCAACTGAAGAAGATTACCTGCCATTGAAAGACCTGAATGATGATGCGCTGCAAAAAAAGATCGGCGAAAAAGAAGCAGGTCAATTAAGAGAAGATGTGGAATTGATAGAAGGTGTGTATGGTAAGTTTGATAAAGAGCCGTACCTCCAGGGGGAAGTAGCGCCTGTTTTTTTCGGCAGCGCCATAAATAATTTTGGCGTAAAGGAATTGTTGGAAACTTTTCTTTTGATATCTCCTCTCCCATTGCATCGTAAAGTAACCACGAGGGTTGTAGAGCCAACGGAAAGTAAGTTCAGTGGTTTTATTTTTAAGATACATGCTAACCTTGATCCGAAGCATAGGGACAGAATCGCTTTCTTAAGAGTATGTGCAGGCAAGTTTGAGCGCAACAAATATTTTCATCATGTGCGGCTTGATAAAGATGTACGCTTCAGCAATCCCTATACTTTTTTGGCAAGAGATAAAGATGTTATTGAATCAGCATACCCCGGTGATGTGGTAGGATTATTTGATACGGGAAATTTTAAAATAGGTGATACTCTAACCGAAGGAGAGGATTTTTATTTTACAGGCATTCCATCTTTCTCGCCTGAGATATTTAAAGAGGTTCAGAACAAAGACCCGATGAAAACAAAGCAGCTGGAAAAAGGCTTGCTTCAATTAACTGATGAAGGCGTTGCACAATTGTTCACGCAGTTTGGGGGCAACAAAAAA
>JANXQO010000166.1 GCA_025353485.1 Chitinophagales bacterium
AATTCTTTAAAAATGGGACTTCGTTATAAACCATTTTGTTTTACCGAGCATGGTGTGTTAATGCTTTCAAGTGTTTTAAGAAGTGAAAGAGCCGTGCAGGTAAATATCCAGATCATGAGGGTTTACAGCAAGATGAAAGAACTGTTGCAAATGAATAAAGATATTTTACTGAAGCTCGAAAAACTGGAAAAGAATTCAGATAAACATGATAAAGAAATAAAATTGATTTTTGATACAATCAAAAAATTTATATCACAACCCAGAGAAAGAACACAAAGAATTGGATTTAAAAAAGATTGGTGATAGGGGTAACGATAATGAGAAAAGCTGAAATCCCGATAGCTATCGGGAGGTAACAAAATTTAGAAAAAGAAATTAGAAATTAATATGCAAAAAAAAGAAAATCGTCCACGTCCAACGTTTTCTCAAATTACAATTGGTTTGGCTTCGCCTGATTCTATTTTAGAAAGAAGTTATGGTGAAGTTTTAAAGCCTGAAACAATTAACTACCGTACTTATAAACCTGAAAGAGATGGTTTGTTTTGCGAAAGAATTTTTGGCCCTGTAAAAGATTATGAGTGTGCCTGCGGAAAGTACAAGCGTATCCGTTATAAGGGTATTGTTTGCGATCGTTGCGGTGTTGAGGTTACCGAGAAAAAAGTTCGCCGTGAAAGAATGGGTCACATCAAATTAGTTGTGCCTGTTGTACATATCTGGTATTTTAAATCTCTTCCAAATAAAATTGGTTATTTGTTGGGAATGAGCTCTAAGAAATTAGAAACCATAGTGTATTATGAAAGATTTGTAGTTATACAATCCGGTATCCGTGCTGATAAAGGACAAAATTATTCTGATCTTTTAACTGAAGAGGAATACTTAGATATTTTGGATACACTTCCAAAAGATAACCAGCATTTGCCTGATGAAGATCCTGATAAATTTATTGCAAAGATGGGTGCAGAAGCTGTGCATGATATGTTGCAAAGAATTGATCTTGATCAGTTGTCTTTCGATCTTCGTAATGCCGCAGCTACTGAAACTTCACAACAACGTAAGGCAGATGCATTAAAGCGCTTAAGTGTTGTAGAAAGTTTCCGTGATGCTAATACAAGAATTAATAACCGTCCTGAATGGATGGTAATGCAATACATTCCTGTTATTCCACCGGAACTTCGTCCCCTTGTTCCTTTGGATGGTGGCCGTTTTGCATCATCTGATTTGAATGATCTGTATCGTCGTGTTATAATCCGTAACAACCGTTTAAAAAGATTGTTAGAGATCAAGGCGCCTGAAGTAATTCTCAGGAATGAAAAGAGAATGTTGCAGGAAGCTATAGATTCCTTGTTTGATAATTCACGTAAATCAAATGCTGTAAAAGCAGAAGGTGGCCGTGCTTTAAAATCTTTAAGTGATGTACTGAAAGGTAAGCAGGGACGTTTCCGTCAGAACCTTTTAGGAAAGCGTGTTGATTACTCCGGTCGTTCTGTAATTGTGGTTGGACCAGAATTAAAAATGCACGAGTGCGGTTTACCGAAAGATATGGCTGCTGAATTATTTAAGCCATTTATTATTCGCAAATTAATTGAAAGAGGTATTGTAAAAACGGTGAAGAGTGCAAGAAAATTAGTTGATAAAAAAGAAGCGATTATTTGGGATATTCTTGAAAATATTTTAAAAGGGCATCCTGTAATGTTGAACAGGGCTCCAACACTTCACCGTTTGTCGATCCAGGCATTCCAGCCAAAATTGATCGAAGGTAAAGCGATACAATTGCACCCGTTGGTAACAACAGCGTTCAACGCAGATTTTGATGGTGATCAGATGGCCGTTCACGTGCCTTTAAGCCACTCCGCAGTATTGGAAGCACAGGTGTTGATGCTTTCTTCACACAACATTTTAAATCCTCAAAATGGTACACCGATCACACTTCCTTCACAGGACATGGTGTTAGGATTGTATTACATTACTAAAGGGAAAAAATCAACTCCTGAATTAAAAGTAAAAGGCGAAGGCAAATCATTTTATTCTTCTGAAGAAGTTATCATCGCTTACAATGAGCAGATGATAGATCTTCACGCAAACATCAAAGTAAAAGTTGAGGTTCGTAATGATGATGGTACTTTTCAAAAGAAACTTTTGGATACAACAGTTGGCCGTGTAATATTTAATCAGCATGTTCCAAAAGGTGCAGGTTATATTAATGCATTGCTTACTAAAAAAGCGTTGAGAGAAATTATTGGTGACATTATTAAATGGACCAACATTCCTGCAACAGCAAAGTTTTTGGATGATATTAAAACACTTGGATTCCGCATGGCATTCAGAGGTGGTTTATCATTCAACATCAACGATCTTATCATCCCTGATACTAAACAGGAAATGATAGATAATGCAACTGGCGAAGTTGATGAAGTATGGGATAATTACAACTCAGGTTTAATTACTAATAACGAGAGATATAATGGTATCATTGATATCTGGAGCCGTGTGGATACACGCCTTACAGAAACTTTGATCCGTGAACTGGCTGCAGATAAACAAGGTTTCAACTCTGTTTACATGATGCTTGACTCGGGTGCAAGAGGTTCTAAACAACAGATCAAACAGCTTGCAGGTATCAGGGGATTGATGGCTAAGCCACGTAAATCAGGCAGCTCAGGAAGTGAGATTATTGAGAATCCGATTCTTTCCAACTTTAAAGATGGATTGAATGTATTGGAATATTTTATCTCTACGCATGGTGCCCGTAAAGGTCTTGCGGATACAGCATTAAAAACGGCAGATGCCGGTTATCTTACAAGAAGATTGGTTGACGTGGCACAGGATGTTGTTATTCTTGATGAAGATTGCGGAACACTGCGTGGTATTGCAACATCAGCATTAAAAGATAATGAGGATGTCATCGAGCCTTTGTTAGACAGGATAGTAGGCAGAACATCATTGCATAATATTTTTAATCCTGCAACTGAGGAAATAATTGCAGAAGCAGGAGTAGAAATTACAGATGAAATCGCTCAAAAAATTGATGAAGCAGGTGTTGAAACTGTAGAGATACGTTCTGTACTTACCTGCGAAGCAAAAAGAGGTGTTTGTGTAAAATGCTATGGTAAGAATTTAGCTTCGGGATATACCGCACAGCGTGGTGATGCAGTAGGAATTATTGCAGCACAATCAATCGGTGAGCCGGGAACACAGTTAACCTTGCGTACCTTCCACGTGGGTGGTGTGGCAGGTTCTGCATCTGTTGAATCAACATTAAATGCAAAGTTTGATGGCACTGTTCAGTTCGATGGTTTAAGAACTGTTGACGCAGTTGCAAATGATAAATCAAAAATAAAAATTGTTATTGGCCGTACAGGTGAGGTAAGAATTATGGATGTGAAGAATGATCGTTTGCTAATTACAAACAACGTTCCTTACGGTGCCACTTTAAATGTAAAAGACGGGCAGAAAGTAACAAAAGGTGACATACTCTGCACATGGGATCCGTTCAATAATGTTATTGTTTCAGAAATTGATGGTAACGTTAAGTTTGAGCACATTGTAGAAGGTATTACATACCGTGAAGAAGCAGATGAGCAAACAGGTCACAGGGAAAAAGTGGTTATTGAAACAAAAGATAAAGCAAGAATTCCTTCCCTTATTATTGAAGGAAAAAAAGATAGTAAAGGCTATAACTTACCCGTTGGCTCACATATCATCATGGAAGAACAGGAAGAAGTGAAAGCCGGACAGGTAGTGGTTAAGATTCCAAGAGTGTTAGGTAAACTAAGAGATATTACCGGAGGTTTGCCACGGGTAACAGAATTATTCGAAGCAAGAAATCCTGGTAACCCTGCGGTTGTTTCTGAAATTGATGGTGTGGTTTCTTTCGGTAACATTAAGCGTGGTAACAGGGAAATAATTGTTGAAGCAAGAGATGGTGTTATCAGAAAATATCTTGTTCCTCTTACCCGTCAGATTCTTGCACAGGATGGTGACTTTATAAAAGCAGGTGTTGCTTTAAGCGACGGACAAATTGCGCCTGCAGATATTTTATCTATCAAAGGTCCGTTTGCAGTACAGGAATATGTGGTGAATGAAATTCAGGAAGTTTACCGATTACAAGGTGTAAAAATAAATGATAAACACATTGAAGTTATCGTTAGGCAGATGATGCGTAAAGTAACTATTGAAGATGCCGGCGATACAAAATTCTTAGAAGGAGATACTGAAGACCGTTACGATTTTAATGTTGAGAACGATTGGATCTTTGATAAGAAAGTTGTTACAGAAGCAAATGATTCTTCAAAGATGAGACCCGGACAAATTGTTACACTTCGTGAAGTAAGGGAAGAAAATTCTATTTTACGCCGTGCTGATAAAAAGATCGTTGAGTTCCGTGATGCAAGGCCAGCAACATCTTCACCGTTATTGCTGGGTATTACAAAAGCATCATTGGGTACACATAGCTGGATATCTGCAGCATCGTTCCAGGAAACAACCAAGGTGTTGTCATCCGCAGCCATACAGGGAAAAACAGATGAGATGATGGGATTGAAAGAGAATGTTATCACAGGTCATCCAATACCGGCCGGTACAGGCATGCGTGATTTTGATAACATGATCGTTGGGAGCAAGGAAGAATATGAATTGCTGATGACATCAAAAGAAGCGATGACATTTGACGAAGAAGAATAATTAATGTGCTGATTAGCTGATATGCTAATATGCTGATAATATTAAGGGGCAAGATATTTTCTTGCTCCTTTTTTATTACACCTCGTCTTTGCGAGACCTTACTCATGGGTTTGTGCATAGCAAGTTCGAAGCAATCTACTGATTAAAGTAATAAAAATAATTTTGTAACAAACAGTTGAATCTTCAAGCATCATCAGGTGTCAAAACAGTTGCCAATATCTTATTACCATTGACAAAGAAATTCTTAGTGATACTACGGCTCCGTTTATCAGAAAAACAGATGCCTGGCTAAAAAAGAGAAAGAAATAACTTCTGCCAAAAATTAAAAATAATGCCTGCTACAAATCCCTGTTCATGCTATACTTCTTCCATTTCTCAATTACCGCTTTCATATCATCGGGTAATTCACTTTCAAAATTAATTTGCTTTTTTGTGGCAGGATGAATGAAGCCAAGCTGTTGTGCATGCAATGCATGGCGTGGGCAAATGATAAAGCAATTATCTACAAATTGCTTGTACTTAGTAAACACGGTTCCTTTTACGATCCTGTCTCCTCCATACATATCATCATTAAATATAGGGTGGCCTGTAAGCTGCATATGCACACGTATTTGGTGAGTACGCCCGGTTTCAAGCCTGCATTCAATAAGCGTTACATAATTAAATCTTTCCAAAATTTTATAATGGGTGATTGCATCTTTTCCATGTTCTCCCTCGGGATAAGCCGTAAATAATTTTCTAAATCTTTGATGTCTTCCCACATGCGCTTTAATCGTTCCTTCGTTTTCTTCAAAGTCTCCCCATACAAGAGCCATGTATCTTCTGTGTACGGTGTGATCAAAAAATTGTTTAGCAAGATGCGTCATTGCCTTTGCATTTTTTGCTATCACCAATAAGCCGGTTGTGTTCTTATCTATGCGGTGTACCAAACCAAACCGTGAAAGATTTGTTTCATCAAGATCAGGATTTTGTTGTTGTAAATAATATGCAATACCATTTATTAAAGTGCCGCTGCGGTTGCCGCTTCCCGGATGCACAACAATGCCTGCAGGTTTGTTTACTACCATCACATCATCATCTTCATAAACAATATTTATCGGAATATTTTCCGGTATGATGTCTGTTGTTTCCGGAATACGGCTTTCATATAAAACTATCTTCTCACCCGGTTTTATTTTATGGTTGGATTTTACCGGCTTATCATTTATTAAAACTCTTTCCGCTGCTATTGCCTGCTGAATTTTATTTCGTGTTGCACCTTCAATACGATGCATTAAAAATTTATCAATGCGCAGTGGTTCCTGCCCTTTGTCAACAACAATGGTAAGCCGTTCAAATAATTCGTCGGTTTCTTCGTGGTGTTCCTCTTCGATATTTTCTTCTGTCATAATTTATCATTATCGCATTGCCAAAGCAAATGCATTTGGGCTAAAGCCCTCCATATTTTTTTCTTAACCCCAGCCGTAAGGCTGGGGTTACAATACATGTAGGATATTGGGCTTCAGCCCATATTATATTCATTACCATTCTGCTCTTGCGGAAGGGCTAACACTAAGGTCAGCAAAATCTCCGGCTAAATATTTATGATATGCTGTAATGGCTATCATAGCTGCATTATCAGTGCAATATTCAAATGGAGGAATAAAAGTTTTCCAACCTGATTGTTTTCCCATTTCCTCAAGCGATTTTCTCAAATCTTTGTTAGCGCTTACACCACCGGCGATACAAATATTTTTTATTCCGGTTTGTTTTGCAGCTTTCTTTAATTTATTTAATAAGATGGATACAATTCTTTGCTGAATGCATGCACAAATATCATGGAGGTTTTCTTCAATAAAATTTCCATTCTTCTTTTTATTCTCCTGGATAAAATATAGTATGGCTGTTTTTAATCCGCTGAAACTAAAATCAAGTCCATCAATTTGGGGCTCAGGAAATTTAAATTTATTTGTATCTCCCTGTTGTGCATATTTATCTATTAAAGGTCCGCCGGGGTAGGGCAACCCTAACAGTTTTGCACTTTTATCAAATGCTTCTCCTGCTGCATCATCTATTGTTTGTCCTATAACTTTCATTTGCAAAAAATCTTCGCATAAAACAATTTGTGTATGGCCACCGCTTACTGTAAGGCACAAAAAAGGGAACCCAGGTTTATTATCAGGAATTAAATTTGCCAATACATGTGCCTGCATGTGATGCACTGCTATCAAAGGTTTATTAAATGCAAGTGATAATGATTTTGCAAATTGTGCACCTACCAGCAATGCGCCAATTAAACCGGGTGATTGTGTGAAGGCGAATGCATCCACAATTGGCAATTGGCAATTGGCAATTGACAAAGCCTCATCTACCGCCGGAACAATGTTTTGCAAATGCGCCCTGGAAGCCAGTTCGGGTACTACGCCTCCATATTTTTCATGAACAGTTTGATTAACGATAACATTGCTTAAAATTTTTCCATCTAAGCAAACGGCTGTTGATGTTTCGTCACAGGAAGATTCGATGGCTAATATTGTGGGCATGTTTGATGTGCGATGTTTGATGTACGATGTTTGATGTTAGATTTTTGATGAACGATGTTTGGTAATTTATTTCACTTCTTACTTCTTACTTTTTACTTCGTACATCTTACTTCTTACTTCGTACATTATTATTTACTTCGTATTGCTACAACAGGGTCAAGCCGTGCAGCAATAGATGCAGGAATAATTCCGGCTAATATTCCGATGATGATACAGATTGAAATTGCCAACGTTAATATTCCGGTAGAAATAAAAACTGGAAAATTAAACAGGTTGGTAAATATTATGGTTAAAATATAAACCAGCAACAATCCGATTAATCCTCCCATAATGCAAATGAGGGCTGCCTCCAGTAAAAATTCCATCATGATGCTTCTGCGCTTGGCGCCAATTGCTTTTTTTAAACCGATCATTGCGGTGCGTTCCTTAACGGTAACAAACATAATATTTGCAATACCAAAAGCGCCAACAACAAGGCTAAGCAAGCCAATTGCCCATCCGCCAATATTAACAGTGACAAAAACGGAACTTATCTTGTCACTAAATCCGCTAACATCATTCAAACTAAAATTATCTTCAGTGGTTGGGCTTAATTTTCTTATCGATCTCATTACTCCTTCCAATTCATCTTTAAATGCAATAGAAGTTATACCTTCTTTTGCTTTTGCCATAATAAATGCATTTGAACGTTTTTCGTCAACAATATTTCTGATAAAACGATAGGGCATTACAATACTTTGATCATAATTCCAACCAATTAAATTCTGGCCTTCTTTTTTTATTACACCAATCACTTTTGCTTTTTTTCCATTTAGAATAACTTCTTTTCCAACAGCTATATCAGCCCTGGTAAATAATTTTTCAGCATTAGCAAATCCCATAATAACCACACTGCTTCCGGCTACAAATTCTGAAGAAGAAATATAACGGCCGTATTCAATAATTATAGGCTGAATAGCATTTTGTTCTTCGGTAATTCCATAATAAGTTACACCCTGTAACATGTTATTTTGATATTCAACATTACCGTTGTTGTTTACATTATAAGAAATATGGCTGGCCAATTGACTGCGTTGTTTAATAAATGCCATTTCCCCAAATTTAGGCAAGGGGCGATTTACAAACTTCCAAAAGGGATAATCAGGGCCACCGCTATAATCCCATTTATCAATGTAAATAGTATTGGTGCCTAAGCCTTTAATTTCATCCTGGATATTTCTTTCAAGGCTGTTAACCGTAGCCAGTACACCAATTATGCAAAAGATACCGAATGAAATTCCGATAAGCGACAATGCAGTCCTGAGTTTATTTACCATAAGCTCCTGCATGGTAAGCCTGAAAGAACTACTTAAAATATTAAGCACGGTACGCATGATGCAAATTTACCAGTTTGATCTCAATATTTATCGGGATGAAATTATCAATTCGAATTTAATCTAAAACCTCAAATTCTAAATCTCAAATCACGCCTATCTTTACGCACTAATTATTTTTTTTTGAAAGCATCCCAATATAACCTGCGTCTTCAAAAGATTATTACAGTTATTGCAATTGTATTGTTTGTGCTAAAGATGTGTGCCTGGTATATTACCAACTCAGTTGCTATTTTAACGGATGCTATGGAAAGCATTGTAAATGTAATAGCGGCATTGATAGGCGTTTACAGCTTATATGTTTCTGCCAAACCTAAGGATGAAGATCATCCCTATGGCCATGGAAAGGTAGAATTTCTTTCTGCTGCTATAGAAGGTACTCTTATAATTGTTGCCGGGTTGTTAGTGATTTATAAGGCTACTTTAAGTGTCCTTATTCATCCTCACTCAATTCAAAAGCTTGATTATGGGATTATTTTAGTGGCAGCAACTGCATTAATTAATTTTGTTGCCGGAACCTTTTGTTTAAGAACAGGAAGGAAAAATAATTCTCTTGCATTAATTGCCAGTGGCAAACATTTAAGAACAGATACATGGTCAACATTGGGAATAATTGCAGGTCTTATACTTTTATATTTTACAAAACTGTTATGGCTTGACAGTGCATTGGCTATACTATTTTCATTCATTATTATTTATACAGGATATAAAATTATCCGTACTTCAATTGCAGGCATAATGGATGAGGCGGATATTGAATTACTGAAAAAACTTGTTGCATTATTAAATGTAAACAGGAGGGAGAACTGGATTGACCTGCACAATCTACGCATGATAAAGTATGGAGGCACATTGCATATTGATTGCCATTTAACAGTTCCCTGGTATTTAAATGTACGTGAGGCGCATGATGAAGTGGAAGCGCTTGCTACAATTGTACGACACGAATTTGGGGAAACAGTGGAATTATTTGTTCACTCAGATTATTGCCGGGAGTTTTCATGCAGTATATGTTATAAAAAAAATTGCCTTGTAAGATTACATGATTTTAAAAACAGGGTAGAATGGACGATAGAAAATATTATCAAAGATTCAAAACACAGGTTACAAAATTTGTCTACAGCAGTTTAGCAATGCCAAATGCCGCAGCTGCAGCAACAGCGCCAATAAACGTAACCTTTATCGCTCCCCGTAAAGGGCTAACACCTGTCATCTTACTTTTAAAATAACCAAATACAAACAAACAAATAAGCGTTGCTATAACAGAAATTTTTAATGCCTCAGTTGAATTATTTATAAAGAAATATGGACTTAAAGGAATGATGCCGCCGGCTATGTATGATAGCCCGATATTCAACGCACTTTTAGTGGCTCGTTTTGGATCGGGTTCATCAAGGCCTAATTCGTACTTCATCATAAACTCTACCCACTGCTTTTTATCCTTTGCGATTTCTTCGGCAGCTTTATATTGTATCTCTTCACTCAATCCTATATCCTTAAAAAAATCTTTTACTTCCTGCTTTTCCATTTCCGGCACTCTTTCTACTTCATCATATTCTCTTTTTAATTCGCTGTTGTAATGATCCTGTTCAGTTTTACCGGCAAGATATCCCCCCAACCCCATCGCAATACTGCCTGCTGCAATTTCTGCAATGCCTGCAATTATTATGATGCTGCTGCTCACCACTGCACCACTTAAACCAGCTGCCAGCGCAAAGGGAACGGTAAGCCCATCGCTCATACCAATAACAATATCCCTTAACAGGTCTGAACTTTTTAAATGCTCTTCGTGATGATGATGATCTTGCAAAAATGAAAATTAAGTAATGTCAAATATAGAAATGAAATAAGTATTAGTGGTTATTAATCTAATACATCAATACTCTTTGAAATTATTTCAACACATTCCATCAATTGTTCTTTATTTATAATCAGGGGGGGAGCAAAACGAATTTTATCACCATGTGTAGGCTTTGCAAGCAAGCCATTTTCTTTTAGTTCAAGACAAAGTTTCCATGCAGCCTCTTTATCAGTATGTTTTATTTCTAAAGCATTAAATAATCCTTTGCCACGTATAGAAGCAATGTGCGATGAATTAATTTTTTTCAACTCCTGTCTAAAAATATTTCCCATCACTTCTGAATTCTCAGCCATTTTTTCTTCCTGTAAAACCTTTAATGCAGTGATGGCAACTTTGCATGCAAGTGGGTTTCCACCATAAGTACTTCCATGTTCGCCCGGTTGTATGGTTAACATTATTTCATCATCTGCCAGCACTGCACTCACCGGCAAAGTGCCGCCGCTTAAGGCTTTGCCAAGTATTAAAATATCGGGCCATACATTTTCATGATCACAGCAAAGCATTTTTCCTGTTCTGCATAAACCTGTTTGTATCTCATCGGCAATAAATAAAACATTGGCATCAGTACAATATTGTTTTGCTTTTGTGAGATAACCACTTTCAGGAACAATAACACCCGCCTCGCCTTGAATTGGTTCAACTAAAAATCCGGCAACATTTTTATCGGTCAATGCTTTTGCTAATGCACTCAGATCATTAAAAGGAATTATTTCAAAACCTGTTGCGAAGGGCCCATAGTTTTTCTTTGCAGAAGGATCAGTGCTGAAAGAAATTACTCCTGTAGTTCTTCCATGAAAATTATTTTCGCATACAATAATTTTCGCTTTATTTTTTTCGATCCCTTTTTTTTCATACCCCCATTTGCGGCAAAGTTTAATGGCTGTTTCAACTGCTTCAACCCCTGTGTTCATTGGCAATACTTTATCATATCCAAAATACTTTGTGATGAACGCTGCGTATTCGCCCAATGCATCATTATAAAATGCCCTGCTGCTAAGCGTTAGTTTTTGTGATTGTTCAATTAATGTTTCTGTAATTTTTGGATGGCAGTGCCCCTGGTTTACCGCAGAGTAGGCGCTGAGAAAATCGTAATATTTTTTTCCATCAACATCCCATACATGCACACCTTTGCCCTTAGTAAGTACAACAGGCAGGGATGCATAGTTATGGGCATTGTATCTTTCTTCAAGATCAATAAAGTGTTTACTTTTTTCAGGAATTATAACAGAAGTGTGCATACAAAAATTATTAAAGAGAGTAAAAAAGAAAATGGAAGAATTAAATCTTAAGGGGCGATATGGTTACGCCTTGTGATCGAGAAAGTCGAGATTCTGATCGAGGAAATGAGATATGTAAGATTTGAGTAACAAGTGTGATAATTATTATTGCAAGATAAAGAATTTATTTAAGTATAGGATTAATTAAAGGTAAAAAACTTATTAAAATATTTAGCATTCCCTGTGTATTGAATATTTTCTTCTTTTGAAAATATTCCAAATACACTGCTGCCACTGCCGCTCAGGCTTGCATATACAGCGCCTTGATCATACAAATCATTTTTTATTTTTTTTATTTCAGGATATGCAGCAAACACAGCAGATTCAAAATCATTTTGCAATTGATCTTTCCACGATTCTATAGGTTGTGATATTATTTCTATTATAGAAATTTTTCGCCCCTGCGGAATAACCTTTGAGAAAGCCCATTTGGTATCAATATGAATTCCAGGGTTAACAATTAAAAATTTATAATTATTCAGATCAATATTTATTGGTTGCAATATTTCTCCACGGCCTGTTGCAAAGCATGCTTTATTAATAATGAAGAAAGGACAATCACTCCCTAATTGCAAAGCATAATCAATCAGTTCCTCAGTTTTTAAGTTGAGCTTAAACTTTTCATTCAACAATTGCAGCGTGAAAGCTGCATCAGACGAGCCTCCGCCAAGACCTGCACCCAGCGGAATAACTTTATGCAAATGCATTTTTATTGGCGGCAGATCCGGGAAATTCTTCTGTAATAGATAATAAGCTCTACTGCAAAGATTATCATTTGCATTAACAGGCAAGCCCGTAACAGCAAGTTCAGTTTTATCTGAGGAAATAATTTCTAATACATCTGTAAATGGAATTGGAAGAAAAACGGTTTCCAGATCATGATAGCCATCTTCTCTTCTGCGAATAATATTTAAACCGAGATTTATTTTACAATTGGGAAAAACAATCATGACTGGATTTAGATAATGTAGATTAAATATTTTTCACGCAAAGATGCGAAGTAAAGGAAAGCCGCAAAGTTTTTCTTTGCGGCTTTTATGTTTTTCTTAGCGCCTTTGCGTGAGTTGTGTATTATTTTTTCCTCACTTTTATTTCGTCTCTTATAGCGATCGCTTTTATGTAATCTTCGTGTTCAAGAACTTCAGTTAATAATGTTTCCAGTTCGGGTAATGATAATTTTTTAAGATCGTCTCTTGTACCGGCATCCGTTTGAGATACAGAACCGCCGGTTACTTTTTTCTTTTTCTCGTCATCCTCCATTAAAATTCCGGCGCTGTCCAAAATATTATCAAATGTATAAATAGGGCAGCCAAAACGTACTGCCAGCGCTACCGCATCAGATGTACGTGAATCAATTTCCACTGTGTCATTATCTGTGGAACAAACTAATTTGGAGTAGAAAATTCCTTCCTGTAAATCGTTAATAATTACTTCGTGCAGTTCAACATTAAAAGCCATCATAAAGTTTTTCATAAGGTCGTGCGTAAGGGGACGGCTGGGCTGCATTCTTTCTAAAGCCACAGCAATTGCCTGAGCTTCAAAGCCACCAATAACAATCGGCAAACGGCGTAAACCATTCACTTCGCCAAGCACAACAGCATAAGAATGTGTTTGTGTAATGCTGTGAGATAAGGCAACTATTTCCAATTCTATTTTCTTCATAACCTTGTCGCTTGCTTAAAGAAGCAAATATAAAAAGTTAATCGGTAAGAAGATAAAAGAAAGTATCGCAAAGGGCACAAAGAATACGCAATCCCGATAGCAATCGGGACACAAAGGCGTCTTTGCTGTTCTTTGCATGCCTTAGCGTTCTTTGCGATACTATTAATTAAATTGGGTTGCTCAATGATTTATGGCTTTCATTTTTTATCATCCTTTTTCCGGCAATTCTTTCTCCTTTCCAAAACTTTCTGCGCCAGAACTTTCTAAGATGTTTTGCCCACTCTTTTGAAACCGTTAACTGACCTTTTCTTTTATGAGACATGGAACATTTTTAAAATTGCTATGCTTTACCATCCTTTAAAATTTTTTCAATTCTCTTTTTACTTTGAGAAGAAGTAACCATTTTTGCGGGTCCATTTTTATATTCAGCATTCCGTTTATCCAACTCATTTTTTAACCCGTCAGGATATTCAAATTCCGTATCATGAATTTCCCTTTCAATAATTGTATAAAGGGCGTTTATTTTTTTATCATCTGCTACTTCAAGATAGTTATGCAACTGCTGGCGAATTTTGGCTGTATCCATATCGAATAATTAAGTTATGAATTTACGATTTTTATATCGGAAGGGAATGAAACTCGATTGCTGTCCTGAGTTGTAACTCAGGACTATTCTTACTCAATTGTAGTTTATAAGTCCGTAGTCACAGACTACGGACAGCAGTACTTTTTATTTTTTAGGCATACTAAGAATAGCAAGGGGGGATAGCAGTATTTTTATTTTTTGAGGATACTACCGATAGCAGAAGGATAAATCTATTTCAGAACAAGATATTTTGCTGCCGATTGCTTTAATGTCCAGCCCTGCTATCTGCAAATATTTTTGTTAGTGGTAGTTGTTGTCAAGTAACTTGGGCATTAATTTTTAGTCGTTGTATTTATTGGGTTATCAGTTAGTTTTTCAAACGTAACAATTATGCTGTCTTTCACAATTGAATTTATTTTTATTCTAAGCGGCTTATATCCGTCTTTGATAAAAACTAATTGGCATGTCGGACATTTAGGGACGCAACCAACTAATATATTGCCTATATTAAAATGTCTAACAGTGTTAGTTTGCGAAGGTTTTAGTTTAGAAAAACCAATAGGGTCATACATTTTATAGTCATCTTTTATTCCTTGCTTTCTAAGGAAAATTCTTTCTTTATAAGGAATTGTGTCATATTCAAGTTGGTTCTTTCTAACTGTGTCCTTACCTTTTAAAATTAAAAGCACTTGCACATTTTCAATCGGCTGTTTCGTCGTGATGTCATAAATATTTCCTTGCATATGGATAAATCCTTCGCAGGATGTCAATGTCAAAATTGAAAGTGCTAATATAATAAACGATGTCCGCATACAATTACCGCTTACTCTTTGCTTTGTGAAGCTCTAAAAATAACCTATTGCGTAAAGCCATCCAAATTAGTATGCTTTATGCAATTGTTGCATATAGGTGAGCATTTTTGCGAATTGCCTTTGCTCTTCATCTTTCAATTTCTCTATGGCTGAAATAACTTCCTTAAGTTTGGTTACCATTGTTTTTGCTTTTTATAAAATTAAACATTTATGTGGATGAGCGGAAGGATCTTGCGCCAAAGAAAGAGGTGCATGAAAATAAAAGTACACAAAGGCTTTCTTTGTTGCTCTTAGCGTGCCTTAGCATTCTTTGCGATACTAACTTTAGGCCTTTCTATTTCAATGGAAGTTTATAAGCCGGTAATCAGAATACGGACAGCGATATTTTATTTTTTAAACATACTAAGGATTGCGAGGGGCTTATCCGTTTGAAAAAGAAGGATAATGAAATTATTTATTTCTTAGTGTTTCAAGTTTGAGAATGGTGAGTTTTGCCATCAGTGTAGAATAAATAATTCTTACATAACGTCCGGCTATTATTACACCGCCATGCGATGCAGAATTATGATATCCAATATTTATATCATAATCAGAGAATTCAAAATGAACTCCCGCTACATCAAATTTTTCATTTGCGTGACCTTCATATGGCATAGGTTGGTAATTTTCAACAGTTCCCTCTACGATATTGTATTCCTTATTAGCAACCATTTTTTTTGCTTTGTATAATGGTCCAAGTTGGAAAAATATAACTATGAAAATTCCAATGATTGAAAAACTTATAAAGCCAAGTCCTATATTAAAATTAATATTATATAAATTTTGAAGCCTTCTTTTTTTTATTGTAAAATAAATCATAGTAAGACCGATAAAACAAAATGCAAAGGAAATTATTAGAAAACTATAATTTGCCTTTTCCCATATTACATCGTAAGCCGTCGAAAAATCCATTTGTTTTTTTGTTAGTGATTTTTTTGTACAATCCAAAATAATCTTTTACCAAGCACTCCAAAATTTGCTTCGATAAAAGCTGCCAAAAGGTATGCCGCTAAAGTGATTGCGACACAACAATGGTGTTATGAAAAATGGAAGGAGGAATCCAAAGAATAGAACTATACCCCTTTCAATTTCTTAACGGCTTCAGTAATTTTTGGCATCACTTCAAAAACATCGCCTACAATTCCATAATCGGCAGCTTTAAAAAACGGGGCTTCGGGATCTTTATTTATCACGACAATTACCTTGCTGCGGTTAACGCCGGCAAGATGCTGGATGGCGCCGGAAATGCCAACGGCAAAATATAAATTGGGGGCAATTGCCAAACCAGTTTGTCCCACATGCTCATGATGCGGACGCCAGTCTGAATCCGCAACAGGCCGACTGCAGGCTGTTGCAGCGCCTAACACCTTCGCAAGATCAGTTACCAAATTCCAGTTTTCAGGGCCTTTTAATCCGCGGCCACCACTAACAACCAACTCCGCTTCCGACAAAGGAATTTCACCAACAATTTTATTTACGGCTGTTACTTTTACTTTCGATACAGGGACAGTTATCTCAGGCTCTATCACTTCGGCAATGCCTTCTCCTTTATTTATTTTATAAGAATTAGGATTGAGAGAAATAATTTTCTTTTCTGTGGTTACTGAAACATTTGCAAATGCTTTGCCGCTGAAAACATTTTTCTTTACCACAAAACCATTGCTTATATCAGGTAACGCAACAGCGCCGGAAACCAATCCTGCTTTAAGTTTTACAGATAACCGTGGGGCAATTGCCTTGCCATCTGCATTGTTGGAAAATATGATAACAGTTGCGCCAATGCGTTCTGCTGCTTCAGCAATAACATTTGTAAATACCTGGGCATCCAGGTTATTTAATTCAGGGTTTTTAAAATGATGAATTCTTTTTAATCGATAAGCACCAAGTGCTGCAAGATCATCATTTACATTTCCTAACACAATTCCATCAGCAGTTGTACCAAGCAATTCTGCAACTTTAGCGCCATAGCTTGCAGCCTCAAATGAATTCTTTTTTATGTGTCCTTCCGATTGATCTAAAAAAATTAATACACTCATAATAGTAATTTAAAATTTGAAATTCAGCCTCACCCTCACCCTCCATCTCCCTCTCCTCATGGAGAGGGAGCGGTACTTCATCTCTATATTTACATTATCTCTTCCACATCATCTTTATTTTTATCCAAACAATTCGCTTCTATCGTCTCCATAATCTTCTCCTTTTCCCTCTCCCTTTAGGGAGAGGATAGGTGAGGGTGGCCTCACCGCCATCATCCCTCCCGAAAAAGAGGGAGCGGTGCTTCAGCTCTTTAATTAATATTATATCTTCCACTTCATCTTCGTCTCTTATCCAAACAGTTCGCAACAATCTTCTCCTTTTTCTCCCCTATTGGGGGAGATAGAGGGTGCCTCTTCTCCTTACTCTTCTTTATTCCCCCTTCGGGGGATAAGGGCTTTAAATCACCTTTGCTTCTTCATGCAACAGTCTTACTAATTCTTCCGGATGATCGGCTGAAACCAGCTTCACACCTGCCTTTGGCGGTGGAAGTTCAAATGATACAATAGAAGTTAGAGACTCCACTGCAACCGGTTCAACAACTTTTAATGGTTTTGTTCTTGCACCCATAATTCCTTTCATGTTTGGGATGCGTTGTTCAGCCATACCTTTCTGGCAACTTACTACAACTGGCAGTTGTACTTCATTTACTTCCTCACCACCATCAATCTCACGGTCAATGGTTGCTGTAGTTCCGTTTAAAGAAAATTTAGTAGCATGAGAAACGTAAGGCATGTCTAATAATTCGGAAACCATACCACCGATGGAAGAACCATTGTAATCAATTGTTTCTTTGCCGGTGAAAATCAGATCGTAATTATTTTGTTTGGCAACTTCTGCAATTTGTGAGGCTATGTAAAAGCTATCCTGGCTGTTTGCATTTACTCTTATCGCTTCATCTCCACCCAAAGCAAGCGCTTTGCGAATAATGGGATCTGAATCTGCACCGCCAACATTTATTAAATGAATTTGTGTTGAGCCATCGGCTTCTTTTAATTCTATTGCTCTCACCAAAGAGTACCATTCATCGTACGGATTGATAATGAATTGTACGCCGGCTTCTGCAAATTTCGTATTGTTATCCGTGAAAGTTATTTTTGCCGTTGTATCCGGCGTTTTGCTTATACAAACAAGTATCTTCATCTGATGTTTTTTTTAAGAGGGCCCGTCCGAACGCCAGCCCGAAAAAATAATTCTGGCGGGGATTCATCCGGGCGGGCAAAGATAACAGTAAAAATAATTGTATGGACAGGATAGAAAAACTGAAAGAATATTTAAAGACGAATCATAAAGACAGCTTTCTGCAACATGCGCTGGCATTAGAATACATTAAAGCGGGTAATGATGGGGAAGCTAAAAATTTATTTAATGAAATACTGAGAAGAGAGCCAACTTATATTGGTTCGTATTATCATTTGGCAAAATTACTGGAGCGTATCGGTGATGAAGAAAAGGCGATCAAAATTTACGAACGTGGAATGCATGAAGCAAAAAAAGCAGATGACAATCATTCGTATAATGAGTTGAGAGCGGCGTATGAGGAGATAGCTTTTTAATTGTCTGAACTATGATTTATATGATTAAAGGATTAATAGGATTATTTTTTATCACATCTATTTATTGAATGAACCTTCTCCAAAGATTTATTGACTTTATTAAAAAGGAAAATCTTTTTCAACCAAAAGATAAATTGTTGTTGGCGGTAAGTGGCGGAGTAGATTCTGTTGTATTGAGTGAATTATGTAAACAGGCTGCGTTTGATTTTGTTATTGCACATTGCAATTTTCAATTAAGAGGAGAGGAGAGTGAAAGAGATGAATTGTTTGTTACAGAATTAGCTAAAAAATATAATGCAGAAATAGTTGTGAAAAGATTTGATACAGAAAAATTTGCTGAACAAAATAAAATATCCATCCAGGTTGCTGCAAGAGAATTAAGGTATCAGTGGTTTACATCGTTAACAGGCAATAAGCAAAATGCAATAATCAATAAGCAAACAAATGATAATTGCCAATTGCCCATTGCCCATTGGATAATAACTGCGCATCATGCAAATGATAATATTGAAACACTTTTGATGAATTTTTTCAAAGGCAGTGGTGTTGCTGGTTTGAGAGGCATACTACCAAAGCATGGAAAAATTATTCGTCCAATATTATTTGCAAAAAAAGTAGAGCTAATAGAATTTGCCAATGACAATCATCTTAGTTATGTGGAGGATTCTTCAAATGAATCTGATAAATACACCCGCAATTATTTTCGCAATCAGTTGATCCCTGGTATTCAAAAGGTATTTCCACAGGCAGAAGATAATTTACTCAACAATATTCAACGTTTTAAGGATATTGAAACGCTTTATCAGCAATCAATTAATCTTCACAAAAATAAATTAATAGAGAAAAAAGGAGAGGAGGTACATATTCCTGTTTTAAAATTATTAAAGTCAGCACCCTTACCGACAATAGTGTATGAGATAATAAAAGATTTTGGGTTTACATCAAACCAAACAGAAGAAGTTATTAAGTTATTAAAAAGTGATTCAGGTAAATATGTGCAATCATCTACCCACAGATTACTTAAGAATCGTAGCTGGCTTATCATTTCACCAAATAATACAAATTTTTCCGGGAATATATTGATTGAAGAAAACGATACATCAATTAAATTTATAAATGGAAAATTATCTTTTCAAAAGATAGTAATTGACAATTCACAACTGATATTTGACAGATATATTGCAATGCTGGATGCGGATGAAATAATATTTCCATTGCTTTTAAGAAAATGGAAGCAGGGGGATTATTTTTATCCTCTTGGGATGAGCAAAAAGAAAAAACTTAGCCGCTTTTTTATTGATCAAAAATTATCTCTTACAGAAAAAGAAAATATATGGTTGCTGGAAATGAATAAGAAGATCATTTGGGTTGTAGGGCAAAGAATTGATGACCGTTTTAAAATTACAGCAAAAACAAAAAATATTTTAAAGGTCAGCCTAAGTTAAATTTTGTCTTAATATAAAACTTTACATCATCAATAAAATGTGTCCACACATCATAATTTGAATAAAGTTTAGTGGCAATTATTATAAAAGCAACTCCGAACAATGCTCCCCAAATATGTGCAGAGTGATTAATGTTATCACCGCCACGTCTATCCATATAAGCTGATATAATTAAATACAATGGACCAAAAATAAACCCAGGTATAACCGGAGGGATAATAAAGAAGCCAATCTGGCTTAGCGGCGATATCATTAATCCTGCGAAAACTACAGCAGACACAGCGCCGGATGCCCCAAGGCTCTTGTAATTTTCATTTGTTTTATTTTTCCAATAGGTTGGTAACAAACAAACGATCAATGCAAGCACATACATAATCAACAGCATAGCCCTTCCATAATCGCCAAAAAATTCAATAAATTTAGGTTCAACCAATCCATTGGAAAATAGATAGAACGATATCATGTTAAATGCAAGGTGTCCCACATCAGCATGAATAAAGCCGCAGGTTATAAAACGGTAATATTGATTTTTTTCACTTACAGCAGGGGGATAAAAAATTAAGTTATCCATTACCTGCTGATTATTAAAAGCAATTATGGAAACAATAACGGTACTTATAATTATGATTAATGTAATAGAGATCATTTAATATTAGAGATTTTTTTTAAACATAAATATAAACTAGCTATGGTGATATTTCTCATTTCTAATAATAGTACAGGCTCTGTAAACCTGTTCTGCAAGTATCAGTCTTACCAATTGATGAGGGAAAACCAATTTAGATAAGCTCCATACATAATTTGCTCTCTCAATAATTTTATCATCAACGCCAAAAGCACCGCCAATAAGGAAGACCAGGTTTTTTGCACTTTTATTTGCAGTAAGTTGCAGTAACTCAGCCAATTTTTCTGAAGTAAACTGTTCTCCTTTTTCATCAAGCACAATCACTACATCATTTGGCTGTAATAGATTTAAAATAACATCAGCTTCATTTTTTTTCAAGTCTGTGTTGGAAAGGCTTGAAGCATTTTTAACAGGGGGAATTAATTTCCATTCAACATTATAATAATGAGAAATGCGTTTTGTAAAGTTTTCTATTCCTTCTTTTACATACGATTCATGCACTTTGCCAATTGACCAAAAATAAATCTTCACTTATACTATTTATTGCAAAAGTGCTAACATCTCTTCAATAAATATTTATTATTTTTGCTGTCCATTGGCTGCGTAGCTCAATTGAATAGAGCATCTGACTACGGATCAGAAGGTTTTAGGTTTGAATCCTAACGCGGTCACAAGGGCTAACGTAGATGTTAGTCTTTTTTATTTATGAAATAGATTGTTTATATAATTTAATCTGGCAGATCAGTTAACATCCCTAACCTGTGCTTTTATATTTAGCTGATATTAAAATTGCACAGTCTCTCCATCTTTAATAATTACCGGTTGTACCTTCCCATTTATTTCCAATTGAAAAATACCAACCGGCAAACCTATCTTTTTTGATGTGGTAGAAAAATAAACCTGCTTATCTTTTTTTTCATCATACAAGGTCCATATTCCCGGGGAAACAATATTTAAAATTCCTGCTTTAATTCTTGTATCCATTCCCATTTGCACATGCACATCTTTTATCCTGCTTCCTGATATTTTTATATCATAAATTCCTGGTACAAGAGAAAAGCTACGTTGCCTTGTTAACGCTCCTGAGTAAAACAATTCTTTTTCAGTATTGGGCTGAGAAATTGAAATAATGCATTCAATTTCTTTTGGAATGGTAAGAAATATTCTGCCCGGCGCCTTATTAGGCGGTAGTCTTTGTTTTAATTCCCATTTTTTATCATCCAATGCAGAAGTGCTGACTGGCTGGTTTATAATTTTATTATTACCGGAATCAATGGTATTTATTTTTTGTGATTGAACAATCTTATTTGAATCAATAATATTTAATTTTTGGTGTGGCAAAATTTTTATAGTTGAATCATATTCCAGCTTTTTACCGTCAGTAATAACTATCCGGTGTATGGTACCTTTGATTTCTAATTGATAAATACCTTTTGGAAATTCAACTGTTTTTGGATGAGAAGAGCTATATATTTTCTTTATTTTATTCTCATTATATAAAGCCCAAATTAAATTATAACTTACAGATAATGCACCTGTTTTTATTCTTGTATCCATAGCTTTATATACAGTAACATTTTTTAAGAGCATACCTGAAATTTCTATATCATATATTCCCGGCAAAAGTGAAAAAGTCCGTTGCTGATCAGAATTAAATAACAGGGTATGATCAGGGGTGTTGTAAATATTAATGGCACATTCTGTAGCAGGGGCAGCCTCAACATGCAGTGTACCGCTAACCATGTTTTTACCAAACAGGATGCTGCTGATCTCTGTTTGCCCTGAATCAACTGAAGAAAGACTATCAATAGGATCTTTGTTGCTGCTGATTATACTGGTGTCAATTTTTTCTTTAGGTGGGTTATTGTAAAGTTCATGTGTAATAAAATTAAATTCATAGCTATAGAAAATATTTTTATTTACCTGGTTTTCAACCAATGACTTTACAATTGCATATCTTTTATTATTAAAAACCCCTTCGTATATGGGCTGCCCGGGCCTTAAGAACACACCAGGCGAAATGATCCTGTTAAAATAAGTTAATCCGTTGGAGGTGTCTTCTTTGGCAATTAGAAATTGAAGTGACGGATTGTTCTTTGGTGATTCTATTTTAGAAATTGTACAGCATTTATATAAATAAGTAGGTTTTATAATTTTGTATTTAATTAAATTATCATAAACCGGCGATACAGTTCCTGCGGAAAAATCAGGGATCATTGTTACTCCTAATTTCATAAGATTTGGTTTACTCCTGTTTTTTTCTGTAGTTTTCGGAGCAATTTTAAAGAATTGAATTGTTCTTCCGTAATCATCCCTGCAGGTTATTATCATAAAATTTTCTGTAACAACCTGGATATCTATTACACTGTAATTATTTGAATTACTTTGTATCAAAGTATCACGCCGAATGTTTGCCTGGCCAAAGCAAAGCGAAAAATTTATTGCGTAAAAAAAGGATATAAAAATTATTTGCTTCATGTAAAGGCTTTCTAAATATTTAAATGTAATAATAATTTGTACCCGCTGCATAATTAATTTATAATCTTTACAGAAAGGATAGCAAATTACATAATTGGCTGTGCTGGAAACGCATAGCAACATATGAAATTCCTGCGCTGCCTGCAAAGCGAATTGGATAGCTGCATTGTAATCATCATCCAGTTGGCTAACCTCTATTTATTTTTTAAATTTGCGTATAAGAAAGGAAAAAGCATGGCAGTACTTCACAACAGGATTTCTCAAAAAGAACTTAAGCAACTTCTTTACCATGAAGCTGAACAAAGAAGGACATTAAGTTTTTATCAATATGCCGGGATTGATGATCCAAAATTTTTCCGTGATGAGTTGTATAAAAATCTAAATGCAATAAAAGTTTTTGGAAGAATTTATGTGGCGCATGAGGGCATCAATGCACAGCTAAGCGTACCTGTAAGTAATTTTGAAACGCTTAAAAATTATCTGTGGTCCATTTCTTTTTTAAATAATATTCGGTTGAATATTGCTGTTGATGATGACGGCAAAGGATTCTGGGTTTTAAAAATAAAAGTGAGAGATAAGATAGTTGCTGATGGCATTAATGACCGCAATTTCGACATGAGCAAAAAAGGAAAGTATGTTGATGCAAAACAATTCAATGACCTTACCAATGATCCTGATACAATAGTGGTGGATATGCGTAACCATTATGAATACGAAGTAGGTCATTTTGATAATGCCATTGAAGTTGCATCAGATACTTTTCGGGAACAATTACCAATGGCCGTTATTATGTTGAAGGATAAAAAGGATAAAAATATTATTATGTATTGCACCGGCGGTATCCGTTGCGAAAAAGCAAGCGCTTACATGCTGCACAATGGATTTAAAAATGTATTTCATTTAGAAGGCGGCATTATTAATTATGCCAACACCGTTAAAGATGAAGGACTCCCTAATAAATTTAAAGGCAAAAATTTTGTTTTTGATGACAGGCTGGGGGAGAAGGTGGGCAGTGAAGTTATCAGCCATTGCCACCAATGCGGAAAGCCATGTGATGAACATACCAATTGTAAAAATGATGGCTGTCATTTACTTTTTATTCAGTGCGCTGATTGCGCAAAAAAATATGATGGTTGTTGCAGCGAGGAATGCCAATCTTTTTTTAACATGCCGGAAGAAGAGCAAAAAGAATTACGAAAAGGAAAGATGAATGGCATTATGATCTTCAATAAATCACGCCATAGATTACGGCCAAGGCTTAAATCCTGAAGCCATACCGTTATTTGTAAATAGCTACACCTTTGTTTATTTATTAAATATTTGTAACGTTTTTTCATTTTTTTACTCTTTATATATGTTTTATCCCGAAAACTATCCAGCCAATCATGCCCAATGACGAAGAAATAATTGAAAGAATAATAAAAGGAGAAAGTAAGTTGTATGAAGGCCTGATGCGAAAATATAATGACCGTCTTTTTAGAATAAGCATGTCAATTATCAATGATGAAGCTGAAGCCAAAGATTTAATGCAGACTACTTATTTAAATGCTTTTTTAAAATTACGTGTTCTAAAAAACAGGTCAGGATTTGGTACATGGCTTACTAAAATATTAATAAACGAAAGCCTGTTGCGTAAAAAGAAAAAAGTAAAGCAACAGCAGATGCTTGCGACCCAAACTGGTAATAACGAAAATGAAACACCATTAAAAAGTCTTTTAAATAAAGAGTTGAAAGCCTTGCTGGAAAAAGCAATTTCTGACCTCCCTGAAAAATACAAGCTGGTATTTGTAATGCGTGAAATTGAGGAAATGAGTACACAAGAAACTATGGAAGTGCTAAATCTTTCTGAATCAAATGTAAAGATCCGGTTAAGCCGTGCAAAAGAAATGCTGCGTGAAAAACTGGCCGGTAAAAAATTGAAAGAGGTATTCAAATTACGGCTTACTATTTGCGACAAAATTGTGAACTATGTTATGCATGCAATATAAAAAATGTGTGAATGAT
>JANXQO010000186.1 GCA_025353485.1 Chitinophagales bacterium
AAACTATAACCGGCTGAATTAACTTACCACTATGCTACATAGTATACTTACTACCCACAGATAAATTTTTTAAAATTGAATTCGTCGCCTATATTTGCACTCCTAAAAATTAAGGGAGCATAGCTCAGTTGGTTTAGAGCATCTGCCTTACAAGCAGAGGGTCCGCGGTTCGAACCCGTGTGCTCCCACTCAATAAAAAAAGGATTTCACTAAATTGAAATTCTTTTTTATTTTTATACCTGTTTAAATATAGTTCGTTAATTTGACGCAAATGTAGCCAAAGGGTAGATAATAAACTACATATTTGGAGAAAATTTTTGAAATGGGATCATCTGTTTACTCCCGCCACGTTCACTTTAGTCACAGTCTTTTTAGTAAAGCCTCTTCAATAATTTTTATAACATTCAAACCATCTTCTGCTGACACAGGTACAGCCTTATCATCCCGTATCGCATCATACATAGCATTATAATATTCTCCATAATTTCCAGGTTCTGATGATATGTATTCCCTGATAATTTTTCCATTTTTTTCTGTATGCAACAAACCTCTTTCCGATTCAGGCTCTACACCCCAATCTTTTGTCCCGGGGAGTTTACCTGCCTGCAACATTATTTCCTGGATGTTTGTTTTTGGCTTGATAAAAGAACCTTTAGAACCATGAAGAATGTATCCCGGCAAAGGTTCGCGAACAAGGTAGCTGGATTTAATTCTTACTCTTAGGGCAGGATAGTATAACAGCAGATCAAAATAATCATCCACTTTGGAAACAGGCCGAATGATCCTTATGTCTGCAAAAACTGAATCTGGCATTCCAAACAATTGTAATGCCTGGTCTATAAGATGTGAACCAAGATCATACAAAGCACCGGTGCCGGCACCGGGAATTTCTTTATGCGCTTTAGTGCTTAAATTTTCAGAATACCTGTCAAAATGAAATTCGGCTTCAACAATATCTCCCAATAATTTTTCATCAAGAATTTTCTTTACTGTTTTATAATCACTATCGTAGCGCCGGTTTTGATAAACAGAGAGTTTCTTATTTTGTTTATCCGCTAATTCGATTAATTCTTCACCTTCTTTTACTGTAACTGTGAAGGGCTTTTCTACAACAACATGTTTACCTGCAAGCAGCGCTTTTTTTACAAATTCGTAATGTGTGTAATTGGGCGTGTTCACTATTACCAGTTCAATTGCATCATCATCAAGCATTTCTTCCGGAGTTCTGTAAATTTTTATATCAGGATATTTTTCAGTGGCAAGATTTTTTGATCTCTCTAAAACAGCATATAAATTAAAATGCGGGTTGATTGCAATAAAAGGCGCATGAAAAACCCGTCCACTCATGCCAAAGGAACATAAAGCTGTATTTATTGGTTGCAATACTTATAATTTTATTTTACGGGTTCCAATCTTTTTGCACTCAAAAGCTTTATGCAGCAATTGTACACGGTATTTACTATTTTAATAAAAAATTGAGACTAAATAAAATATTTTTTGCCATTGTTTAAAAGATTAATGTAAGAGGATTTTTGGCATAAAACAATAAAGCGTTTTAAAATATCGTACCTGCATGCAAGAATTTCGTTAAGAAATAAAATAAGGGCATCTCTAATTACTGAACTTTCCAAAAGTTGGTAATTATAAACTAACGCCAATGTTTAATTTAAACTTTTGGAAAGTTTAAACCTACTGTTATTAGAGATTTCCTTGAATAAATTAATCTCTAATTTAATAACCT
>JANXQO010000051.1 GCA_025353485.1 Chitinophagales bacterium
AACAGCAAAGAGGTTTTGCAATATGCTTTGGAAAATAATGGTAAGATCAACGATTCAATAAAGTTGAACCTTACCGGCATTGTTGATTCTTTTTACAGCAGTAATAATTACATGAACATCTGGAGTAAAAATGAAGAGTGGGCACCCCTCGCAGATTCATTATACAATTTTATTGAAGGCTCCGAGGCGTATGGGCTGTTTCCTTCTGATTACCATTATAAAGATATTCTAACATTAAAAACACTACTCGATAAAGACTCTTTGGCAAGAACCGATGCAAACGTATGGACGAAGGCAGAACTTATGCTTAGCGACGCCTTTATGCAAATATCAAAGCATTTAAAACAGGGAAGACTAATGCCAGACAGCATTTCATTATCTGCAAATGCAAACTTAACCAATGATTTTTTCATCAAAAATTTAAATACTGTTATTGAAAACAGATCGCTTACTCCATTATTAAATACGCTTGAGCCTAAACATAAAGGCTATATCGAATTAAAGAAATGGATTAAAAAATTTGCAGATAGCATGGATAGAAAAATATATACCTATGTTGTTTATCCAAATAAAGATTCCATAGCATTTATTAAAAATCTGCAAAAAAGATTACAGGAAAGCGGATATATTGATGGCGGAATCAGGCATGTGGATTCAGCACAGATGGCCAGTGCGGTGAAAAAATTTCAAAAGAAAAAAAGGATTAATGCAGATGGAAAGATCACATCATCTCTTGTACGCAGTTTAAATGCAAATGATGCAGAAAAATTTAAAAGAATTGCAATAAATATTGACCGGTACAAACAATTACCTGATCATCTTCCGGAAAAATATATTTGGGTAAACCTGCCTGGTTATTATTTAAGGGTAATAGATAATGATACAATTGTATTTGAATCAAAAGTTATTGTTGGCAAACCGGCAACCCGTACGCCAACGCTTAACAGTGAAATAACAGATATGGTAACGTATCCTAAATGGACTATACCTAACAGTATTATCAAAAAAGATATTCTTCCGGCAATGAAACGAAATGCAGGTTACCTTGCCAGGAAGGGTTTTAGCTTAGTTGATCTAAGAGGCGAACCTGTTGATCCATGGTCAGTAAACTGGACTAAATATACCAAAGGCATACCTTACAAAGTTGTACAGGGAAGTGGTGATGACAATGCTTTGGGAATTTTAAAATTTAATTTTGATAATCCGTACAGTGTATATCTGCATGATACAAACCAACGGTATCTTTTTAAAAATACTGAAAGGGCATTAAGCCACGGTTGTATTAGGGTTCAGGAATGGCAAAAGCTTGCTTTTTACATTGCAGAAAACGACAGCATTCATCAAAAACCCGGCAGTACACCTTCCTATAATGTTGATTCAATAAAAACATGGTTAGCTAATAAAGAAAGAAAAAGAATTATAGTAAAAAACGGTATCCCTTTATTTATACGGTACTTTACCTGTGAGGGTAAAAATGAAAAGATTATTTTCTATGATGATATTTATGGTGAAGATAAAACCCTTAGAGAGAAATATTTTGCCGGCAAATAATCTGTTTAAATAGTATCTTTTATTTTGCTCACTATTATTCATACCTGAATAATAACTTTTGAGGATAATGAAATTATAGCTGATGCACAAATTATTCCGTCTTACTTTTTCAGTAGTCTTTATATTTATGATTGCTGATGAAAATATTGCAGCACAGGAAAATAATAATTCCTTAAGTAAGGAATTTAAAGATTCATCATCCCGTAAAGATTCATCAATAATCAGGAGCAGGGCGCCAACCTCTCCCAAAGAAATAATTATTAAATATGGCCTGGCAAGTTTTTATGCCAAAAAATTCAATGGCAGAAAAACAGCTAATGGCAATATCTTCAGTTCATTAAAATATACGGCAGCATGTAATGTTTTACCCCTTGGCACATGGGTAAAAGTAACCAATATTAAAAATGATATGTCGGTAATTGTTTATATAAACGACCGGCTTCATCCGAAAAATAAACGATTGATAGATCTATCCAAAACAGCAGCAGAAAAACTTAATTTTATTGCACGGGGAATAACAAAAGTAAAAGTTGAAGTATTAGGAAAACTTCACCGTAAGTAAAGGCTATTAAGGGTATCTCTAATTACTGAACTTTCCAAAAGTTGGTAATTATAAACTAACGCCCAATGCTTAATTTAAACTTTTGGAAAGTTTAAACTTACTGTTATTAAAGATTCCCTTTATTTAAACTTAAAGTGATAATAAAAATAAACAGGATGCCTTATACTATTATGTTGGTAAATAATTTCTTGTTTTGAATCTAAGCCAGTATTTTTGCCCGAATAAGAAAACATACTTTTTATGAAGAAACTAATTTTATCTATTATTTCAATATTACTTATTGTAACGGTCTTTGCTCAAAGTAATGATCATCGAAGAGCATCCTCAATAGGCGTAAGCTTTTTCGTAAATGATTTTGCAACAGCTGCAGATATAAAAATGAACGGATTAGGAAGCGTGCTCAGGGCAAAAAATCTTTTAAGGTCTAATAGATTTAATGCGGGCCTTGCTATTAATTATATGAAAGGGTTAAGTAACCACGTTGATTTTGTGGGTACTTTAGGTGGATCTTTTGTTGATTACCCCATCCGCAATTTACCTCCTTTTAGTTCAAATAAGTTTTTAGCAGAAACAACAACAAGTCTTGATATAAAATTATTAAGTGATAAATATTGGGTTGTACCTTATGTAGATTTTGGATTGGGTGTGAGTAAATATACATCTCATTATGCGGCATTTGCTCCCCTGGGAGCAGGGGTGCAGTTTAATCTTGCAGAAGAAGTTTTTTTTACGATTAATACTCAATATAGAATTCCTATTACAGAAGCTGCTTCAACCCATTTATATCACAGCTTAACTTTTTATGGTGTAGTTGGAAAGAAGAAAGCAGAAGTTCCTAAAGAAGTTATTATTCCCGTTGTTGAACCTCCAAAAGATCGTGATGGCGATGGAATAGTAGATAGCCTTGATGCTTGTCCTGATCAGGCTGGCCCGGCTTCTTTAAATGGTTGCCCTGACCGCGACGGAGATGGCATCGCAGATAAAGATGATGCATGCCCGGATGTTGCAGGTTTTGCAAAATATAAAGGTTGCCCTATACCGGACACGGATAAAGATGGTATTAACGACGAAGAAGATAAATGCCCAACTGTGCCCGGTGTGGCAAGATACCAGGGATGCCCGGTACCTGATACAGATAAGGATGGTGTAAATGATGAAGAAGATAAATGCCCTAACGAAGCAGGCCCTGCATCTAACTTTGGTTGCCCGGTAATTGCTCCGGAAGTAATTGAAAAAGTAAATCTTGCTGCAAAGAATATTTTCTTTGCAACAGGCAGCTCAAAACTATTAGCTAAATCTTATTCGTCATTAAATAATGTAGTTAAGATATTGCAGGATAACCCAAGCTATAAAGTAGATATAGAAGGGCATACAGATACTACAGGTACTGCTGAAAAAAATCATGTATTGTCGCATGACCGTGCTGATGCAGTAAAAGCTTATTTGATAACCAAAGGCATTGATGAAAGCCGGATTAAAACTGAAGGTTTTGGTTTCGACAGACCAATTGCAAGCAATAAAACGGCAGCCGGTAAAGCTAAGAACAGAAGAGTAGAAATGAAGCTTAGAAATTATTGATCTATTAAAACAGTATTAAATATTAAGCCCTCTGCAATTGCGGAGGGTTTTGTTTTATAATTACATAAGCCAGGGATGGCGGAGGAATGCACCAAAAGAAGGAGTTGAGAAGTAAGTAAATTAAAAACTATGCGTCATAATGTTTAACTTATGATTGCACGGTTGTGCTGAATTCTTTTTTTATAACTTCTGCTACTTCGTTCATGAGTTTTCCCTGTGCAGCGTAACCAATCAGCATGGCAATTAAAACGCCAAGAAGTGCCCTTGCCATTGTGGAAGGAACAGCTTTGATCAACCATACTCTTTTTTTGTTAGGGATGATCCTTATCCATACCCCTACATAAGCTGTCTTTCTCACCTGGATATACTCAAACCGGGCAATAGGGTTTTTTTTCAATTCAATTCTGTAGTTTGGAAATTTTTCTGTTAATACTTTCATCATCGTTGAAAAGTTGATGGAGTCGTTTAATTCCAGTTTCATATATAAGAGTATTTATTTTGGAATCTGAATATACATTTTTTGCCGGCTTTACATCTGTCTCTATTTTTCCTTACGGGGTTGTGATTTGCTTTCGAATTTTTTATGAACTTTGTTCTTTCACATCTGATGGCGGGGAGGCAGGGTTGCCAAAGTGCTGGGTACGTTTGAATCATTTTTTATTTTTCAATATAAATGTTTTCTTCAGATATTCAACATCAGCTAAATCTTTCAGACGGCCTATTGCCTGTTTGTTTTTAATTAAATTATTTAGATGAATGATGTACAGATTCAGTCATATCGCCTGTTACACGGTTATACCCATAATAGTTTACCGCATAACAACCAACAAGGATAAAGTTAAGATGTTTATCAAGCATCGGTTGCAGTACTAACTTGTGGGCATCATAAAATATATTCATTCTTCTTTTTTAAATTTTATTTTACGAACAAGCGCTTTAGCGCCTGGATCTTTTTTAAGACCAAAGGCGGCTAATGAAAGCGCCTTATGATTTTTTAATAATTCTTCCGGTTGAAGAGATGCAAAATATTTTAGCTGGTCATTTTCCATTTCATCAAAGGAAGTAAAGAAGGTGATATGTTTATTATTCATGGTTTCCGGTTTTATTTAATTCATTGTTTTGTTTTGAAGAAAAATACTTGTGCTAAGAAAATATCATTTTTGCATTCTTTGTCAGCGACCAACAAAGGCATGGGGTAAAGCCTATACTTTGGAAGCTGATTGTTTGTTGTCATTTCCTGCGTCAATAAGTACTATATTTTCATAGCCTTCTAATTTTAGTTCTTTCAATATTTCTGTGACCTTTAAAAATTCTGTTGTATCAAAATAAAGTATTACTTTAATACTTTTTCTTGTTTGATTTGCTTGTTCATAAATAGGTACTTGATTTTGTAAATTCCTCTTTAATTGTGAGTTTGAAGCTAATTTAAACTCAACAAGAGTTTTATCTTTTGCTCCTTTAGAAATTGCATAATCAACAGGACCCCTTCCGTTATTTGGTTCTCGATTAACATCAAAGTCAGTTGCAAACCACGTTAGCCTGTATATGAGTTGTAAATCAATTTCACGTTTTATTGGTTCTCCTTTATGATAGAATAATTTGTAACCATCATTGTCTTCAATCACTTTTTTAAAAAATTCAATACGTTTAAAAGCTGCGGTATAAGAATCGTCTTCTGAAACCTTATAAAAATCAGTTTGATTAGATAATTGCTGAACTAAGTCTTGTACATTTTTTATAAATATAGATTCTACTTCGTTAACTTTTAATTTAGAAGCTCTTTGAGCTCCGTCCTTATCTACTTCTTTTTGCTTTATGTAATAATCAATAATTGCCGGAAACTGATTTATGGTTTGATAAATTGCTTTCGTTATTTCCTTTTGAGAAGGTCTTTTGTTATTCTCTTTTTTAGGAATTCTTTTATTAAGATAATTTTGAATTTCTAATCTAAGCTGGTCGTTTGGAATGGAATTACAAATGCTACTAAAATTACCTACAAGGTCGTGGTTGTTAATCCAATTGTCATCTTTTGTTAAGATATCTTTTGGTGTTAATAAGACATAATCATTATCATAATAAGGAAGTATGAATTCTTTAGGCATCCATCTTTCGAGGTAAAAATCAAAATAAACTTTATTTGCTGTAACTTTTTTTCTTTGGTTATCGCTTAAATGGTTAATTGCAAAACTCTGTGAGTAATTTAGAAGGTAAGATTTTATTAAGTTACAAGTAAAATCAATGATGTTATCTCTGCCAACTCCAATTGAAAATAGTCCTGCTTTTTCAAGATGCGATGAAGTAGTAATTCTTTCTTTTCTTAAATCGCTGAAAACAATATGCATATTAGATGATAATGCCTCGCCAAACTCTTTTGCTAATCCACTACCTCCATTACCAAACATACTATAACCAAGCCAATTCTGTTTTACTTCTGGAAAGTAATACCATGCCTTTATTTGTGATATTGAAGTAATTCCTTCTGCAGATTTTTCTTTTAAGAATACAAGATAATCTAAGATTTCATCGTGTAGTTTTTGATATTCTTTTTTTTTACTTCCAAATAATAAAAAAGGATCAATAAATAATGGAAGGTCATTTATTAATGAAATATTAAAGGCTCCATAGTCTTCAATTATTTGTTCAGAGATATCAAAAAAGTCAGAAAAATATACCATAATTTATAGTTCCAAATATTGCAGCAAACTCTTCAATTTTAGTTTAAAAGACAAGTTAAATCTTATTCCTCCGCAGCCACTGTTAACTTTTCTTCCTCCATCACGTACCCTTTTGCTGCAGGTTGCCACAGCTTATTTATTTCATCTTTTATTTTTTGCTCATACATTTTTATAAGCTCTTTATTTGCATTTACTAATTGCTGCTCCTGCCCTATGCGCTTGACGATTTGTTGTTGAACAGAAATAGATGGAACAGGAATTTCTAAATTATTCAAGGCTGTTTGATTCAAACTTTTAATATTGGCTCCAGTTCCTGAATCAATTAATTTCTTCCTAAGGTCATCTGATTTAAAAATGTAAGTATAAAACTTTGGTTCAAAATCGTGGGAATTAAATCGGAGTCGTATTGTAAACCCGGAAAAAGTTGCATCGAAATTTAGGTCATCAATTAAAACACATCTTCCTATCAAATCTTGATTTCCGTTGGAGCGTACAAAAACAATGTCCCCTTTTTTTAATTTGTAATTATCATTCAACATTCCATCAATTTGAACTGAATTAAAACTTTCTAAAGGAGCGTATAAATTATTTTTAAAATCACTAACACCTAAAATTTTTACCATCATCCCATCACTCTCCTTAGTAAAGTTCATTCCATTTTTGAAGGTTGCAACCTCTTTTAACTCCACCATCTCCCAATCGGGATCAATATCAATTTGTGGTTTATAATTTTGTACAACTTGTTTTGCTCCGTTAATAATGGCTTGGTAGCTTTCTATTTTATTTACTATTTGTTGTTGGATGGAAAGCGGAGGAAGAGGAATTTCGATTCCTTTTAAATCAGTTGTTTTAATACTTGCTTGGTTAACAGCTTTCTGAGCATATTGCTTTGTTAAGGCAATAAATTTATCAGACTTAAATACACTTGCAATAAATTCGGGAATAATTTTTTCTTTATTAGGTCTAAAACGAATTAAATTAATTCCATGAACAACTTTTTCCGAATGATTATTAAAAATGGCTGATTTACCTAAATGCTCAACACTGTTGATGTGGCTTAAAAGAATATCTCCATCATCCATAAAATCGTTTTGGGTTACTTCATCATTCGTCCATTTTGTTTTTTCAAGATTGATAGTTCCATCTGCAATAGTTTGTATTCTTGTAACTCTATACTTTGCTATAGAATCAAGTTGTTCAACGTTCTTACCATTTTTAATTTCCGTGAAAATTTCATCCAATCTTACCATCGGATTTTTCCTATCAACATTTTCCACGATTCTATAACGATCAACAGATAAATTATAATCACCCGTTCCCTTAATTATCTTCTTATCAACAACAAAAACATTTTTATTATCACTTTTAAATTCGGTGTTATTTAAAATTGCTTCTTTGTATTCCTGCAAGTGTATTAAACCTGCAGTTAAATCATTTTTATCAATGGCTCTTCGCTGTGCCCCTAAATCAAAACCATCATTATCAATTTTTAGAAACAAAATGTGTTGGCTCTTTTTCGC
>JANXQO010000064.1 GCA_025353485.1 Chitinophagales bacterium
CTAAAATAATCCTACGTTTGAAAAACAAAAGCAACTAGTTCTTTACAAATTTTTAGGCCTGAAATGGTCCTTTTATTAAGGGGTGTTCTTAGGGGGTCAGTTTGCCGTGGCGGAGAGGGGTCAGTTTTGCCGGTATTTACATACTGGAAGGAGAAACATATTGTATTGTGTTATTTCGAAAATCCTGGTCAGATTCATTATTTGATGTAGCTGAAGTTATATTGGCAGAAAAATTTCTTCCTCTTTTGCGAAATTTGTGATTATATAAGATGTTGCCACTTACATTGGGATTTTTTAATATAGTGATACTATTATGATATCCTTCGCTGATTTTACCTATGTTCTTAGTAAAATAATCAAACATTGTATTGCTAATTCCATTGCTACTTCCGTAGGAAATATTAGGACTTATTTTAAAATTATTCGATGAATCAATATTGTATTCTAGATTAAAATAAAAAAGATGGTTATCTCCTTTATTTTCAAACAGATTATTTTGATTATTTATAAAAGTTACGTTTTGAAAAAAGTTTTGTTGTGATATTATCCTGTATCCTGCAGTATGAAGATGACTATAACTATAACTACCATATACATTTATCTTTTTACTCCATTCATCACTGTAATTCATGCCAACCGAATTTGTCGTTGTAATACCGTCTGACCCACCACTTCCACTTTGAAAAAATTCCTGATCTCCGCCGAAAGTGTTAATTAAAGTTCCGGAGCCTCCAATATCACTTAATGATCTTTGTCCTGTATTTATCATATTGCCCATGCCTCTGTTACCACTACTGCCTACACTTAAAGATGATTGATTGATATTATTTGAATTGCTGAAAATAGAAATTTGCTGGCTATTCTTAAAATTGTTCCCATTAAATGATGTCTGGTAGAGATTTTTATTGCCAATGCCAAAAGTAACTCTTCCAAAGTAGCCTGTGTTCTTATCTTTTTTCAATTGGATATTCATCACCTTTTGAGGATCACCATCTTTAATTCCTGATACTGTTGACTGATCACCATAATCATCTATTATTTGAACCTTATCAACTATGTTAGCGGGCAGTTCCTTCGTTGCTGTTTTTGCATCATTGCCAAAAAAATCTTTTCCATTTACTTTAACTTTAGTTACTTTTTTTCCCTGAGCTATTATATTACCATTTTTATCCACCTGAACGCCTGGTAGTTTTTTTAATAGATCTTCCACTACAGAATTTTCTTTTACCTTGAAAGCATCAGCTCTGTATTCAATTGTATCTTCTTTAATTGTTATCGGCAAAGCTTCAATTACAACTTCATTTAATACTTTAGAAATAACTGTTAGAGTTATATTTCCAAGATCAATTATTTTTTGAGGCGCAACTAAAGGAATAAATATAGTAACACGTATATATCCAATATTTGTAATTACAACAGAAAAATTAGAAGATGGAACAGTTTCAAAAATAAATTCACCTTTTTCATTTGTGATCCTATAAGAGGTATCTGTTATATTAGATTTTATAATCATCCCCACTCGTACTCTTGCAACGGGACTATTACTCACAGAATCAATAACTACTCCCTTAACTTGCGCTGATATAAATGAAATTGGGCCTATACACAGCGCCAACAAAAATATTTTTCTCATAATAGCGTTAAAGATTCACATATACAATTTAACTCTTCTTACGGTCATTTCAAATTCATTGTGAGTATGTGTATCAATATAAGTATTGATTATTCTCCTGTAAATGGAAACAATAAAAAATCTATAAACTCGAATTAGTTAATATACTTTCCTTAAAAAGACACCAGAAAAAAGTATTCTGATTTTTTATACAGAAAGTTTTTTTAGCATGAAGCTATAATGGAGTATGCAGTGCATGTTGGTGATAGACTTAATGGTCCCCATAGCATAATGCTTTATCAATTTGACAATTTCTATGTGGAGTTATTTTATAACAGCCTGGATAATGAAATACAGAGATTTAGAGGCTTTATTAATCCAGATCTCCTTACTCCATATTTAAATCAAATTGATTTGCAAGAATTGATGTAATAGGTTTTTACAAATTCAAAACCATTGAAAAGTAAAGTGGTTTTATTTACTTGTATGATTTCTAATAAAAATATAATTCTTGATCTTTTTTATGTGTTACATGGTGGCTTTGCTACATATAGTCCTTCTGTTTTTGAGCCGAGAGATGCAATTTTAGACCAATTGAAAAATTCAGGCTCGCTGAGATATTTCAAAAGTATCCAATTGCAAAAGTTAACCGGTAATCTGTCCATAGAAAAAATTCACGGCAAACATTTTTGAACAATGAATGAGGCTACTATCACGAAATATATTTTCATGTAATCAAGTGAGATATCCTTTCTGATCCTGTTTTTAAGAACGATATGAAAGGTTGCAGAATCGCCTTTCAGTTCATCATAAAAACTAATTGCGAGTTGTTCGGCTCGTTCTTTTTCAACATTATGTTCTCTTATATTCTCCGCAATAAAACCTAAAAAAACGGCTAAAAACAGTATTAAAAATCCGAGTAGATACTCTCCAAATTTCTTTTTGTGTGATACATGATGTGGATGGTGTGCTTCCATTATTATTCTTTTTCTAAATGATATTCTTTTTGCAGAAATGGAATAAGTGTTCTTACAAGCAAAAGCTGGTTTCCCAGGTGCTGTATGTAGTAACCCAAAGAAATTCTTTCGTTCACTCTCCAATTGTAATAGGACTGCAATGCCAATGTATCTTTGGAAATATTTGGTAGTGACAGATTGTTTAAATCGTTTTCAGTTATACTCCAGAGGGTGTTGGAAGGTAGGTTTGCTACAGCTGTTAGGTCAACGATAGAAGATACTTGTTCAATAGATTTGGTCCACCATTTTGAGCAAAGGTCTTCCTGATGGACGACTCGTTTATAATTTGTTTCATAATTGAGAATGCTATCCAGCACATCCCGGTGTTTTATAAGTCTTAGTGCCCCCGAAGATTCCATCTGATGAAAAGTAGATTCATTTGAGGAGAAATAATCAATGTATCCCAATTTTAGCATGTAATAAATAAATTCTTTTTGATAAACTTCATCAGGAAATTTGCTGCTCTTTAAATAAAGAAGGCTATCGAGGTATTTGAATCTTTTCTCATTAACATCCATACATCGAACCATGTTAACGCTATCTTCTTTAAGGTTTATTATAAGACTTGTGATATTGGTTTTTTCTATCTCCCTATTACTGCTATTTTCTCTTATATTCTCTGCAACAAAACCTAAAAACACAGCAAGAAATAACATCAGAAATTCTAGCAAATATTCTCCCCATTTCTTTTTATGTGTTACGTGGTGAGGGTGTTTGTGTACTTCCATATTTTCTTTTTGTGGTGATTCATGTATAGGTTCCTGTAATGAATTTATTTCATTTGGCTGAGTACTATCTTCATTTGGCTTTTCTTCTGGAATATTATCTTCTTCACTCATGGAAATTAACTAAGCTATTAATAATGTTAGGAATGCAGTTATTTAAAGAAAGATAATAAATCGGCTGGAGAAAATAATTTTGATTTTACATTAATACATCAAACTGGACAGAAATAATAATCGATAAATCTGCAGTCTGGCTAAAAAAACGCAATGAATATGTTTGGTAACCAAACTATACAAATAAATATCTTTTACCTAAGAAAAATTCTAAAGAATAATATTTTTTTAAAATAATAATATTAGTCTACATTTATATTTCTGTACATAATATCAAACTGCTAGTACAATTTCCAATTCTTATTCTTTAGAAAAATATTTCAGAAATGGTAGCTTGCTTTGAATTATCGATATAGTATTTTTCCATCCAGTGAAAATTTATAACCCTACCTATCCATCACATCTCCTTTGTTATTTTTTATACCCTTAGTGGAGGATATAATTAAAGTATTTACATTTTTAACCAATTTAAATTAAAAGTTTTATGAAAAAAGTTGCATTGTACATCGTGCTTGCCCTTACAAGGATTATTTTCATTGGAGGAATAGAAGCATCAGCTCAAACGAAAATGGATAAAAAAGCTGTTCTTTGGGCTCCTGAAGATATAAAATGGGAAACCCTTAAAGGTGCACCTCCCGGCGTTATGACCGTTAATCTGTGGGGCGATAATACAAAGGGAGCATATGGTGGAATGACTAAATTTCCAGCAGGCTTCAAAGCACCATTGCATTACCACACCTATGCTACAAAAATTGTGGTTATTAAAGGAGCGTACACCTATAATGGCAAGGAGTATGGTCCAGGTTCTTATGTTTACGTTCCAGGAGGAGTAAAGCATGAAAGTGCTGGTGTTGACAATTCAGAAACCATTTTCTTTATGGAACAGCCTGGCAAATTTGACATAATTCCAGTTGGGTCTATGAAGAAGAAAAAGTGAATATGGTGGTGGCCCTGTTAAAAATTAAATTGTAAAAGAATAGGAAAATAGAATGCTATGTATATGTATTAAAGACTGTCCAGGCAGTCTTTAATATTCTTGAAATTCATAATACTGTAAAATAAGCTGAGATCATTTCGGTATGTTTTGTTCTTCATTCATTGTAATTTAGACAGCCATTAATTCAATAGCAGCGAATGCAATTATTTAAAGAAAAGAAAATTAATAAAACTGGAGAAGTAAACCGTTCCACTATTTCAAAAGTTGAAACTGGCAAATTTGCTATTACGATTGACTATCTGGTAAAATTTGCCTGGTACCTGGACTTTAATATTTCAGTACTGGAAAAGCAAGGCAAGTAATATGGCTGATGTTCACACAAAAGAAATCAGAAGCTATAATATGAGCCAAATCCGGTCAAAGAACACAAAGCCGGAATTAGTAGTTCGTAAATATTTATTTGCCAAAGGGCTTAGATTTAGGTTGCACAGAAAAGATTTACCAGGTAAGCCGGATATTGTACTTCCAAAATATAAGACGGTTATTTTTGTTCATGGTTGTTTTTGGCATGCTCATAAATGCAAAAAGTTTAAAATGCCAACTTCAAAAAGAGATTATTGGATTCCAAAGCTTGAGAAAAATGTTTCTAGAGATAGAGAAAATATCAGGCAACTTAGATTAAACTGGAAAGTAATAGTCATATGGGAATGCAAACTAAAAAAGGATAGAATAAATAAATCCTTATCCGATTTATATAAAAAAATAATTACTTAGAAATCAATTGTATCATAAAAACATACATCTTCTGGAAATTTTATATTCGGTATCCAAAATGGTTTTCCTTTCCATCCACTTTCCTTATTTCCATTTAATCTATAAATTGTCAATGTTGTATGATTAGTAAATGTATCACCGAGCACTCTGTCATTTGGTGATAATAAAGTTCTTGTTCCTTTACTAATATTTCTATTCCTTCTAATTATTAAACTAAAAATTTGATGTGGTCTTTCTAACATTAAACCTTTTATACATGCAGTAAACTTTTTGCTATCCCAACTTGATGAAATCTGATCTTTTACATTCGATAGAATATTTATTGCAAGTTTTCCATCCACTCTATAAACACCATCTTTTAATTCATAAACCATTTCGTCAATAACCTTTCCATTCTCCTCAGTAGGATCTAAAGGGAAAATATTTATTCCTCCACTTATCATATTCAAGGTAGAATTATCCACAACATTTTTTCTGGTAGGTTTAATATTACTCGGATAGATAAGCTGCAAACCTTCCAATCCATTGTTAATAATTTGGTTTATTAATAATCGGTTTGCCTTATTTATTTCTGTAAATAATTCTAATAAAGTTGGAGGCAGATAAACTCGGATCAATCCTTTTATTCTATCATATCCGAATATTCTTGAATGCTGCCAAAATGTATCAGCCTGGGGTGATTTGGCTTTTCTACAGTAATAAACAATCTGTAAATGTGAGAAAGTAATTCCTCTCCCTAAGCTATTACCTCCTATAATTATATTATAGCCACGGTTATAATTTTTTTCAAATGGGCTTTTAGAGTTTAACACAAAAATGGAAAAATCCATTCTATTAAGCATTTCATCAACTGTTTGCTTAATATCATCAAAGGGGCTCAAGTCAGGTTGGGTTTTTTGTAAATCCACCCAAATTTCTTTGATAGTTTTAAAAAACTCTTTCTTTGAAGCACCTTCATTTAAACATTCAAGAAAGGTATTAAGATTCTCACCTAAAGAAATTGCAAATATTTCGTGATCTGCAATTCTCACACTTGGGTGAACTAAGAAATTGCAATTTTCTTTTCCCTTAATTTTAAATTCAGCAGATATTAATATAAAATTCAGCAAACTATTTTTTAGCCCCTCTGGAATTACATCTGTATTTCTTTTAAAATCTTCTAATTCATTTTCACCAGTATCTTTTATACAAAAGGACGGAGGGGTACTAAAAATAAAATCCCCTCCTATATAATTATTTCCCGGGATAAAATAATTTACAAATAATGGTTTCCAGCCACTAATCTTAGATTGTAAGAGAACTGCTTGAGGAGTTGCAGTGACTTGAATATATATGCTGCTGGTAGCTAATTTTTTTATATTAAAGAGGTGATTATTAATCCTGCTTATTAGCTTTTTATTGACAAGGGTATTTAAGCTTGCAGCATCTGCTTCATCATCAATAATTACTATAGGTCTGCCTTCTAATAATTTCGAAGAAGCAATTAAATTTTTCCATTTCCTAAGAACATTTGTATTTTTTTTCAGAACTAAAACTGTAGGCTTTCTTAAACTTGTTTGAATAAAATTTAAATCATCATTTTCATCACATACCCTTAATGTTGTTAAGGATTCAGCAGCTCTGTTCAATGTCTGACTTTGTAAATAAATATTATCGGTAGTTAATAAAATAAATAAATCAAAACCTTCATCAGCCATTTTGCCTATCAATCCCAGCATTTGTGCTGTTTTACCACTTTGGACATTACCTAATAATAAACCAGTGACATCTGATTTATAGTCAAAATATGTGTTGATGTTAATTATTACCTCATTAGAAGTTTGAGTTACACTCAATCCTAATTCCTGAGATGATTTTGAAACCTGGCTTAAATAATTATTGAAGTGCATTAAATATTAAAATTTAAGAAGCCAAATATCAGGATTAGAGGTAGACAGTAATTCCAAATTATGTGATCCGTATAAATCTAAAACTTTTTTTGTAACAGGTTCACCAATTTTGAGGGCACCTGAATTCTCCAATTTGCCTTTTAGCCATTTGCCAAGTATTTTCAAATCATCTTCGGAACGAAAATTTTTAGAATAATCACCACTTGTTTTACAATTGAATTTCCATCCATCATCAGTTAGAACAGTAAAAGTTCTCAATCTTGGGTATCCATTTCTCGAAGTAATACTATTGGAAACAATAAGTTCAACTTCATACCAGGGACGTGGTGTTATAAAATGCCTGGCATTTTCTCTTCCTTTTCCAAAAAAAACATTCAAATTGCTCTTAGGTTCTGTTTTGATTGGTATTTTAAATGTATATTCATGAACATCTAAAAATAGCAAGGAAACTTCTTGCTGTGAAACTTTTTCAACACCATACTGGTCATCTAAAAGCGGATTATATTCATTAAAGTTTTCTATTACTAATTCGTCCAAGTTGGTCCCTAACTTTGAAGTTATTTGTTGCAAATAATTATCTGCAGTTAAGATTTCTTGGAGTGTTGATAAGGAATAATCAATTTCATAAATTTTATTTGCAGAAAGCAGACTGCTTAAATTGGAACTTCCTAACATACAGGAAAAAGGCTTATCATCTTTATGAAAGCTGTAAATTTTCCCATGAAATTTCATTGCTCTAGAAAGTTTTACAAAACCTAATTGATTTGCAATTAAAAAATTATGAAGTGTTAACGCAGCATTGTATTGAGTTTTAGTAAATCCATCAAACCAATGCATTCCTATAAGAAGTTCTATGGCAGGTTTATTATTTATTTCAACAGTTCTCAATAATTCAATTAGAGCATCCGCAGAAATATATCCTGAACCTATCCTGACAAGATCGGATAGTGCCAAATTTTTCATGAAATTATCTCTACCTGATACAACGTTGTCAAATTTAACTGGGTTGAAATTGGATAGCAGAATGTTCATTCAATGAGCTTATGAAATTATCATTTGGAGTCTTTCTTTAAATGGCAGTGAATTTAAATGGATTTTATATTCACTTAGAGAAGTTAATTTGTAATTACTTTTAAATAGTGGGAGCAAGGCTTTGGCTAAAGCATGTACTCCTTTAGGTGGAACAGCATTACCAATTTGCCTTCTTACTTCTGTAATAGAACCTGTAAATTTAAAGTCGTCTGGGAAAGATTGAAGACGGGCTCTTTCTCTATTTGTCAAAGGTCTGGGTTCAGGATAATGATAACCCCATGTGCCTCCTCCTCCAGCAGCAATAATTGTTTTTGCCGGCTCATCTAATTTTACTCTTCTGTAAACATGACTAATCATTCCTTTAACGTATAAAGAATGATCTTTAGGAATACTGGCAAAATTTCCTCCTTCTGGAATCAGCTCCAGCATAGATACAGTCTTGGCGGCAACATTTAATAATTCGTTATTATACTTAGCTTTTTTTGCACCTTTTAAAGCATCACCAGAAGTTACATAAGGGTATATTCCGTTTGGGCCATGAGTTGGTTTTGGATGTTCAAAATCAAAATTTGTATCAACTCTAATTCCAACAATTAGTACTCTTTCTCTGAACTGTGGAACCCCATATTCTGCAAATTTATATAGCTTGGCTTTTACTATGTAGCCTGGTGCAATTTTTTCAAAATCTTCAATTATTTGTTGAATAGCTTGTTTATTATTTGCACTTAGAATTCCTCTGACATTTTCTGCAATAAAAGCTTTTGGCTTCTTAGCATCTACAAATCTTAAAAAACTTTTATAGAGGTTACCTCTATCTCCATTTAATCCTTTCCTTTTCCAGATGACAGAGAAATCTTGACAAGGAAATCCACCTAAAATAAGATCACATTCAGGAATAGATTTGTCTTTATATGGATTAATCTTTTCAATATTCTGCTCAATAATAGGATTGGTAAAATTGGCTTTGTAGGTTTCACAGGCCCAATGGTCTATATCATTTGCCCAAACAATATCATATCCTTGTTGATGAAACCCTAAATCTAAACCACCACACCCAGTGAATAAAGAAATCACTTTTGGTCTTTCATTATTTTTATTATTCATATAAATTACCCTTCATAGGTTTTAAGCAAGTTAGGTTAATAAGTGTTTTATTAGTTTTATCTATAGAGCCAAATCTTAAATTATCCTCAAAATATTTTGAAGTGTTGAAAACTTCTTCAGTCAATATCCCTGTAATATAAACCGATTTATCATTTCTAATAAAAACACAAATAACCGGATACTGAAATGGACATCCAATTTTAGGAAAAGCATCGTAAGTAAAAGGAACTACCTCATAACTAATTTGAGCAGTAATATTTCTTTTAAATATAAGATTAGGCTTTTCCTTTATTTCTTTCCAATCAACTATTTCTTTTGATAAATAATATTCAACAGCCTTTATTGATAAAACTCTGTTTTTAAAGTTTTGCAAATATAAGTTGCCTTCAAATCTGTCACGCAGCTGGTACATGTCCTGTAATCCTAAATAATTTAAAGCCATCTCCTCAATTTCATACTTTAGGCAAATAATTGGAGAGAAAGGTAACATTTGTGACTTAACTCTATCAATTTCTTCCAACACCATTTTATTACATAAAATTTCCATTCATATAAATTGTTGTAACGAAAATAATCTTTTCACAGAGAATTGTATACCGGAAAGAGGTTAACTACTATTTCGGTGTAAATTTAAAATAACCATTTCATTAATGGTGCATGAATCATTTAATTACCACAATTTTATTAGTTATAAATAAATTATTTTTGCATATCAAGTAGGTCTTTGAGAATATTGATACACATATAAAAGGTAGCTAAAAAGGTATCACATGGATTATAAGCAGGTATCAGTTTCAAGTAATGAGTTGAAGCTTAGTTACTACGAAATATCAGGTGGTCCCAGGTTCAAGTCCTGGTGGGCCCACAAAACAGGGTAAAGGGTTTCAAGAGATTGAACCCTTTTTGTTTTAATTTTCCAGTCTGCTATTGGGTTAATTATCTATAATAATATCCGGCATTTTATATTAAAATTTTTAAAGCTAATAACACAATCAGTTTTTTAATCCAATATTTTATACTTTTTTAATAGCGGAATTATTTTGATGAATAGATCTTTTGCAGCTAATTTTTCACTGTTATCAGGAATATTACCTTTTAGCATAATGCCTATTGTATACTGTGCATTCGCAATAATAAAGGAGCTTGCTGAATTATCATTCCTGTCTGAATTTTCTGCTGTACCGGTTTTACAGATCATTTTATCAGTTTTAATAGTATTATTTTCAAGTGCGGTACGAACCACGGTAGCTGTACCATACAATACTTTATTTAAAGATGCCAACAGGTATTTTCTTTCTTCTCTATTTAATGATTGAGGATTATAAGATTTATTCTCTTTAAGATAACTTAATTCTATTTTTAAACCGCTTGCCATTCTTGCATACCACTGCATTACTTCTGAAAATTTATATGGTTTTTGTTGCCCGATAGATTGCCTGTATATTGTACTGTTTCGGTTCAACTCTTTTTTAAAATCATTTTCACCAGGCATAGAATCTAAAAAAGCATCATCAGTTAAAGAATATAGCGGCAGATCAAAATCGCCGGTTAATACTTCATTTAGCTTTGCTTTATTGTTTTGTAAAAGATCTTTTAATAATACTGCTGAATAGTAATCATCAGAGTATTGCAAAAATTCCTGAAACGATTTACCACCATACACCTTGCTACGGTATGAAGTATCAATTTTTAAAGCTGCATAAGCAATTAATGATTTTTTTAATGAGCCGATAAAGTAATAGACTTGACTGCTGTTAATGCCGGAAACCAATGGGAATGAACTGTTAGAAATTATACTGCCGGTATTATTTTCTACAATCATTACAGAACCTATATTTCCCGGCATACCTATTAATGACAAATGTGATTTTAATTCCCTGTTACACTCTGCTGTTAAATCTGCATTTATAGATTCTGCATCAAAGGGGATACAATTGTAGTAAGGGTTTGTAACTTTTATAACCTGTTTATTATTTACCCGTTGATTAAAAGCATACACTGCACCAAAGGGATGTTGAATACCGCTAATCAATTTTGATTTTGTATTTAAGATAGAATCAACTGTTATTTGATTTAATAGTTTAGTTGTACTGTTTACAAATACGGCGGATTCATAAATGGTTTGTGCATATGGCTTATTGGAGTAGTATAAACTTGCCAAAGTTTTAAGTATAGGTTTTTTTGTTTTATCTATATTAATTAAATCATCATTACCAATTACCGTTTTTGCAAACTGCACTAAACCTTCTTTATCTGCATAGCCGGGTATTTGCTGATTTAGTTTTATACTTTCATCTGAAATATGTTTTTTCCAGACTAAGGAATTATCAATAAAATATAATGAAACTGCCCTTGCTGCAAAAGCTAATGCGAATACTGCAGTAACACTAAAGAGAGCATATTTCATACTCATTTTTGCATCAGCATAATAGTATTTTACTTTTGAATTGGTGCTGATATATTTTTCATAAGAGAAGATACTACCCAAAGAAACCAATAACAGGGTCAAAAAAATTATTTCAATATTACTGATACTTAAGCAAGGGATACTTTGCCCTGTAAGTGGTATGAGCAATGTGTTTGAAGCCACAGGATATACAAAAGAAATAATAGTAAATGCCAGTAAAAATCTTACTAGTTCTGCCTCTCTTGTAAGCGGAAATGCAAAACTTTTATGATCTCCAATTCTGCATTCTCTTATAGAACAGAATAGTAAAAGAATAAAATTTGAAATAAGAAATAAAACTATTGATGTAAAAAGTATAAAGAATATCAGACCGCCAAATGTAAAGCTCCAATAAAAAGCAAAATCACTGTGGCTGGTGCTGCGCATATTTGCAGGTATCACTATGTTATTAAAGTGTGGCGTTTTAAACTCCACAATATTTTTTAAGTTAAGTAACAGTGTGCTGTAAGATTCTCTGTCAGCCTGGTTAGCCATTGTTAAATTGACCGATTCAGGGGTTGTATATGGAGCCACTAATCTGTAATATTTTCTTTCAGATAATTTTTCCGGAAATAAACTGTATGCAATAAAAACTACACCGGCCAGACAGACAGTCCATACAATTGCTGTTCTTAGTTTTATTGTTTTTCTAACTAATTCCACTAATAAAAATGCCAAAGCAGTATAAATAAATGAACCCATATCAGAAGTAATGGCTGATATTAAAAAGGTATAAGCAACAATAAAAAAAATGCGAAACCAGTAGCTGTACTTATAGGATTTTAAAAAATTATCCTGTGTTACAAAAATCATTAATAAGATGATAATTTTTTGAACATGCAATACGGGGATAAGGCCAAACAAACTTTCATTTTGCGTAAACACTTTTATGGCAATTGGCGCAAGTAAAACAATACCCCAGATTGTTTTTGTAATAAAACCTTTGTGCCTGCTTACATCAATATTATGTAATACCCGTTTAGATATGAAAAAAGATAAATTTAAAAGCAGCACTAAAAGCAAATAGTATGACCGGCCCTGCGCTAAATAATACGAGGTAAGAAATAGCGGGGTAGCTAAAAAAACTATGCAGTTAAGTAAAATACGAATGCTGAACAATGACTGTATAACAGGTGAGCCTGTATTGGTATAAAGTTTTAAAAAGTAGATTTGAAACCCAACTATGCAGGCAAAAAACAGGAGATACAGTATTGAAAAAATTTGTGTGTACTTAGGTGTTATGGAAAACAAATAACCAGCTACAATAAAAGTTGGATTGCTGCTTTTTGCTTTCTGTATAATGGAACCATTACTGTCTTTAACTATATAACTTACTTCAAAGGTATTTGCTTTTATTTCCAGGCTATATTTTGCAGATTTAAAAGTTGTATTATCAAATAAAAAAATGGCAGGGGAATTGGAAGTAACAGGCTGGTTTAAAATTATATCATATACATTTTCAGCATTACTTTTAACAGGATATTTTGTTTCTATCCCATCATCTTTTGTTGTAAGAAATAATTGATTTTTAAATTTGACCAGCTCTATACTTATCCTGTTTTCCGGTGTGCCTGCGCCACTGTTATACTTTACACCTTTTTTAAAAAGAATATCCTGGCTTATTATTTCGGATGCACCAAAATATTTTACGGCACTAAATTTACCACCGTTTAAGGTTCTGCAAAATGGTAAAAAATAGTTGGCTGGTTTATCCCCTGAAGGATTAAATACACACGCATTATTTTTAAGTACAAATTCATTTTTAAATTTATCAAAAAACAAATAACCCAAAGTAAACGGCATAATTACTTTGGATTGAGCAAAATTTACAAACAAGGTATCCTTAGATTTCTGTTCGTAGTTGCTTATAGCAATTACTTTATTGCTATCCAGTTGTACGCCTCTGCATTCTACTGTATAAGGAGTTTTATTTTGGTACAGCATCCTGTATATGCTGTATATGCCATATAATGTACTGGCAGTAATAAACAGGATCAAAAGTAAAAATTTACTTCGCATCCCCGTTTTTTATAACAGGTAAGGTCTTATCAAACATTTCCAATCTTTGCTTAATAAGATTTATTTGTTGCTCTAAAGGCAAATCTGAATTTTGATATACCCCTGTGGCCGATATATTGCTATTAGCATTGCCACTGCCGGATGTAGTTTCATCCCATTCATCGTTAATGGTTTTAAATTTAGTTGGATCGTATTGTTCTCTTTTAAACAGGTTGCGCAATTGAAATGAAGGAAACTTAACCTTTCCCATAATATTATTTTTTAAATTTTATTGATTCCAGTTATCGTATTTATTTTTTAATTGAGCGTCTGTAAAAATTTTGTAGCCCAAATGCTCTATGATAAAAGATTTATACGCTACATCTGAAAGCTGTGTTGCGCCATTATTATTTTTAATGATAATACAGGCATGGGCTGTTTCATTTCCGGTTTCATCTTTAGTTACTTCACAAAAGCTACAGTCAATATTTACTGCTCTTAAAAAGGCCATGTACAAAACACTCAGTTCACCACAAAGCCCTCTTTTTTCGTTGTAGGTTTCTTTTGCTGTACGGTAGTGTTCTTTTGAATGTTGCGTATCGTAAGTGATGTTGGTAACAATCCAGTTAAAAATATTTTCTGCAATATTTTCTTTTACAGATGCTTTTTTTATTTCCTCAACCTGATGTATCATAGACTGGGTCATTTTAAAAATATCAGTATCCTCCGGAGTTGAAGAACCACTGTTGATGTATTGTTTCCATATATCTTCTAAATCATTGGCCGTTGCGTTATAGCCTTTCCTTCTTAGTATTTCTATTTTGCCTTTTACCTCTAACTCTCTTAATGCTTTTGCATCGCTGGCATTCATATCTACATTAAATTTTAACCGGGTAATTTCTTCAACGATAACTTTTTTGTTAAGCAGTAGTTTCTCTCTTTCTGCATGTACTTCATTATCCATGTGCGATGCAATTATCGACTTTCTATTGGCATTGTATGTTCTTAAATTGATGTGATATTCGTCGGCAGAGTCTATTGCAAACTTCATAAGTATGCTCTGTAATTCAATGTAGCCAAGAAATATAAAAAGGCAAACAGCTAATACCAGGATCAATCTGTTAGCACTAAGTATGCCCGGTAATAATTTTGCTTTTGTAAAAAAATCGTTGCTGGTAATGCTCTGCAGTGCTTCCTTTTCATTTTGATATGCTGTATAATAAGTTTGTTCGCTGCTGTCTAATTTTGCAGTTTCCTCTGCTATTTCATTGTTTGTTGTAATACACAAGGAATGTTTTTTATCATACTCAGGACCAGGGTGTATATAAAGCGCTTCGGGTACACAATTTTGTTGGTGATATTCATCAATGTGCTTTTTCTTTTCTACTACCTGTGCATAGCGGTTTTCTTTGCCACTTAAATAAGTACTGTCACTTTCACCAACCTTATTGGCATTGGTAAGGCGAATGGAAGTATCAATGGTGGATTGATTAAGTAAAACAAATAATGCGGTTATTGTAATAAATACATTAGCCAGGCCCACAGGTATTCTTATGTATTTAAAAATACCTTTTACCATACCACCATTAATTAGAAAATAATCAAAGCTAAAAACAGCAGTGCCCCAAAGAATGCCCATTGCCAAACAAAAAGGTACTGATGAATTAAACTGACGGGCTATATCATATCCGCCGATTGCAGCGAGGGCTGTTGAAAGGAATAGTGAATACGCTAAGTTGCTGTATTTAGTTTTGGTATCGGAACTGCAATGTTTAATAACATTGTGGGTGGCGCCGCCTAATCTAAAAATAAATTTTGAATACTTCATAAGAGTTGATCGGGTGAATGTTTTTTTAAAACATAGAATTACTTTGAACTTATAATTCAAAGTCTCATTCACTTATTCAATTTCTTAAGAAGTTTTTCAAAGAACTATTGCATAAAATAAATTGTTAATTCATTCTTACAATACTATAATCACATTCATTTTTATCTGTTATGGTGTTCCCCAGTTTTAAAAATCAGGCAACCCTTTCTGTTCTCCCTGTTTTCTATAAGATTTATTTCCTTACTTAGTAGTGTGAAAAAGATTTTGTGGCAGGGTTTTTATTATAAACTTCATAAAAATCTTTAATGAAAAATATATACAAGCTTTCTTTATCAATTATATTTTTATTTTTAGTTTGTAGCCGGTCAGCTTTATCACAGGTTAATCTTCAAAGTAATGATGGCAAATACAAAACCATTGCAGCCGGTGCTGAATATAAACGTTCGTCATTTTACCAATGGCTTTGGGGTAAAAATAACCGCAGGGAATGGATAACTCCGGTAATCTTCCCGATTTTAAAATTGGATACTGCCAAAGGTGGAATGATATCTTATGAACAGGGTGGATCACATCAATCAAGATCTTTGCATGCAAAATTTGCCGGCGATAAAGAATATGCTTTGCGGTCAGTAAATAAATCGCTTTCCCCTCTTATTCCAAAAATACTTAAACACACTTTTATTGAACATATAGCCAACGATGAAATTTCTACATCGCATCCTTATGGCGCTCTTGCAGTACCACTAATGGCAGAGGCCGTTAAGATACCACATACTTATCCCCAATATTTTTATCTGCCTCAGCAATCCAAACTTGATACTTTAAATAAAAAATATGGGGATCAACTTTATCTTTTGGAACAAAGGCCCAAAGGCGATTGGAGTGATGCAGATAATTTAGGAAACTTTAATACATTTATCGGGTCTGATAAATTACTTGAAAAAATGTTTGAGGATAATAATAGCCAGGTTGACGAAGTTGCCTTTGCAAAAGCAAGATTGTTTGATATGTTTATTGGAGATTGGGACAGGCATTGGGATCAATGGAAATGGGGTAAAATAGAAAAAGGGAAACAAAATATTTACATCCCAATACCCACTGATCGTGACCAGGCTTTTTTTAAATATGATGGCGTACTTCTTAAACTTTTAATATCTGCAGCAGGAATGAAATACCTGCAGAGCTTTGATTATACAATAAAAGATGTTACAACTTTAAGCAGCGAAAAAAGAATGCTTGACAGATTTTTGACTAACCAGGTTACATTAGAACAATGGCAAACACAGGCCCGCAGCCTGCAACAGTCGCTAACAGATAATATCATTGAAACTTCAGTGAAACAATTGCCGCCTGAAATTTTTACAATTTCAGGAAGTGAGATCATAGCAAAATTAAAATCCCGTCGCGGTCATCTTATTGATGATGCCACAAAGTATTATTATTTTTTAGCTAAAGATGTAGAAATAGTTGGCAGCAAAAAAGATGAGCTTTTTGACATAGAACGTTTAAATGATAATGAAACTGCAATTAATTTATATAAGATAAATAAAGAGGGAGAAACAAAAGAGCATCCATTTTATTCAAGAGTTTTTAAAAATGATGAAACAAAAGAAATCCGGCTGTATGGATTATCAGGAAATGATGTTTATCACATCAATGGAAAAGTGAATAATGGAATAAGAATCCGCATTATTGGGGGTGATGAAAAAGATTCCGTTGTTAATAATTCTAACATAAAAATTCATATGTATGATGATGCAAAAAATGATTTTGCAGGCTCAAAAATAAAATTTCATTTTTTATCTGACAGCAGCGGTCATACATTTAATTACGATAC
>JANXQO010000084.1 GCA_025353485.1 Chitinophagales bacterium
AGTAAATATGATTATACTAAAAAAATTTATTAAAAAAATATAAAACAAATTTTTTTAATAAATTTTTACCTCCTCTTACTTCTTATCCTTCCAAAGCCTTAAATACCAAAAGACCTAATTAATTTTGTAATTAATTACTAACTCATTGTTAACTCCTTTTCCTTCCAAAAGCTATTTTATTCAAATAAGCTAATATTTCTTAATACCTATCTGAAAAATTCTCCCCAAAGGTTTCATTTAATTTTTGTTTATCAAAATGTTAAACGCACAACTTATTTTAAACCTAAGAATAAAATTATGAAAAGGCCTATTATCATCGTTATTGCAATTAGTTTTATCTTAACTCAGTTACAGATATTTATGCCAATATTCTTGTCAGGCATAACGCTTCCTTTATTAGTAATAAATATTTTATTCATTTTTGATGTAAATATTTTACAAAAAAGACCTTCTCTTCAAGAAGTTACTTATTTAATTAAACAACCTGCTTCCGGAGATATTTCGATTCTGCAACAACCGGATATTAAGTTGTATTTTATCCTATCTCTTTTTTGTGTTGTTATGGCCTTTACAATTCTATTGGGGTATCTTTTAGGAGATTTAAACCGCAATGGCATATATGATGTTGCTATATTAATTCCTGCACATCTTTATTTCTTAATTTTTGGAACTATAGAATAACTAAACTAATTTAGTTGATTAAATAAATTTTAGTTTTTAAGACTAAGTCTATGCAAACACATAAACCTATAACAGGTGAGCAACCTGAAGAAAATCTGATGCAACAACTGATTTCAAAATATCTCCCCTATTGGCCTGTCTTTTTGCTTACCATACTAATTGCCGGAGGCATAGCTTACACATATATTCACTTTGCCACCCCTATTTATCAGGCTAATGCTACCATTATTATAAAAGATGAAAAGAAAGGGAATGAGGATTCGAAATTAATGGAATCTTTAGATCAAATTTCTTCTAAAAAAACTGTTGAGAACGAGATTGAAGTTATTCAATCAAGAAAATTGATGCTTGATGTTGTAAAAAACTTAGGATTGTACGCTCCTATATTTGAAAAAGGAAAATTTAAATCTGTATCCGCCTATACAAAATCTCCTGTTATAATTCAGACAGCAAATCCTGATTCTTTAATAGGGACTGATAAAATCAAATTAAATTTTACTAAAAATAATAATGAGGTCATATTAAATGATAAATATAAATATCCCCTCAATCAGATAGTTACTACTCATTTTGGCCGCTTGAAATTTTTATCTAATAATAATTACGAACAATCAGATGAGCCTATTAAGCAACTCTATTTTTCATTAGTAAATCCTAAAGCTATTGTGCCCGGTATTTTGGGAGGATTAAAAGTAGAAGCAGCAAGTAAATTATCCTCTCTGGTAGAGTTAAGTTATAGAGATGAAGTACCTAAACGTGCTGAAGATATTTTAAATCAGTTAATAGCTTCTTATAAACAATCAGAAATTAATGAAAAAGATGCATTAGCAAAAAATACCCTGACTTTTGTTGAGGCCAGACTTAAGCTAATATCTTCTGATCTTGATTCGATTGAAAGAAAAGTTCAACAATATAAATCTGGAAGAGGAGCCGTAGATATAAGTACTCAAGGACAATTGTATTTACAAAATGTAAGTGCTAACGACCAAAAATTGAGTGATATAAACACTCAAATTTCAGTACTAAATCAGGTTGAAAAATTTGTACAAAATAAAGATAACAGTTCCGCTATTGTTCCTTCTACTTTAGGAGTAAGCGATCCTATGCTTTCGCAGCTTATGGATAAACTTTATACATCTCAGTTGCAATATGAAAAACTAAAGAAAACTGTAGGTGAAAACAACCCTAATTTAATAGCAATTCAAGATGAGATAAATAAAATAAAACCTAATATATTACAAAATATTCAAAGTCAACAGCAAAGTATAAATGCTGCAAAACAAAATATTAATGTTACTAATGGACGTTATAATTCCATGCTACAGGTTGTACCGCAGAAAGAACGCCAATTACTCGAAATAAGCAGAGAACAACAAATTAAAAGTAATATCTATTCTTTTTTACTTCAAAAAAGAGAAGAGAGTGAAATAGCATATGCTTCTAAAGTTTCAAACAATAGGGTTGTAGATTACGCCCAGACGAGCCCTTACCCTGTCAGCCCAATTAAATCATTAATTTATTTAATTGCAATTGTGGGAATGATGGGTATATGTATTGCAATTATATCCATCAGAGAATCTCTTACTGGTAAAGTTCTTTACAGACATGAAGTGGAATCAAGGACTTCTATTCCAATTATTGGAGAAGTTGCCTTTGACAAATCGAAAACCTCTTTAGTAATTGAAGCAGGCAGGAGAAGTTTTATTGCGGAAGAGTTTAGAAAATTAAGAATGTCGTTATCATTTTTAGGTATAGACTCAGCGCATAAAAAAATTCTGATTACTTCAAGCATTTCCGGCGAAGGAAAGAGCTTTATTGCAGCTAACCTGGCCGTAAGCCTTTCGCTAACAGGTAAAAAAGTAGTCATAGTGGATATGGACTTAAATAATCCTACAATTGCTAAAATCTTAAAGGTAAATCAGCCGGTAGGAATTACTGAATTTTTAATGGGACAAAAAGAACCTGAAGAAATTACAAAACCTGTAGAAGCGCATGAAAATTTGTTCTTTATTTCATCCGGGGCACTTCCAGAAAACCCTACTGAACTTTTGGCAAATGGTAAAGTAAAAGAGATAATTGATTATTTAGATGAAATTTTTGACCTTGTAATTATTGATACTTCACCAATAGTGTTGGTGACGGATGCATACATATTATCTCCTCTTTGTGATGCTACCTTATATATCATCAGGCACAATTATACCCCAAAAATGCTTATAAAAAGAATAGATGAAAATAATCAAATAAACCCTATAAATAATCCCGCAATAATTTTTAATGGGGTTAAAATAAGGGGGTTCTTAAAAAACAATTACGGTTATGGATATGATTACTTATATCACCCAAAGCAAAAGCAAAAAAGAAAAAAATCCGCACTTAATTAAAAAAGGGATAAGTTTTAACCATAAAACTCTTCACCAATCTTCCCTTAAAAATTATAACAAAGTCATAGAGGTAAAAGAATAAGTGATGGGAAGAACCTTCTTTTTGATCTTTGATCTTATTTCTACATAGATATGAAAGGTGATACAAAATGTAGATGAGATAAATTAAAAATGAATGAAATATTGTTTAACATAACTCGTTACATGGGGCTGAGGAAAGCGAAGCTATGTTTAGTAGAATATTATTAATCGAATATCTAAATTAAGAAATTAAAGAATCGTTTATTTTAGAAAAAAAATGATCCTGTTAATTTTTAAAGATAAAAACATATTATGAGGATGAGAATCCTTGCAGGACCAGAACAAAGTAATACCTTAATACTATAAAATTAAGATTATGCAAAATGAAATTGTAATAACACAGCTTATTAAAGAAGAGCAGGTATTAAATATTATTTCTCCTGAAGCTAAGAATCAAATGAGTTTAGATGGATTATTAACATATATGGAAGATAATGATAGTATGCTTAAGGGATTGCTGTTAAAACATGGAGCCGTGCTTTTTCGTGGATTTGATGTTAAGGGTAATGAGGATTTTCTAAAAGTTAAAGAGAAGTTTTCGGGGGCTTCTAATTTCAGCTATATGGATGGGAACTCACCACGAACGAAATTAACATCAGATATTTACACTTCAACAGAGTATCCTAAAGAATATCCAATAACTCTTCACAACGAAATGTCTTATTCAAATAGATGGCCGCAATATTTGTTTTTCTATTCCCATATTCCTGCTGAAGAGGGAGGTGAAACCCCCCTGGCTGATTGTAGACAAATTCTGAAAAATCTGAATCCTGACATCGTTGACAAATTTGGAAAACTTGGAGTAAAGTATACAAGATATTTAACCGGTTCCAAAGGTATGGGCAAAAGCTGGATGAGTACTTTTGATACTACTGATAAAACGGTAATTGAAAAGTATTGTAAGGATAATAAAGTCGAATATTTTTGGGAAAACGAAAATCTTTGTTTATCTCATAATGGGCCGGGTATTATTAAACATCCTGTTACAAATGAAGAAGTTTGGTTTAATCAGGCTAATCAATTCCATCCCTCGAGCTTACCCGGTGAAGTTTATGAATACCTTAAAACACAATACTCAAAAAGTAAATATAAATATCCACAGTATGCCTTTTATGGCAATGGAGATGAAATACCAGAGGAATATTTAAAAGAAATTACTGAAGTCCATTTTGAAACAGCCCTCAAGTTTAAATGGGAGAAAGGCGATGTAGTGATACTTGATAATCTCTTGATGGCTCATGGCAGAATGCCTTTCAAAGGTGAAAGAAAGGTTTATGTAAGTATGTGCTAAAATACCTAAGCTGATAAAACCTTATTTCTTATAGATTTCCTACGCAACTTAAGGAAAAGAAATTATCATTAAGAATAATTAATAGCCAAAATAAAACAGCCAAATTATCTCTACACTTAAATATGGAAGAAGTTACCAAAGTTATTGAGTATTGGAAAAATAGATTACAGGATGTCGCTCTGCTGCAACTCCCAACTGATTATACAAGGCCACCTGTACAGGGAAGTCAGGTAGCATCAGTAGAATTCGTCCTTGATAAAAAACTATCCGATCAAATAAAAATATTTTCCCGGCAGCAAGACACAACTTTATTTATTACTTTATTGGCTGTTTATAAAGTATTACTTAATCGCTACACCGGGCAACAGGATATTTGCGTGGGGACCTTCATAGCTAATTGTAGCCAGCCAGTAGTAAAAGAATTTAATATCCTTGCTCTTCGTAGCGACGTAAAAGGAGATGAGTCATTTAATGAATTGGTGCAACGGGTAAAAGTTACTGCTTTAGAAGCTTATGAACACCAGGAAGTGCCATTTGAAAAAGTGATAGCGGCAGTTGTAAAAGAAAGAGATACTGACCGTAATCCTTTATTCCAGGTGATGTTCATTTTGCAGGATGTACCTCAATTATCGAGTTTGAGTTTAGCAGAAATACAGGTGGCCAAAGAGGTTTATAAAAGTAATACCTCACAAGTTGATCTGGCATTTATAATAGAGGATTCCGCTCTCGGTATTAAAGTCATAGTAAAATACTGTTCTGAATTGTTTAGCAGGCAAACAATAGAGCGTATGGCAGGGCATTATAAAGAACTGCTTAATTCTATTGTAAAACAACCGCATCAGAAAATAGGATTATTATCATTACTTACAGTGGCAGAAGAGCAGCAGTTGCTGGTAGAATTTAATAATATGGCGGCTGATTATCCAAAGGATAAAACAATTGTAGATTTATTTGAGGACCAGGCTGACAAAACACCGCAGTCAGTAGCTGTAGTGTTTGAAGAGGAGCGAATAACCTATAAGCAACTTAATGAAAGGGCAAACCAATTGGCGCATTATTTAATAGGAAAGGGAGTAAAGGCAGAAACGCTTATACCAATATGTATTGAACGGAGTCTTGAAATGATAGTGGGTATCTTAGGTATATTAAAATCAGGAGGTGCTTATGTGCCAATAGATCCTGAATATCCTGAAGACAGGATAAAGTTCATGTTGGAAGACACCAAAGCAAAAGTAGTAGTAAGCAGCAGTCAATCCTGCAAAAAGTTGTCAACAGTAAAAGATCTTACTATTATAGAATTGGATAATCAATGGCCTGACATTAATGAAAAGCCAACAAATAATTTGCCGATCATCGCTACTGCTGATAACCTGGCTTATGTGATTTATACATCTGGTTCAACAGGAATGCCTAAGGGCGTGTTAATTGAACATCACAATGTAGTTACACTATTTAAAAACGCAAACACTCTTTTTGATTTTAATGAAAAAGATGTATGGTCAATGTTCCATTCATTCTCTTTTGACTTTTCTGTTTGGGAAATGTACGGAGCATTATTTTATGGAGGCCGACTGGTAATCGTTCCCAAATTTGTAACGCAAGATATTTCACTCTTTGCCTCTCTATTAATTAATGAGCAGGTAACCATCCTGAATCAAACGCCTTCTGCATTTTATGTTTTACAAGACTTTATTGTAGGTAAGGCAAATATGATTCCTATACGGTATGTGATCTTTGGAGGCGAAGCTCTCCATCTTATGAAATTACAGCCATGGAAAGAGGCGTATTCCAACTGCAAACTTATCAACATGTACGGTATAACAGAGACGACTGTACATGTAACTTATCAGGAGATCGGGTGGCAACATATACGTGGCGGAAGAAGTATAATTGGAAAACAGATACCAACATTAACAGCTTATATATTAGACAGCTATCAGAATCTTTTACCGGTTGGTGTAGCGGGAGAATTATGCATTGGAGGAACCGGTTTGGCAAGAGGTTATTTAAATCGACCTGAATTAACGACTGAAAAATTTGTTAAAAATCCATTCACTACAAAACAAGGTGCAAGGATGTATAAGAGCGGGGACTTAGGCCGCTGGTTACCGGATGGAAATATAGAATACCTGGGACGTATAGATAATCAGGCAAAAATAAGAGGTTACCGTATTGAGTTGGGGGAAATTGAATCTGCAATGAACAAGCTTGGCCATGTAAACAGCAGTTGTGTGGTGGTGAAAAAGGACCATGAATCCACGAACAGACTGGTAGGTTATTATGTGCCGGACGGTCAAATTGTAAAAGCAAAAGAGCGTGAATTATATACCAGCCTCGTAGCCAGTTGGAAGCAATTATATGAAATAGAATATGCGAAAACAGAAGTAGCCGAAGGCATTGACCCTGAATCTAATATTATTGGATGGAACGATAGTTTTACTGAACAACCTATTCCTGCTGAGCAGATGCAGGAATGGTTACACGATATCATCGAAGTAATCATGTCTGAAAAACCAGAGTATGTTCTGGAGATCGGAAGCGGAACAGGATTAATATATTATCAACTGGCAGGGAAAGTAAAAAAATATATAGGTACGGATTTTTCCAGGTCTTCTATTAACCAGATTTCTGAAAGAATAAGTAAAGGCTTAAGGGACTATGGCCCTACAGAATTGCATGTGTGTGCTGCGCATGAGATTTCATTAAAAGAAGGAGAGAAGGTCGATACGATAATATTGAACTCAATCGTTCAATATTTCCCGGGAGAGGATTATATGACGGATGTTATCGGCAAGAGCATCTCTTTTTTAAAAGACAAGGGACGCATCATTGTTGGTGATGTAAGAGATAATCGCCTGCTGGAATTATTCAAAGCCCTGCTTCAAATAAAGAAGTTACAGAAATCAGTTAGTATAAATGAGTTTAAGTGGGCAATGGAGCAGGAAATTTTGAAAGAAGAAGAGCTTTGTTTTTCTCCTGATTATTTTTATAGGCTGCAATCGCTTTATCCCCGGATCACTCATATAGAGATAAAATGGAAGCAGGGTTCTTACATTAATGAGCTTACCCTCTATCGGTTTACTGTAATAATTTATGTGGGTATTGAAGCAGAGATTTTTAAACCCAAATGGCAAAGCTGGAAAGACCTGGGAGATATGCAAATGATAATTTCTCAACTTCAACAAGGTAATATAGTTGCGATAAAAGATGTTCCAAATCCCCGGTTATGGCAGGAACGATTATTAAATAATGGACTACAGGATAAATTCCTAAGAACTGTAGGCGATCTGTTAAAAACAATAAGCAAAGAAGATATCGAAACAGAAGAAGTAAAAGATATCCTTGCGTATGCTTCTAATAAAGGTTATACCTACCGTTTTTTACTGGATGAAGATCCATTAAAAGTAAATGTGGTGTTTGAGCCTAAATTCTCAAATAGTTTTATTGAACAGCCTTACAGTAAAAAAACAAATAACGCCAGCACCTTATCTACAAATATTCCTTTATTTACTGATATCAGTGTACTGCTTCAAAAGGATATCAGGCTTTTACTTAAGCAAAGTCTTCCCGACTATATGGTGCCTTCGGAAATTATCTCACTCCGTCAATTACCATTAAATAATAACGGCAAAGTGGATCGAAGTTTTTTAAGCCAGAGAGAAGATAGAGGTCACGTTAATAAAATTAATTATATAGCACCTCGCAACGAAATGGAACAAGTCCTTGCAAATATTTGGCAGGAGTTGCTAAATATTGAAACCGTTAGTATGAATGATAACTTTTTTGAGTTGGGCGGACACTCACTCCTGGCAATGAGATTATCTTCTTACATTGAAAGAAATTTATTGGTATCCATTCCGCTTCATGTACTATTTAAGTTTAGCACTATTAGTGAACTTAGTAGATATCTGGAGATACAGGCAAGTGCAAGTTCCAGCAATAAACACACAACATTTGAATTAATAGATATATAAAAAATAAAATTAATCCACCTGCAATTATGGAGCAGATTACAAAAGTTATTGATTTATTATACCTGGCGAAACAGAATAATGTAGACATTGTCTTGAATGGGGAAAGACTTCAGCTTAAAGTTCCTGAGGGTATAAATATTGACCAAAACCTATTAGAAGAAATAAAGAATAATAAGCAACAGATTATTGATTATTTAAAAAACGAAAATTGGAAATCTACAACAGTAGATAAGAATCACAATAAGATAAATAAGTTTGATAGAAATATTGGTCATATCCCACTTTCTTTTAGCCAGGAGCGGCTGTGGTTTATAGACCAGTTGGAAGGCAGTGTACATTATCAGGTTGTAAATATATTTCCATTAAAAGGAAAATTAAATAAGCAGGCATTATCTTATTCGCTTCAGTCAATAATAGATCGACATGAAATTTTGCGAACTGTGTATTTGCAACAAAACGGAGAAGCTTATCAAATTACATTGGATACCCAAGGCTGGCAATTAGAAACTATTGATGGTTCCCTATACTCACAAGACGGGGATGAACTACAAAAATATATACAAACTTTGATTCGAAAACCTTTTGATTTGTCAAAGGATTTTATGTTACGGGCTTTCTTAATCGCACTTAGTGACCAAAATCATGTGCTGGTAATAGCAATACATCATATAGCTTCGGATGAATGGTCTAATTCTATTTTACTAAATGAACTTATAGAACTTTATAATGCTTATGTAGATGACCGTCCAACTCAATTAGCATTACTTCCAATACAGTTTGCTGACTATGCTGTATGGCAGCGTAATAATTTGCAGGGTGAAGTATTAGAGAAGAAAATTAATTATTGGAAAAATAAGTTGGAAGCTGTTGCTCCTCTGCAACTTCCAACAGATTTTACAAGGCCACCTGTAAAGGGAATCGATGGGGCATCAGTAGAATTCACTATAGAAAGAGAACTGTCTGATCAAATACAAATGCTTTGCAAGCAGGAGGGTTCTTCTTTGTTTATGACCTTGCTCGCTGCCTTTAAAATATTGCTTCACCGCTACAGTGATCAGCAGGATATTTGCGTAGGGACATCCATTGCTAATCGCCAACAAGAGGTAGAAGAACTTATTGGTTTTTTTGTCAACACCGTTGCTCTTCGTAGCCAGGTAAAAAGCGGTGAGTCATTTGCAGAGTTGTTGCAGCAGGTAAGATCCACTACCATGGAAGCTTACGAGAATCAGGATTTATCCTTGGAAAAAGTAGTAGAAGTGGTGGTTAAAGAAAGAGACCTGAGCCGAAATCCTCTGTTTCAGGTAATGTTGGTATTGCATAATACCCCAGCTGTAAACGTAAATCGTTTAGGAGAAGTGGAATTATCGGTTGAACAATTTAAATATGATACTGTTAGGTTTGATATGACTTTTTTTATAAAAGAAACAACAGATGGCTTGCAGGGTAACGTGCACTATGCTACTGATTTGTACTGTGAGGCAACGATTAATAGAATGATCAGTCATTTTAAGACTCTACTGAATTCCATTGTAAAATCGCCACAGAAAAAGATAAGTGAACTGGCAATATTGACTAGGGAAGAAAAGCATCAACTACTATATGAATTTAACGATACAAAAGTTGATTATCCAAATGATAAGAGTGTAGTAGATTTATTTGAAGAGCAGGCAGCAAAAACACCTGATTCAATAGCAATAGTTTTTGAAGAAGTACAGTTAACTTACAAAGAACTTAACGAAAGAGCAAATCAGTTAGCAAATCACTTAAGAAATAAAGGTGTAAGGGAAGATATCCTTGTACCAATATGTATAGAGCGTAGTGCAGAGATGATAGTGGGAATAATAGGAATTTTAAAAGCGGGAGGGGCTTACGTGCCGATAGATATTGAGTTTCCGAAAGAAAGAATTTTTTATATGGTGGAAGACTCTGGCGCTACTTTAATTGTTACAGGTAGAAATAGCAAAATAAATTTGCCAGTAGGGTTGGATGTTATAGAGATAGACGGTAATTCAGAAATTATCCGCAATCATTCAATAGAAAATTTAAAAGTTAAAGTTCATCCTCATCATCTTGCTTATGTAATTTATACTTCAGGCTCTACAGGTAAGCCCAAAGGGGTAATGATTGAACACAGAAATCTTGTTGACTATTTGTTTGGTTTAAAGCAAAAGACTCAGATAGATCAATGCAAATCTTTTGCACTTGTATCTACAATTGCAACCGATCTGGGTAATACTGTTCTATTTAGTTCCCTGGTATTTGGAGGGAGTCTGCATTTGTTTTCAAAAGAAACAGTAAGTAATATTGAAAATCTCCACGAATACTTCGGAGAACATAAAATAGATTGTTTAAAAATAGTTCCATCACACTGGAAAGTCTTATCAGTTGATGAACAGTTATTATTACCTGTTCAATTATTAATATTTGGCGGTGAAACTTTAGAATCTGAGGTAGCTCAAAAAATTTATTTATCCGGTTCCCCATGTCAGGTAATTAATCACTATGGCCCAACAGAAACCACAATTGGAAAGTTGCTCCATATAGTTGATAAAGATCGTAAATATGGAGCTTCTATACCCATTGGCAAACCATTTTCTAATACTCGTATTTATGTATTAAATAAGGAATTAACTATGTGCCCGGTTGGTGTGCGGGGGCAATTATTTATTGAAGGCGATGGTGTAGCCAGGGGATATTTAAACAATGCTGAATTAACAAAACAGAAGTTCATTCAAAATCCTTTTAACGATCAGGAGAAATCACTGATGTATTCCACAGGAGATTTAGTAAAATATCTCTCTGATGGTAATATAGAATTTATAGGTCGTGTAGATGATCAGATAAAGATAAGAGGCTTTAGAATTGAGCTGGGAGAAATAGAGAGTGTTCTGCGGGATCATAAGGAGGTACGTCAGGCAGCAGTGCTGGCAAAAGATGGCAGTGGAGGAAAACGATTGGTAGCTTATGTGGTAACTGATGTATTGTTTAATCCCGAGTCAATTATTGCTTATTTAAAAGATAGATTGCCTGATTATATGGTACCTGCCTTAATTGTAGAATTAAAAAGTCTTCCATTAACTCCTAATGGCAAGATTGATCGTCAAGCTTTGCCTGATCCCGATGGCAATGAAATGTTGAGTGGTAAGTACGTTGCACCACGTAATAAAGTGGAAGAAAAATTAGCTGCCATATGGCAGGATGTGTTGGAATTGGAGAAAGTTGGCGTTAATGATGATTTTTTTGAGCTTGGAGGACATTCCCTTTTGGCCATACGGTTGCTATCAGCCATCCGCAAAGAATTTAGTGTAGAGATGCCTATTGGTGATATTTTTGAATATTCCACAATTGCATCACTGCAAGTACGTCTGCAAAGCCAGTCTGGTGAAGAGGCGGAGCCTTCTATCCTTCTAATATCACGTCCTGAATATATTCCTCTTTCTTTCAGCCAGGAACGCTTGTGGTTTATTGATCAGTTGGAAGGGAGTGTGCAATATAATAGGAGTTTCATATGGCGTTTAAAAGGGGCATTAAATAAACAAGCTTTAGCCAATGCTTTGCTAAATATAGTTAACCGTCATGAAGTACTTCGTACAGTGATCGTGGAAAAGGGAGGAGAACCTTATCAATTTGTAAATGATAGCATCAAGTGGCATTTGGAAATGTTAGATGGGTCCTCTTATCTATATAACCCGGAAGCTTTACAAGAACGTATACAGCATTTGATTCTGCAACCTTTTGATCTGGCGAAAGATTACATGATCCGGGCACATCTGCTTTCCCTTACTGATGATGAGTATGTGCTGATAATAACGATGCACCATATCGCATCAGATGGATGGTCAACTTATATTTTTGTTAATGAGGTGATGGAGTTTTATAATGCTAATGTAGAAAATCGTCTTGCAGGATTATCGCCACTTTCTATACAATATGCTGATTACTCTTTATGGCAGCGTAACTACTTGCAGGGTGAAGTACTAGATAAAAAAGTAGAGTATTGGAAGGATAAGCTTAAAGGAGTAGCTGTATTACAGCTACCAACCGATCATCAGCGTCCTGCTGAATGGAGCAACCGTGGTGCGTTACTGCAGTTTAGCATTGATAAATTATTATCCGATCAGTTGCAGGCTTTAAGCAGGCAGGAAGGCACTACTTTATTTATGACCTTGCTTGCAACTTTTAAAGTATTGCTACATCGCTATAGTGGTCAGGAGGATATTTGTGTAGGAAGCCCTATTTCTAACCGGACGCAGAAAGAGATAGAAGGGTTGATTGGTTTTTTTCTTAACACCCTTGCTCTTCGCAGTGAAGTAAGAAGCGAATTATCATTTAAGGAGTTGCTGCAACAGATAAAAGGTACTGCCATGGAGGCTTTTGAGCACCAGGATGTACCATTTGAGAAGATAGTGGAAGCGGTCGTAAAGGAAAGAGACCTGAGCCGCAATCCTCTCTTCCAGGTAATGCTGGTAATGCAAAATACGCCTGAAATTCCGGATCTTAGTTTAGAAAAAATTCATTTGACCAAGGAGGAATATGAAAATACAACTGCGCTTTTTGACTTCACTTTTTCAATCACAGAAACGCCCGATGGTTTAGAAGGTGCAGTGGAATATGCCACTGATTTGTACAATGAAGAAACGATTACCCGGATGGTAGGTCACTTTAGGACTTTGCTTGGTTCTATTGTAAAATCGCCGCAGCAAAAGATAGGTAAGCTGAGGATGCTTACGGAGGCAGAAGAACATCAATTACTGGTAGAGTTCAATAATACTAAAGTTGATTATCCAAAGGATAAGACTATTGTAGATTTATTTGAAGAACAGGCGGCCAAAACACCAGATGCAATTGCCGTAGTATTTCAAGAGGAGCAATTAACATATAAAGAGCTTAATAAGAGAGCTAATCAATTAGCAAACTACTTAAAAAGCAGAGGTGTAAAGGAAGAATCACTTGTACCTATTTGCATTGAAAGAAGCTTGGAGATGATAGTAGGAATATTAGGAATATTAAAATCAGGCGGTGCTTATGTGCCAATAGATCCTGAATATCCTGAAGAAAGAATAAAGTTTATGCTGGATGACAGCAATGCAAAAGTAGTAGTAAGCAGTGCTCAAAGTAGCATAAAGGTGTCAAGAGCAAGAGACCTTATCATTATAGAATTGGACAAACAATGGTTTGAGATTAATAAACATTCAACAGATGATTTGCCTGCCATTGCTACTCATGATAATTTAGCTTATGTTATTTATACCTCAGGTTCTACAGGTAAACCCAAGGGAGTAATGATTGAGCATAGAAATGTATATGCGTTTATATACTGGTGTCACCAAGAATTTTTATATAGTTATTTTGAAATAGTATATGCAAGCACTTCAATATGTTTTGATTTATCAATATTTGAGATCTTTTACCCATTGAGTATTGGAAAGACTGTTAAAATAATTGAAAATGGATTATTAATAGGAAAATATCTGTCACAAGACCATTCTGTTTTAATTAACTCTGTTCCAATTGTAGTTGAAAATTTATTAAAAGAGGGAACTGATTTAAACAATGTGAGTATAATTAATATGGCAGGAGAACCGATTTCATTATATGTACAAAACAACTTGAATTCAGAAAATATAGAAGTGCGAAATTTATATGGACCAACAGAAGATACTACTTATAGCACCATTTTTCGTATTAAAGATAAGGTACCTGTTTTAATAGGCAAACCTATTGCTAATACGAAAATATACATTGTAAGTACAGAAAATAATTTAGTTCCAATAGGCGTTCTCGGAGAAATATGTATTGGGGGAGCTGGATTAGCAAGAGGGTATCTGAACCGTCCTGAACTTACACAAGAAAAGTTTATTAAAGATCCATTTATCAAAGAAGATAAGGCAAGAATATATAAAACAGGAGATTTGGGCAGATGGTTAGCAGATGGCAACATAGAATATTTAGGCAGGAAGGATTACCAGGTAAAGATAAGAGGCTACCGCATCGAGTTGGGCGAGATAGAAAGTGTACTGCAACAATGTGAGTGTGTAAATCAGGGAGTAGTGCTGGCTAAGGAAGATAACAATGGTAATAAGCGGTTGGTAGGTTATGTAGTTCCAGAAAATATTTTTGACAAAGAAACCATTGTATCTTATTTAAAAAAGAGACTACCGGAATATATGGTGCCTGCGATATGGCTTGAGTTGGAGAATTTACCACTAACATCCAATGGGAAAATAGACCGGAAATCTTTACCTGATCCTGATGTATCAGAAGAGGTGAGTGATCAGTTTACAGCACCCCGCAATCAACTGGAAATAAAACTGGCAAATATCTGGAAGGAATTATTATTCGTGAAGAAGATAGGGATACATAGTAATTTTTTTGAAATTGGGGGACATTCACTGCTGGCAATGAGGGTGATATCAGCAATAAGAAAAGAACTGCAGGTGGAGCTGACTATAAAGGATATATTTCAATATACAACTATAAATCAGTTGAGCGAATATATTGAATCAGAATATGATTTTGCTGAAGAAATTGATCCAGCCTTACTGGAAGAAATTAAAATATAAATAAAAAAATGGTTAATAATGTAACTGATTTATTGCAACTGGCCCGACGCAATGGTATATTTATTTCTGTAAATAATGATCAACTTTCTATAAAATATTCCAAAGAGAAAAGTATTGATCCAACTTTGCTGCAACAAATAAAGGAAAATAAAGAATTAATAATTGATGTTCTCAACAATAAAAAGTCAAGGCTCCGAAAGATTGACTCCACTGAAAATGAAATTCATCATATAGTAACAGATCCAACACAACATATTCCATTATCTTTTGGCCAGGAGCGGATATGGTTTATAGATCGTTTGGAAGGTAGTATCCACTATCATATCCAGATAATTCGCCGTCTAAAAGGCAAATTAAATCAAGAAGCTTTAGCCCATGCTTTCCAAGCTATTGTTACTCGTCATGAGGTGCTTCGTACAGTGATCCTGGAACAGGAAGGTGAGCCTTATCAATTTGTAAAGGATAGCATTGGCTGGCGGTTAGATATAATTGACGGTTCATTATATACTCATAATTCACAGGGTTTACAACAGCATATACAGGATTTGGTCTTGAAGCCTTTTAACCTAGCTAAAGATTATATGATCCGGGCACATCTGATCTCTATAAGTGATGAGGAATATGTGCTGATTGTAACGATGCACCATATAGCCTCAGATGGATGGTCAAAATTTATTTTTGTTAATGAGGTGATAGAATTTTATAATGCTTGTGTAGAAAATCGTCCGGCAGAGTTAACAACACTTTCTATACAATATTCTGATTATGCTTTATGGCAGCGTAATTACTTGCAGGGCGAAGTATTGGATAAAAAGTTAGGGTATTGGAAAGATAAGCTCACGGGGGTAGGAGCTTTACAATTACCCACGGATTATCAGCGACCTGCCGAGTGGAACAGTCGTGGAGCTGTAGCGAGGTTTAGTATAGGCAAATTGTTGTTAGATCAGCTGCAAGCTTTAAGCAGGCAGGAAGGCACTACTTTATTTATGATCTTGCTTGCAGCTTTTAAAGTATTGCTGCATCGCTATAGTGGTCAGGAGGATATCTGTGTAGGCAGCCCTATAGCTAACCGAACTCAGAAGGAGGTGGAAGGGTTGATTGGTTTTTTTATCAACACACTTGCTCTTCGCAGTGACCTGAGAAGCGGATCCTCTTTTAAGGAGTTTTTACAACAAGTAAGAACAACTACAATGGAGGCTTTCGAGCACCAGGATGTACCATTTGAAAAGATAGTAGAAGTGGTGGCGAAGGAAAGAGACTTGAGGCGTAATCCGCTGTTCCAGGTAATGCTGATAATGCAGAATACACCTGAAGTTCAGGCGCTTCATTTAGGGGGAGTACAATTATCTGATGAAGAATTTATCTACGATACTGCACACTTCGACATTACATTTTCAATCGCAGAAACACCCAATGGCGTAGAAGGTGAAGTGGAATATGCCACTGATTTATATAATGAAGAAACGATTATGCGGATGATAGGTCATTTTAGTACACTGCTGGGTTCTATTGTAAAATCACCGGAGCAAAAGATAAGTGAGTTGCCTATACTTACAGCAGCAGAAGAACAGCAGTTGCTGGTAGAGTTCAATGATACTAAAGTTGATTATCCAAAGGATAAGACAATTATAAATTTATTTGAAGAACAGGTATCAAAGACACCAGAATCTATAGCAGTAGTATTTGAAGAGGAGCAATTAACATATAGACAGCTTAATGAAAGGGCAAACCAATTGGGGCATTACTTAAAAAGTAAAGGTGTAAAGGAAGAAACGCTTGTACCAATATGCATTGAGAGAAGCCTTGAAATGATTATAGGAATCTTAGGGATTCTAAAATCAGGTGGTGCATATGTACCTATAGATCCTGAATATCCGAATGAACGGATTGGATTTATGCTTGAAGATACAGAAGCTTCATTCGTTGTCACCAGTAAAGAATGCAGATCAAAGATTGAGGGTTTAAAGCAAATACAGGTTATAGAAATAGATGGAAACGAAAGAGAACTTTATAAACACTCAACTCATAATCTCCAAACAAATATTCAACCTCATCATCTTGCCTATATTATATATACTTCAGGCTCCACAGGGAAGCCCAAAGGGGTATTAATTGAACATCGGAATGTAGTAAGATTATTTGAAACGGAGAGGCCTTTATTTGATTTTAATGAAACAGACGTATGGACAATGTTTCATTCATTCTGCTTTGATTTTTCCGTTTGGGAAATGTATGGTGCTTTGTTTTATGGAGGTCGGTTAGTAATAGTTCCAGACGACGTAATTAAAGATGCTGCACTTTTTTCAGAGTTGCTGATTAAAGAAAAAGTAACAATTCTCAATCAAACTCCTTCGGCCTTTTATGTTTTACAGGATTACGTGGTAAGTGAAGTAAAACACTTCCCAATAAGGTATATTATTTATGGAGGAGAAGCATTAAATCCATCAAAGTTACAACCCTGGAAACAAAAATACGAGAATAGTAAGCTGATAAACATGTATGGTATTACCGAAACTACCGTACATGTAACATATCAGGAAATAAGTTGGAAGCAGATGAAAGAAAGTGTAAGTGTTATTGGCAAACCCATACCTACATTAAGTGTTTACATTTTAGATTCTAATCGCCAATCAGTTCCAATAGGTATTGCAGGTGAGGTGTATGTTGGCGGAGCTGGTGTTGCAAGAGGTTATTTAAACAGGCCCGAGTTAACAAAAGAGAGATTTATCAGTAACAACTTTAGTAAAGATAGAGGAGAAAGATTATACAAAACGGGTGATTTAGGAAGATGGTTGCCTGATGGGAATTTAGAATATCTTGGCAGGATAGATGACCAGGTAAAGATTAGAGGTTTCCGTATAGAACTTGGCGAAATAGAAAATGTATTGCAGCAATGTGAGGGGGTGAATCAGGGAGTGGTTCTGGCCAGAGAAGATATCAATGGTAATAAGCGGCTGATAGGATATGTAGTACCGCAAGGTATTTTCGATAAGGGTGCCATTGTCTCTTATTTAAAAAACAGGTTACCGGAATATATGGTACCTGCAATTTGGGTTGAGTTGGAGAGTCTGCCACTAACATCTAATGGAAAGACCGACCGCAAGGCTTTACCTGATCCTGATGTATCAGAACAGATGAGTGACAAGTATATAGCACCCCGCAATAAACTGGAGATAAAACTGGCAGATATCTGGAAGAAGTTGTTAGGAATTGAACGGGTAGGAATCTATGACAATTTTTTTGAGCTGGGTGGACATTCTTTGCTCGCAATGAGGGTAATATCGGCTATAAGAAAAGAACTAGAGGCGGAGCTGGCTATAAAAGATATATTTCAATATACAACTGTAAATGATCTAAGCAAATATATTGAATCGGAATATAATTTTGTGCAGGAAGCTGATCTAACATCGCAGGATCATTTCCTTAACAATAAAAACGCAAGGTTAAAAAAGACAATTTCTTTTGACAATCAAATAGGTCATATTGTAAGGGATCCAATAAAGCATATTCCATTATCTTTTAGCCAGGAGCGGTTGTGGTTTATTGACCAGTTAGAAGGAAGTGTACAGTATCATATTCCCGAAGTTTGGCGATTAAATGGTCCATTAAATGAAGAAGCGCTTTCAAATACATTTAAAACATTAATTGATCGACATGAAGTTTTACGTACTGTTTTTTTGATAGACGAAGGGACGTCTTACCAATCTATCATGAATACAAAGAACTGGGGGTTAGAAATAATTGATGGTTCAATGTTTACCAATGATAATGAAGGTTTAAAAAACTATATACAGCAATTGATAAGTCAGCCCTATGATCTGTCAAAAGATTATATGCTCCGGGCACATTTGGTTAAACTAAAAGATCAGGATCATATGCTGATTATAACAATCCATCATATTGCTTCAGATGGGTGGTCAATATCTATTTTGATAAGGGAGTTAATGGAACTGTATAATGCTAATGTTCAAGGTCGTCCGGTAATGCTACCACAACTTCCTGTACAATATTCTGATTATGCAATATGGCAATATAATAATCTGCAGGGGGGGATTTTTGATAAAAGGTTAAGGTACTGGAAAGAGAAGCTGGATGGTTTAGCAATGTTACAGTTACCATCAGACTATCAGCGTCCAACCGAATGGAGCAACCGGGGCGCAGCGTTTGAATTTAATATTGATAAGCAGCTGGCGGAAGAATTGCAAACTTTAAGCAGGAGAGAGGGTATTACATTGTTTATGACCCTGCTTGCAGCTTTTAACGTATTACTTCATCGTTATAGTGGTCAGGAAGATATCTGTGTAGGCAGTCCTATCGCTAACCGAACACAGAGAGAAATAGAAGGATTGATTGGTTTCTTTGTTAATACCCTTGCCCTTCGCAGCGAAGTAAAGTCGGGGTCATCTTTTAGAGAGTTGTTGCAACAGGTAAAAGCTACCACCTTGGAAGCTTATGAATACCAGGATGTACCATTTGAAAAAGTGGTGGAAGTTCTGGTGAAGGAGAGAGATATGAGCCGGAATCCGCTGTTCCAGGTAATGCTGGCACTGCAAAACACACCGAAAGTTGATGTATTCCGTTTAGGAGGAGTGGAATTATTTGCTGAAGAGTTTGAGCATAATACAGCACAGTTTGATATAACTTTTTTCATCACTGAAACTCCAGAAGGTCTAAGGGGTTCAATAACATATTCTATTGATCTATATAATGAGACAACCATTAGCAGAATGGTGGACCATTTCAAAATATTGCTGAGTTCTATCGTAAAAAATCCCCAGCAAAAGATAGGTGAGTTGAGGATGCTTACCAAGGCAGAAGAGAAGGAGTTGCTTTATGAGTTTAATGATACTAAGGTTGATTATCCAAAGGATAAGACGATTGTAAATTTATTTGAAGAGCAGGTGGCAAAGACACCTGATTCCACTGCGATTGTATTTGAGAAGCAGCACTTAAGCTACAAGGATCTCAATGAAAGAGCTAACCAATTAGCCCTTTATTTAAGGGGTAAGGGAATTAAGGAAGACACGCTGGTACCAATCTGCATAGAGCGTGGCATAGATATGATTATAGGAATTTTGGGTATTTTAAAAGCGGGAGGCGCCTATGTTCCCATTGATCCGGAGTACCCGCAGGAACGGATCAGCTACATGCTGGAAAATACAGGAGCAACAAAGATTTTAAGCAGCAAACAAAGTCGGTCTAAAATATTAACTGCAACATCTTCGGATATTATAGAATTAGGCGGTGATTGGTTAAACATCGATAACGAACCGGTAGTTAATTTACAAACCGATACTCAACCCCATCATCTGGCTTATGTAATTTATACATCCGGGTCAACGGGCAACCCTAAAGGAGTAATGATAGAACACCGGGGTGTAGTTAATTTTTTAATGAGTATGGCAAATGATGTAGAGTTTGCATCAGATTCCAGCATTTTATCTGTAACAACATTTAGTTTTGATATTTGTTATTTGGAATTTTTCTTACCCCTGATATGTGGAGGAAAATTATTTATTGTATCACGTGAGGTAGCTGTTGATGGGTTTAAATTAGCAGAGAACATATCCCATTATTGCCCAACACATTTGCAGGCAACTCCTTCAACATGGCAGTTATTATTAGAATGTGAGTGGGAAAATAAGGAATCCATAATAATTATGATAGGAGGAGAAGCTGTAAAAGAAACGCTAAAAGATAAGCTCACAAAAATAGGCAGGGTATTTAATTTGTATGGGCCAACAGAAACAACAATTTGGTCTTCCATTAAAAAGCTAGATAGCAATCATAAAGTATCTATTGGCAAACCTATAGCCAATACTAATATTTATATAGTAAATGAACAACAACAATTATGTCCGGTAACAGTTGCAGGAGAGATTTATATTGGAGGAGATGGCTTGTCGAGGGGATATTTAAATCATTCTGAATTAACGGCTCAAAAATTCATCAAAAATTTTTTCAGCAAAGAAGAAGGAGGAAGAATATACAAAACAGGAGATTTAGGCAGATGGTTACCTGATGGTAATATAGAATATCTGAGAAGGAAAGATGACCAGGTGAAAATAAGAGGATACCGGATTGAGCTTGGCGAGATAGAGTCAGCTTTAATTAAGAGTAATTTAATTAACCAGTCAGCTGTGCTGGTTAGGGAAGATAACCAAAATAACAAACGCCTTGTTGGATATTACATACCCAGATGGCAGGTGGTAAAAGCCAAGGAACGCGAGCTTTATGCTGAGAAAGTAAAAGGCTGGCAGGAAATTTATGAGGCTGAATATTCTAATACAGTAACTGCCATTGACGATGAATTTGATATTGATATTTGGAAGGACAGTTTTACAGGGGAACCTATACCTGCTGAACAGATGCATGAGTGGTTAGAGGATATTATACAAATTATTCTTACCGGCAAACCGAAAAAAGTTTTAGAAATAGGAACCGGAACCGGGCTGATTTATTATCAACTGGCGGGGAAAGTAAAAAAATACATTGGTACTGATTTTTCAAGGTCCTCCATTAACCGCATTAGGGAAAACATTAAAAAGGGATTGAAAGATTATGGCCCTACTGAGTTGAAAGTGTGTGCGGCACATGAGGTTTTACTTGAAAAAGATGAGCAGGTAGATACCATAATATTGAACTCTATAATTCAATATTTTCCTGGTGAGGATTATATGAATGAAGTTATTGGGAAAAGTATTTCTCTCTTAAAGGAAAAGGGTCGTATTATTATTGGCGATGTAAGAGACAACCGTTTACTTGAATTGTTCAAAGCACGTTTGCGAATTGAAAAAAGGCCGAATGCTTTAGCTATGCAGGAGTTTGAATGGTTAGTGGAGCAGGATACATTGAAAGAAGAAGAACTCTGTTTTTCCCCTGAATATTTTTTCAATCTCAAATCTCTTTATAAAGAAATCAGTCACATAGAAATAAAATGGAAACAGGGTGAGGTTATTAATGAGCTTACCTTATACAGGTATAATGTAATTATTTATGTTGGCGGAGAGGAGGCAATGATTAAACCGGATTGGCAGAGGTGGAGTGACATTAGTGATAAACAAACCATAATAGATCAACTAAAACAAGGTGTTAGTGTAGTAGCCTTAAAAGAAGTTCCCAATCCCCGCTTATGGCAGGAACAATTGATAAGTAAAGCCCGGAAAGATAAATTAGCAAGCACAGTAGGAGATTTGATCAATATAATAGAAACAGAAGATACAGACTCCAAACAAGTAGAAGAAATTTTTACTATTGCACGTGTAAATGGATATAAGTACAGACTTTTACTGGATCAGGATCCTCTAAAGGTAAATGTACTCTTGGAATTAAATCCTTCAAAGAGTTTTATCCAACAGCCTTTTAGTGAAAAAGATTATAATCCTGATATTTTACCAACTAATATTCCTCTTTTTACCGATATCAATTTGTTGTTACAAAAAGATATCAGGTTACTTTTGCAACAAAGTCTTCCGGAGTATATGGTACCTTCTGAATTAATTGCTTTGCGTAAAATGCCACTTACTAATAATGGTAAAATAGATCGTAAATTTTTAAGTCAACGGCAAGAAAGAGCTGTAGTGAATAAATTTAATTATGAACCGCCAAGTACAAATATAGAGCGATCACTTGTAAAAATCTGGCAGGAATTATTGGGAATAGAAAGCATTGGTATAAATGAGAATTTCTTTGAACTGGGGGGGCACTCACTGCTGGCTATGCGTGTCATGTCGGCTATAAGACAAGAACTCAAGGCAGAACTTCGCATTAAAGATCTGTTTCAATATACTACTATAAGTGAGCTGAGTAAATATGTAGAAATACAGACAAATTTGTACCTGGAAAAGGAAACGCCTGAATATAATCTTCTAAATATATAATTGAAATAAAAAAGTGGTTTAAAAGTATGGAGAAAACTACAAATATTATTGATTTAATACACCTGGCTAAAAAGAATGGTGTAGATATTGTTTTGAATGAGGAACAACTTCAACTTAAAGTTCCAAAGAACGTAGATATTGACCCAAGTTTATTGGCAGAAATAAAAAATAATAAACAGCTTATCATTGATTTTTTAAGAAACGAAAACTGGAAATCAACCACAGTAGATGAGAATCACAATAATAAGATAAATAAGTTTGATAGAAATATTGGCCATGTTCCACTTTCTTTTAGCCAGAAGCGATTGTGGTTTATAGACCAGTTGGAAGGCAGTGTACAGTATCACATCCCGATTGTCCGGCGTTTAAAAGGTAAATTAAATAAAGAAGCTTTAGCCAATGCTTTGCTAAGTATTGCTACCCGTCATGAGGTACTTCGTACAGTAATCCTGGAACAGGAAGGTGAGCCTTATCAATTTGTAATGAATAGCGGGGGCTGGCGGTTAGAACTGATTGATGGTTCGTCTTATGTACATGACCAGGAAGGTTTACAAGAACAAATACAGGACTTTATACGGAAGCCTTTTGACCTTGCTAAAGATTACATGGTCCGGGCACATCTGATCTCTCTTATTGATGAGGAGTATGTGCTGATAGTAACAATGCACCATATAGCATCAGATGGATGGTCAATGTCTATTTTTGTAAATGAGTTGATGGAATTTTATAATGCTTATGTAGAACAGCGTCCGCCAGGGTTAAAGCCACTTGCTATACAATATGCAGATTATTCTCTATGGCAGCGTAATTATCTGCAGGATGAAGTATTAGATGAAAAGGTAGGCTATTGGAAGGATAAGCTCAAGGGGATAGGTGTATTGCAGTTACCCACCGATTATCAGCGGCCTGCTGAGTGGAGTAGCCGTGGCGCTTTATTGCGGTTTAACATTGACAAATTATTATCTGATCAGCTGCTGGCTTTAAGCAGGCAGGAAGGCACTACTTTATTTATGACTGTGCTTGCAACTTTTAAAGTATTGCTACATCGCTATAGTGGTCAGGAGGATATTTGTGTAGGCACCCCCATAGCTAACCGGACTCAGAAGGAGGTGGAAGGGTTGATTGGTTTTTTTGTTAACACTCTTGCTCTTCGTAGTTATGTAAGGAGTGGATTAACTTTTAAGGAGCTGCTGCAACTGGTAAAAGGTACTACGATGGGGGCTTATGAGCACTTAGATGTACCATTTGAGAAGATAGTAGAAGAGGTGGTGAAGGAAAGAGACATAAGCCGTAATCCCCTGTTCCAGGTAATGCTGATAATGCAGAATACGCCAAGAGCTCAGGCACTTCATTTAGGGGAAGTGAAAGTATCTCCTGAAGAATTTATTCATAATACTGCACACTTCGACATTACATTTTCAATTACAGAAACACCCAAAGGTTTAGAAGGTGCAGTAGAATATGCTACTGATTTATATGATGAAGAAACTATTAAGCGAATGGTGGGTCATTTTAGCAGGCTTCTGGATTCTATTGTAAAAAATCCGCAACAAAAGATAGGTGGACTAAAGATGCTCACCGAGGAAGAAGAGGAGCAATTACTTTATGAATTTAATAATACTGCAGTTGATTATCCCAAGGATAAAACGGTTGTAGATTTATTTGAGGATCAGGCAACAAAGACTCCAGCAGCCATAGCGGTTGTATTTGAAGGGGAACAGATCAGTTATAAGCAGCTTAATGAAAGGGCTAATCAGTTGGCACATTACTTAAGGAGTAGAGGTATAAAAAAAGAAACAATCGTCCCAATATGTATTGAAAGAAGCCTTGAGATGATAGTAGGAATCTTAGGGATTTTAAAATCAGGAGGTGCTTATATACCGATAGATCCTGAATATCCTGAAGAGAGAATAAAGTTCATGCTGAAAGACAGCAATGCAAAAATGGTAGTAAGCAGCAGCTCAGGCAGTCAAAAATTGTCGTTAGCTAAAGACATTGCCATTATAGAATTAGATAGTCAATGGATTTATATTAATGAACAGTCAACAGATAATCTCCCTGCCCAAGCTACTGCTGATAACCTTGCTTATGTTATCTACACATCAGGTTCTACTGGTAACCCTAAGGGAGTAATGATAGAGAACAGGAGCCTTATCAATTTATTAAAAAGTGTTGCAAAAGAAGTTGATTTTAAGGGCACATCTTCTATTCTTTCTGTTACCACATACAGTTTTGATATTTGCTACCTGGAGTTTTATATGCCTCTTATAACAGGTGGTAAATTAATAATTGTTTCAAGAGAAGTATCTATGGATGGGTTTAAGTTAGCTGAGACCATTTCCTATCATTTGCCCACTCATATGCAGGCAACCCCATCAACATGGCAAATATTATTAGATGCCGGATGGCAAAATAAAGAGGCTATTAGAATATTAATAGGAGGAGAAGCAGTGAAAGAAAGCCTTAAAAATAAGTTAGCTATTAACGGAGATGTATTTAATTTATATGGTCCCACTGAAACAACCATTTGGTCAGCAATCAAAAAACTTGAGTTAAATGAAAAAGTTGTAATAGGTAAGCCTATAGCAAACACTACCATACTTGTTTTAAGTAAAAGTGAGTTGCTGCCAATAGGAGTAACAGGTGAGATTTGTATAGGTGGCGATGGGTTAGCAAGGGGTTATCTTAATCGTCCTGAACTTACACAGGAGAAGTTTATTAAAGATCCTTTCAGCAAAAAAAATGAAGCAAGAATATATAAGACAGGAGATTTAGGAAGATGGTTAGCAGATGGCAATCTAGAATATTTAGGAAGGGTAGATGACCAGGTTAAGATAAGAGGTTATCGTATAGAGTTAGGGGAGATAGAAACTGTACTTCATCAGTGCCAGGGGGTAAACGGGGGGGTAGTGCTGGCGAGGGAAGACCACAGTGGAAGTATGAAATTGGTAGGATATGTGGTACCGGAAACGGTGTTAGATAAAGAAGCTATAATGGATGAATTGAGAAAAAAACTGCCGGAGTTTATGGTACCCGCTCTTTGGGTTGAAGTAAAGAATTTGCCTCTCACACCCAATGGCAAAATTGATAAAAAGTCATTACCGGATTTTGATGTGATGTCTGTAATGAATGATAACTATGTAGCACCCCGCAATGAAACAGAGAAGATGATTGCAGAAATATGGGAAGAGGTATTGAAAGTTGAAAAAGTAGGGATGAGTAATAATTTTTTTGAGCTCGGAGGTCATTCCTTAATAATCTTAAAGTTAGTAAGTAAGGTTCGTGAGTTAGGTCTTAAAATAGAAGTAAAAGATTTTTTTAAATATCAAACCATTGAGCAGCAGTCTAATTTTCTAAAAACTTCTTTAAAACTTTTACAAACCGCAAGTGAAGGAAAATTTGTAATTCCCATTCAACCGGAAGGTAATAGATTTCCTTTGTTTGGCATTCCGGAGTTTTTACTATATTCAGAACTTGGTAAATATATTAGTAAGCAGCAGCCTTTTTTTTCTATAGAACATTTTCCACACGAAACAGCTGCCGGAGTTGTTAATCACTATATCACAGAAATAAAAAAGGTATATCCTCATGGTCCCTACGGTTTGATGGGCTATTGTGACTGGGGTAATGTAATATTGGAAATTGCCCAAACCTTAATTGCTCAAGGTGATGAGGTACCTGCTTTGGTGCTTATTGAATATTATTCACCGGATATAAAATTATCAAAGCCTTCTATAAAATTTCTCAGGGGAAAAGCTACATTTATTATAAACCAATTACGAAAAAATACTTCTCTTGTTAATAAACGGAAATTTCTTTCCAAACAATTTAAACATGCATTAAAATCTATTAACAGGAGGGTTACAGTTTCAGATAAAAAAATCAGTACTTCCGTCAATAAAAAATACACAGGGAAAGTAATTTTAATCCAGGCTAGCGAAACATATGGATATAAAGATGATTCACATATGGGATGGAGCAACATATTAACAGGGGATGTTAAAAAGTATACGATCGAAGGTGAACATATAGAAATAATGACTAGCCCTTCTGTAGCAGCACAAATTGCAGGAATCTTAAATTTGGATTTAACGCATGCAAATAAAGCAGATAAACAGAACCAGATTAATTATCCAAATTCTATAATATAGCAGGGATGGTTTATATTTTTTATACTTGTTTGGATAAACAATTAAACATTGATACATTTAGCTATTACTTAAAAAGCCTTCCATCTTTTTTACAAACTAAGATTTTGAAATACAGACATTGGGAGGATGCGCAAAGGAGTTTACTAGGAAAGGTGCTTCTAATGGATGGCTTACAATACCTTGGATTAAAACAATATTTTTTAAAGGATATGAAATTGTCAGAGTTTAAAAAACCATACTTTGATAATTCAATTGATTTCAATATTTCACATTCCGGGGCTTTTGTTCTGTGTGCAATTTGTTTAACAGGAAAAATAGGGATTGACGTAGAAGAAATAAAGCCTATATTATTTTCAGATTTCAACATGTATTTTTCAAATAAGGAATGGAACGAAATTGAGCATTCTCATAATTCTATTGCTTCTTTTTTCACATATTGGACAGAGAAGGAAGCATTTTTAAAAGCCATAGGAATGGGATTGAATATACCTTTAAACGAAGTTGAGATTTTGGATAACAAAATAAAGTGGAATAATGTGGACTGGTTTCTTCGTCAACTATACCTGGATAATGATTATGTGGCTCACCTATCCGGCAACCTGCCTCTGTCAAAAATTACAGTGAAAAAAATACAGTATAATTTTTAAATGGACAATTCACTAATTCCACTCTATTCTTTTTTTAAAGGTCATATTTATAAAGGTCATATCCGTAGTATAAAAGCTAAAAAGAATATAGTTGCCACCTTTTTTATCAAAGGAATGAGCATTGCAATAAGCCTTTTATTAGTACCATTAACAATACATTATGTAAATCCCTCACGCTATGGAATTTTCATTACGTTAAGTTCTATAGTAGGGTGGTTTAGTTTTTTTGATATTGGTTTATCCCAGGGCTTACGTAATAAATTTGCCGAAGCAAAGGCTAAAGGTAATCATGAACTTGCGCAAGTTTATGTAAGTACTACTTATGCAATACTTGCAATAATATTTTTTATTGTATGGGTTGTTTTTTTAATAGCTAATAATTTTTTTGATTGGGCACATCTACTGAATGTTTCTGAAAATATGCGATCTGAAGTTTCAGTATTAGCAATAATAATATTTACGTATTTCTGTTTACAATTTGTTTTAGGTACTATTACCACCCTAATACTGGCTAATCAACAATCTGCAAAATCTTCATTAATAAGCGTATTGGGACAGATAGTTTCTTTAATTTTTATATTAGTCCTGGTTAAAACAACAGAAGGTTCTTTAGTTAAGTTGGGAATTGCCTTATGCCTTTCTCCACTTTTAGTTTTAATTGCGGCTAATGTCTTTTTCTTTAAAGGAACCTTTAGAAAATACAGTCCCAGTTTTTCAAAAATTAAATTTTCTTATGCAAAAGGGCTTTTTAATTTAGGTATTATATTTTTTATAATCCAGGTTGCGGGTATTGTTCAATTTCAAACAGCTAATATTATCATATCAAGAAATTTCGGGAGCAATCAAGTTACAACTTATAGTATCGTTTGTAAATACTTCGGAATTTTAGCCATGTTATCTACAATTTTTTTAACTCCATTTTGGTCAGCCACTACAGAAGCATATTTAAAAAATGATATTCAGTGGATAAAAAACGGGATAAAGAAATACAATTTATTAAATGTTTTATTACTGGGTATTGGTATTGTAATGTTGATTTTTTCTGATAATATTTATACATTATGGTTGGGAAAAGGAACAGTTACAATCCCATTTTCTGTATCTCTTTGGGGATTTATTTTCTTTAATATACAAATGTTTGGGGGCAAGTACGTGATGTTTCTAAATGGCATAAGTGCTTTAAGAATTCAATTTTGGGCAAGTGTAATAAGTCCTTTTGTATATATCATCGTTTCAATAACATTAATAAAGTATTTTCATTTGGGTGTAGCTTCTCTTTTTATTGCTTCCGTAATTGCGAATTTCAATGCGTTCATATTATCACCATTACAATATCATTTGATTATTAATAAAAACAAGAAAGGCATTTGGCTCAAATAACTAACATGATTAAAGTTGTTCATATACAATATTCTACAAAATCAGCAGGTAATGCTGCATTCAGGCTTCAGGAAGCATTTTTAAAAGCAAATATTGATTCCAGTATTTTATCTTTACATTCTACCACGATTTCTAATGGAAATGTAAAACGTTTAAATAAATGGTCAAGATTAATAGCAAAATTTGACAGTAAAATACAGAACTATTTAACACGAAATAATAATGGCAATCTTGGCCTTTTTTCATATCCACTTTTGGGTAGTAATGTTTCACGAATAGAAGAAATTAAAAAATCAGATTTTATATATATACATTGGGCTCTTTTTGGTTTACTAAGCTTAAAAAGTATAGATCAATTGGCAAGACTTAATAAGCCTATAATTTTTTTTATGCATGATATGTGGAATATTACAGGAGGTTGCCATCATAGTTTTACATGCGAGAAATATAAAACGCATTGTAATAATTGCCCAATAATTCCGGGTGGCAAAAAAAAAGATTTATCTTTTATAGAATTTGAAAACAAATTTAAATTATACTCAAAATTTAATAATCTATATTTTATTTCACCCAGTAAATGGTTGTTTGATTGCGCAAAAAGTTCATCACTAACTTGTGATAAACCTATTTTTTATATACCAAATGTAATAGACAATAAACAGTTTAAACCATCCGAAAAAAATATTGCAAGAGAGAAATTAAAGCTAAACCCGGATGAAAAAATAATTGCTTTCGGCGCTGGTTTCATTGGTAGCCCATATAAAGGATGGTCATATTTGCAAAAATCATTCGAAATATTAAAACAAGATAAGCGGGTTAAAAATATATCGATTCTAATATTTGGAAGTGGATTTAGTAAACAAATTGCAGATGCAATCCCTTTCCAAACTAAATTTATGGGGTATCTAAATGATGATGACTCAATTTCGGAAGTATATAATGCCGCG